>CBJNFW010000045.1:0-38264 GCA_966435935.1 uncultured Nocardia sp.
GACTATCTGGCGTTGATCGCCGCCATCGCCGCCGCCGGGCCGATCCATCTGCACGCGCTGCGCGTTCCCGAACTGCTCGACGGCGCCGCGCGACGCGAGATGCCGCTGGCCGATTTCTTGGCCGCGGCCCGCGACGCCGGTCTCGGTTCGGTGCCCGGCACGGCCGCGCGCATCCTCGACGACGGGGTGCGCGCCCGGCTGCTCGGCGCCCCGGACCTGCCGGTGCGCAGCTGGGTCGACGCGATCGAGACCGCGCATCGGGCGGGTCTGTTCTCCACCTCCACGATGGTCTACGGCCACATCGAGACGCCCGCGCAGCAGGTCGCCCATCTGCGCCTGGTCGCCGAAATCCAGGACCGCACCGGCGGTTTCAGCGAATTCATCGCGATGCCCTTCACTCCCGGCCCGGTATCGCACGGCGTCGGTTCGCTGCCCGGCCCGTCCTGGCGGCAGACCCGCGCGGTACATGCCGTGGCACGCCTGCTGCTGCACGGCCGCATCGCGAACATCCAGGCAGCCTGGCCGAAATTCGGATTCGACGCGGCGATCTCGCTACTGCGCGGCGGCGCCAACGACCTGGGCGGCTTGCTGCTGGACGGACGCCTCGCGCCCGACTCCTTCGCCGAGGCCGGCTTGTCCCTGACCAGGCACGAGGTCGAACAGGCGGCAGCGGCACTGGGCCGGACCGCGAAGCAGCGCACCACCGGATACGCCGATGTCTGAACTCACCCCCGTCGACGTGCTCATCGTCGGCGCCGGTTTCGCTGGAATCGGCATGGGCGCGCAGCTGGCCCGGCGCGGGCGCGAATCGTTCGTGATCATCGAGCAGGCCGACGACGTCGGCGGCACCTGGCGAGACAATCGCTATCCCGGTGTGGCATGCGATATTCCGGCCCATCTGTATTCGTTCTCCTTCCTGCCGAATCCGCGCTGGAAGCGGATCTTCGCCGAGGGCGCGGAGATTCACGAATATCTGCGTACCTGCGTGCGGCAGGAGGGCCTGGAACCGCATCTGCTGCTGAATTGCACGCTGCGCCAAGCGCATTGGCGCGAGTCCGACGGCCGGTGGATCGTGCACACCAGTCGCGGCGGCTTCTCGGCCGCCAGCCTGGTCGTGGCCACCGGGCGGCTCACCGAACCGAAGCTTCCGCAGGTGCGCGATCTGCGTGAATTCCGCGGCAGGCATTGGCATTCCGCGCGCTGGAATCCGCGGGTGTCGCTGGTCGGCAAGCGGGTCGGGCTGGTGGGCACCGGCGCATCGGCGATCCAGATCCTGCCGCGGCTGGCGGGCGAGGCCAGCGAGGTCGTGGTCTTCCAACGATCGGCGCCCTACGTTCTGCCGCGCGGCGACCGGCTGTACAGCCACGAGGAGATGCTGCAGTTCGCCGCGGACCCCGCCGCCATCACGACATTGCGGGACGAGTTGTTCGCCGAGGCCGAACGCAGCATCCCCGCCCGCAAGCGACGTCATCCCGAGATCGACCTGCTGCAACAGCGAGCGCTGGACCACCTGTCGAGCCAGGTGCGCGACCCGGAGCTGCGGCGGTCGCTGACGCCCGATTACGAGATCGGCTGCAAGCGAATCCTGTTCTCCGACGACTACTACGCCACCCTGCAACTCGAGCACGTCCGGCTGGAGCCGACCGAGCTGGCGCGGGTGACCGACGAGGGCGTCCAGGCCGCCAGCGGAAACGTCTACGATCCCGAGATCCTGGTGTTCGCAACGGGTTTCGACACCACCCGGCTGCCGATCGCGCAGCAGATCCGGGGCCGCGGCGACCTGCCGCTGGCCGAGCGGTGGAGCGAGGGCATGGTCGCGCACGCCTCCACGACCGTCGACGGTTTCCCGAACATGTACGTCCTGGACGGCCCGAACGCCGCACTGGGACACAATTCGGCGATCTACGTCATCGAGACGCAGATCGATTATGTCCTGGGCGCTTTGGACCATCTGGCCTCGAGCACCGATACGGTCCTGGAGGTCACTCCCGAGGCGGTGCAGTCCTCCACCCGGCTCATCGACGAGTTGGCCCGCGACACCGTCTGGACCCGCGGCGGCTGCACGAACTGGTACCGCGACGAGCGCACCGGCCGCCTCACCCTGCTGTGGCCGGACTCCGCGACATCGTTCCGCCAGCAGAACGCGACGTTCGACATCACCGCCTACCGGGCATCGGCGGTCTGAGCCGCGGGCCTCGATCCCGTCGCAGCGCGGAGTCCAGCTGCCGCGGGGCGGCCGGCGGTCAGGCGCGTTGCCGTTCGGCCGCGACCGGCCGCGACGCGTCCGCCTCGTCGATCGCGCCCAGGTCGAGGCCGTAGGTCTCCCGGGTGAACGCGACAGCCACCAGGGTGATCGCCGCCACGCCGACGAGATACCAGGCGATCGGCACCGAGGAGCCGTAGCTGTCCAGCAGGCGGACCGCGATGATCGGCGCGAGCGACCCGGCGACGATCGAGGTCACCTGATAGCCCAGTGACACACCGGAATACCGCATCCGGGTGGGGAACATCTCGGCCATGATCGCCGGCTGCGGGGCGTACATGAACGCGTGGAACACCAATCCGACGACAATGGCGGTCAGGATGACCGCGTCGTGGCCGCTGTCCATCATCGGGAAGGCGAAGAATCCCCATGTGGCCGTCGCCAGCGCGCCGATCAGATAGACCGGGCGCCGGCCGATGCGGTCACTGAGCCGGCCGACCTGCGGAATGATCACGAAGTGCACCGCGTGCGCGGCCAACAGCCACCACAGGATCACCTGGGTGTCGGCCTTGACGTGCACCTTCAGATAGGTGATCGAGAACGTGACGACGAGGTAGTACATCACGTTCTCGCCGAACCGCAGTCCCATCGCGGTGAACACCCCGCGCGGATACCGGCGCAACACCTCGGCCACGCTGTAGGAAGCCGCCTTCACCCGTTCGGATTCCTGTTGTGCCGCAAGGAAAATCGGCGCGTCGGTGACCTTCGTACGCACGTAGTAGCCGATCAGCACGATCAGCGCCGACAGCCAGAACGCCACGCGCCAGCCCCAACTCAGAAACGCCGCGTCGGACAGGGTCGACGTCAGCACCAGCAGCACCACGGTCGCGAGCATGTTGCCCGCGGGCACTCCGGCCTGCGGCCAGCTGGCCCAGAACCCCCGGCTACGGCTCGGGCTGTGCTCGGCCACCAGCAGAACCGCTCCGCCCCATTCCCCGCCCACCGCGAAACCCTGGACGAACCGCAGCGCCACGAGCAAGGCGGGTGCCCAGTACCCGACCTGGTGGAACGTCGGCAGGCACCCCATCCCGAAGGTGGACAGGCCCACCAGAAGCAGACTCACCTGCAGTAGTTTCTTGCGTCCGAATTTGTCGCCGTAATGCCCGAACACGATGCCGCCCAAGGGCCGCGCGGCGAATCCCACCGCGTAGGTGATGAACGCGTCGAGCACGCCGTCCAGATCGCTGCGGCCCGCGGCGAAGAACACCTTGCCGAACACCAGCGTGGCGGCCGTGCCGTAGAGGAAGAATTCGTACCACTCCACGACGGTGCCGGCCATCGACGCGGCCACCACCCGCCGCAGCCCGCTCGCCACCGTGCCCACGGCGCCACCGCCCGGCGGCGTGTTGCGTACCCTCATCGCACTGCTCCTTCATGACCGCACCATCGGCCGTGTGACGGCCAACACATATCTCGTGACGAATGAGTATTGGCGCAGATATTCACCGGGAGCAATGCCCAGTTGTGCAGCCCAGTTCTGCGATAATGCACATATGCCGGATGGTCCAGCGAGTCGGCGTCCCAGCGCGGACGACCTTTTGGTGCTGCTGGCGGTCGCCCGGTCGGGGCGGTTCGTCAGTGCCGCAGAGGAACTCGGCCTCAACCACACCACGATCTCGCGCCGGATCGCCGCGCTCGAGCAGACGCTCGCCGGGCGGATACTGGCCCGGGGCGCCGGCGGCTGGGAGCTCACCGAGTTGGGCCGCGAGGCGCTCGCCGCCGCGGAAGCGGTGGATTCGGCGGTCCGGTCGCTGTCCGCCGACGCGGACGGCGACCGCGTTCTGGAAGGGGTGGTACGCCTTTCGGCGACAGACGGATTCAGCGCCTACATCGCCGCCCCGTCGGCCGCACGGGTACAACGCCGTCACCCCAAGATCGCCGTCGAGATCATCGCCACCACCCGCCGGGCGTCCATCCAGCGGTCCGGACTCGATATCGAGGTCGTGGTCGGACGGCCGAACGTGCGGCGCGCCGAGGCCATGCCCCTGGGGGACTACTGCCTCGGCCTCTACGGATCACGCGATTACCTTGCGGCACACGGCGTCCCGCAGACGCTCGATGATCTGCGGAACTACTCGCTGGTGTACTTCATCGACTCGATGTTGCAGGTCGACGATCTCGATCTGGCCTCGAGCTTCGCTCCGGCCATGCGCGAATCGGTCACCTCCACCAACGTTTTCGTCCATGTCGAGGCGACCCGGGCCGCAGCCGGGCTCGGGCTGCTGCCCTGTTTCATGGCGGACCGGCACCCCGACCTCGTCCGGGTTCTGCCCGAGCAGGCCGACGTGCGCCTGACCTACTGGCTCGTCGCTCGCGCCGAAACCCTGCGCCGACCGGAGGTTTCCGCCGTCCTGCAAGCGCTCCGGAGCACCGTCGCCGAACAGCGGGACCGGATGCTGGGCTCGAACGCGGCCCGATCGCGCGGTATGTGACCGGAATCTGCGTACATGCAGACCCCGAGTGCGGAACTGGCCATTGATACGCCGGTCGATGTGCACGAATACTCTCTTCGATCGTAAATCGTCGGCCCGGTCCATCGAACCGGACCCGATGGCCGTCGTTCCCGCGATCCCGATCCGCCGTCCGAGCCGAAAGTGAGTGCCGCGTGAGTAACTCGACCCGTTCTGTGGCCGATCGCGCCGTTCGCGAGCGTTCCGCGCTGGTGACCGGCGCGGCCAGTGGGATCGGCGCGGCCTGCGCCCGCGAATTGGCCGCCGCGAACATCTCGGTCACCGTGGCCGACATCGACGGCGCGGGCGCGAGGCGGGTCGCCGACGAGATCGGCGGCACCGCTTGGGAAGTCGATCTCTGCGATGTCGAGGCACTCGAATCGCTGCGACTGGACTGCGACATTCTGATCAACAACGCCGGCGTGCAGACGGTCCACCCGATTCCCGACTTCCCGCCGCAACGATTCCGCACCATGCTGACCCTGATGGTCGAGGCTCCCTTCCTGCTCATCCGGGCCGCGCTGCCGCGGATGTACGAGCGCGGCTACGGACGCATCATCAACATCTCCTCCGTGCACGGCCTGCGCGCCTCGCCGTACAAATCCGCCTACGTCACCGCGAAACACGCTCTGGAGGGTCTGTCCAAGGTCACCGCCCTCGAAGCCGCCGAACACGGCGTGACCAGCAATTGCGTCAACCCGGCGTACGTGCGAACCCCGCTGGTCGACCGGCAGATCAGCGAACAGGCCCTGGCGCACGGTATTCCCGAACAGGATGTCGAGCAGCGGATCTTCCTGAGCGAATCCGCGGTGAAACATCTGATCGAGCCCGAAGAGGTCGCCTCCCTGGTCGGCTGGCTGTGCACCGATGCGGCCCGGTCGGTCACCGGCGCCAGCTATCGCATGGACGGCGGGTGGAGCGCCCGGTGAGGTGAGGCGCAGGCCGCGACGCGCACGGCGCGAACGCATCCGGTTGTCTGGAAATTCGCTGAATTACGAGTGCGGAACGCGAGCCGGTACCACGATGGGGTGATGACCGATCGAGAGTCGCCGCCCGCCCTGGCTACCGCGCAGCATCGGGCCCGCGAGGTGCGGCGGGCGTGGACGGAGACGCTGGGCCCCGGCGAGCGGTCGGCGGTGTGGGCGTGGGCGGCGTTCACCGCGACATTCGGGGCCACGCGGGCGCTCACGCATTGGATCCGCGCCGGACACGGCCCTACCGGTGGCGGATTCAGCTTGGGGGGCAAGCATTTTCACCACTACAACATCGGCATCGCGATGCTCGCCGGGGTGGGAATGGTGGCCTTGCGGGGAACCGAACGCGCCCGCCGGCACCCGGTGGTGGCCACCTCGTACGGCGCCGCGTCCGCGCTGATCGTCGACGAGCTGGCACTGCTGCTGGACCTCGAGGACGTCTACTGGGCGCGCGAAGGGCGCACCAGCGTCGACGCGGCGGTCGTGGTCATCGGCCTGGGCGGCCTCGCGACCGCGGGCTTCGAATTCTGGCCGCGAGCGCATCGCGCGCTGTGGGGACACCGACCCTGAGCACGAGAACCGTGCGGGTCAGCGACCGTCGGACCGGTCTTTTCCGCGAGCTTCGGCGCCGGAGTCCGGGCCGGGCTCGGCTTCGGATCGCGGACCGCGGCCACCGGAGTCCGGATCGATCTTGTCGGCCTGTTCGAATTTCCGCGTGAGGTCGTCGTGCGACGCGGCGGCATCGCTGCGTTTCGCGGCCGCCTGTTCTCTCAGATTGGCGGCCTGCGCCGCTTTCGCGTCGGCCTCGGCCGATGCCGCCCGAGCCTTGGCCGCGGTTTCATCGGCGAGAGCTTGTCGCCGGCCGACCTCGCGCGATTGTTCGGTCGCCTTGTCGCGAATGTCCGCGGCCTGGGCGCGCCGGTGCTCCTTGCGTTTCACAACGGCTGTCCGGACCAAGCCGGCGACGAGCAGAATTACCGCCACCGCGACAATGACGATGATGACGATCGTGCTGGTAGCCATCTCGACTCCTCAACTCGGTTGAGCGTGCCCGTACGGCCGATATCGGGACCGCGTCAGAAGTAGTGCCGTCGCCCGCCGACCGCGCGCCCCATCGACCCCATGGCCAGCAACACCAGGCCGATGACCAGGGCCACGATCCCGAGAATCCAGATGATGTGGATTTTCAGGAGAAATCCGACGACGAGAAGAATGATTCCGAGAATGATCATGATCGACACCTGATTCGCCGAATGAAGCGACCGGCCTGTGTGATGGAATTCCGACGGCCAGCAAAACCATCCGCTGGCTACACTGCTGCAAATTCACTCAACCACCGCACACCGACCGTGTCAACGGGTGTAGCAGCCGAGTACGCCGGTACCCGCGCGAAAGCGGTTCTCCCCGGTGATGAGCGCTTGCCGCATCGGGCGGCAACGCGGCCGGCCCCGGTGAAAGCCGGGGCCGACCTGTGCTCCCGTGTCCTGCTCGGGCTCTACTTGGCCGGGCCGGGGAGAGGCTGGTTGATGGTTCGCCCAGCGCGGTCGCCAGCCGGTACATCGTGGCCTTGGCGACCCGCCGCGCCGGGACAGTTCGGTCAGTGACCGCTCCCCCGATTCGGCGTCGATCCCTAGCGCTGCTTCGCGGCCAGCAGGTCGAGTGCGATATCGGTGATCAGATCCTCTTGGCCGCCGACCAGTTTGCGCTCGCCGACGGCCAGCAAGATCTCGCGGGTGTCCAGCCCGTACTGCTTCGCCGCCGCTTCGGCGTGCCGCAGGAAGCTGGAGTACACACCTGCGAAACCGAGGGTCAGCGTCTCGCGGTCGACCTGGACCGGGCGGTCCTGCAGCGGGCGCACGATGTCGTCGGCGGCGTCCTGCAGCGCGAACAGATCGCAGTTGTGCTTCCAGCCGGAGTGGTCCGCGACCGCGACGAACGGCTCGATCGGGCAGTTGCCCGCACCGGCCCCGTGCCCGGCCAGCGAGGCGTCGACCCGGGTCACCCCCTCCTCGACCGCGACCACCGAGTTCGCCACCGACAGCGACAGATTCTGGTGCGCGTGAATGCCGATCTGGGTGCCGGGATCGAGCAGATCACGGTAGGCGCGCACCCGATCCCGGACCCCGTTCATGGTCAGCCGCCCACCGGAGTCGGTGACGTAAACACAGTGTGCCCCATAGGATTCCATCAGCTTCGCCTGGCGCGCGAGCTCAGCGGGCTCGGACAGGTGCGACATCATCAGGAAGCCGCTGACATCCATGCCTAGTTCCCGGGCGGTGCCGATGTGCTGCGCGGCCACGTCGGCCTCGGTGCAGTGCGTCGCCACCCGCACGGAGGTCACCCCGAGTTCGAAGGCTTGCTTCAGTTCGGCGACGGTGCCGACGCCGGGCAGCAGCAGCGTGGTCAGCTTCGCGCGGTGCACCACCGCCGCGGCAGCCTCGATCCACTCCCGGTCGGTGTTGCTGCCCGGCCCGTAGGTGAGGCTGTGACCCGCCAATCCGTCGCCGTGCGTGGCCTCGATGGCGTCGACGCCGGCCGCATCGAGCGCCGCGGCGATCGCCGCTACGTTCTCCGGGCTGATCCGGTGCCGCATGGCGTGCATGCCGTCGCGCAGGGTGACGTCCTGGATGTAGAGCGGTGCGCCGTCGAGGACGTTCGGGCGGGTGGTCGTCTCGGTCATCGGGCCATCTCCAAGAGCATGTTTTCGGCGATCCGTTCGGCGACCTGCAGGGCCGCGGAGGTCATGATGTCGAGGTTGCCGGCGTAGGCGGGCAGGTAGTGCGCGGCGCCCTCGACCTCGAGGAAGACCGACACCTTCCACAGTCCTGGCCCCCGGTCGATGCCGCCGGTGAGGGTGGCGACCGACTCGGCATCGTCCAGCTTCGTGATCTGCACGTCCTGTTTGAGCCGGTACCCCGGCACGTAGGCGGAGACCGCGGCGACCATGTCCTGCACGGACTTTCGGATCGCGGCCTGGTCCGGATCGGTGACCAGGGCGAGCACGGTGTCGCGCATGATCAGCGGCGGCTCGGCGGGATTGAGCACGATGATGGCTTTGCCGTAGTCGGCTCCGCCGACCCGCACGATCGCCTCGGAGGTGGTCTCGGTGAATTCGTCGATGTTCGCCCGGGTTCCCGGTCCCGCGGATTTCGAGGCGATGGAGGCCACGATCTCCGCGTAGTGCACGTGCGCGACCGCCGCGACGGCGGCGACGATCGGAATCGTCGCCTGGCCGCCGCAGGTCACCATGTTCACGATCGGGGCGTCGCGGTGCTCGTCCAGGTTGACCGCCGGCACCACGAACGGGCCGATGGCCGCGGGGGTGAGGTCGATGATGCGCTTGTCGTAGGGCTGCAACGCCGCCACGTTGGCCCGGTGCGCCTTGGCCGACGTGGAGTCGAAGACGATGCGGATGTCGTCGAAATCCGGATGCGCGATGAGCCCCTGGACACCGTTGTCGACGGTGCTGATGCCCAGCCTGCGGGCGCGGGCGAGCCCGTCCGAGTCGGGGTCGATGCCGACCAGCACGGCGATCTCGACGTGCTCGGCGACGCGGAGGAGTTTGATGAGGAGGTCGGTGCCGATATTGCCCGACCCGATGACCGCGGCCTTGATCCGGCTCATGCTGTCCTGCTTTCGGGTGAGGTGGTGGTCATGCCGTGAAAGATGCTGTGACGGAACCGATTCCGGAGATGTGGGCGCGATAGTTAGCGCCCGGGGCGACCGCGACCATCGGCCCCAGCGCACCGGACAGGATGATCTCGCCGGCCCGCAGCGGGGATCCGAAGGCGCGGCTGGTGTTGGCCAGCCAGGCCAGTGCCTCCCAGGGGCTGCCCAGACAGTCCGAACCGCGGCCGGTCGAGACCTGCTCGCCCTCGCTCGTCGCGGTCATGGTGACCGCGGCGAGGTCGGGGGCCTGCGCGATCGGCAGCGAGTCGCCGAGCACGTACAGCCCGGAGGAGGCGTTGTCGGCGACGGTATCGGCGAAACTGATGTCCCAGTTCGTGATTCGGCTGTCGACGATCTCGAAGGCCGCATGCACCCGGCTCACGAATCGCGGCGCTTCGGCCGCTGTGATCGGGTCGGGAATGCCGGCCGCGAGAGTGAAGGCGATCTCGGCCTCGATCTTGGGTTGCAGCAGCCTGCCGATATCGACCCTGGCGTCGTGCGTGCAGTCGAAATCGTCGAGCAGGACCCCGAAATCGGGTTGATTCACGCCTAGCTGGCGCTGCACGGCCGGCGAGGTCAGGCCGGTCTTGCGACCGACCACGGTCCGCCCGCTCGCGAGCCGCGCGTCGATATTGCGCTTCTGGACGGCGTAGGCCGCCTCCAGATCGTCCGGGCCGATCAGGTCGCGAATCGGCGCGCACGGCGTTCCGGTCGCCGCCGCCACCGCGAGTCGTTCGGCAGCCGCGCCGATCGTGTCGTTCTGCACCGTTGTCATGCCACGCACGCTATTGCCGTCGATCGCGCATGAATAGGATATGTCCCATGAAACGGGACAACTTATCGTTGCTGCAGCGCTCGGCACTGGTGCTCGACGCCTTTCCCGGGGGCACGGGACTGTCGCTGGCCGAGGTCGCCGCCCGCACCGGGCTGCCGCGCTCGACCACGCATCGGGTGCTGACCGCGCTGGTCGAACTGGGCTGGCTGTCCCGCACCGGCAGCAAGTTCGAACTCGGTCTGGCCCTGTTCGAACTCGGCGAACGAGTCGGGCTGAAGTACCGATTGCGTTCGGCGGCACTACCTTTCATGCAGGACCTCTACGCGGTGACCGGTGAGACCGTGCACCTGGCGATCCGCGACGGCAGCGAGGCCGTCTACGTCGAGAAGATCCACGGGCACGCCGCGCTCCCCCTGCCCTCGCAGATCGGCGGACGGCTCCCGCTGACCTGCACCGCGGTCGGCAAAGCGCTGCTGGCGCTCGAGCACCCGGACATCCGCGCCCAGGTGCTCGGCCTGCCGTTGCGCAGCTACACCCGCAATTCGGTCACCGACCCGGTGCGGCTGGCACGCGAACTCGACGCCGTGCGGCGCACCGGCGTCGCCGTCGAACGCGAAGAGGCCGCCCTCGGCGGCTGTTGCCTGGCCTCCCCGGTGCTGCTCGCCGGACAGCCGATCGCGGCGCTGTCGGTGTCGGTGCCCACGGCCGGATTCAAGCCCGAACTGCTCGCGCCCGCCGTACGCACCGCCGCACTCGCGCTGGGCCGCACCCTTTCTCGCACTCCGGGCGACCATACGAATACCACCGCGACATCCTCCTGAACCCGGATGCCCGCGCAGCTGGCACGCTGGCAGATATGACACTGGGGAGTTCTCCGTTCGCCGCGAGCACACACGACATCGACGCGCTGCACGAACAATTGCGAACCCGTGCGCCCGGAGTGCACCGGGCCGAACTGCCCGACGGTTCGCCCGTGTGGGTCGTCACCGGCTACGAAGCGGTGACCCGGCTGCTCACCGATCCGGGCGTCTCGGCGGCGAAAGCCGACAGCACCATGGGATTTCGCGGAAACCACCTGCCGCCCGCGCTCGATGCCAACCTGCTCAATCTCGACGGCGAGGCCCATCGCCGCCTGCGCAGGCTCGCCGCCGAGGCATTCGGCCCACGCCACCACCGGTTCCACGAACAGATCGTGTCCGGCACGGTGGACGAACTGGTCGCCGAACTCCCCGCCGAAGGCCGGATCGATCTCATGACCGGATTGTGCGAACCGCTGCCGGTACGCGTGACCGGAACTCTGCTGGGACTGCCCCGCGAAAAATTGAACGCCTTCCGCGAAGCCTCCGCACCGCTGCTGCGCTCCGACGGCTCGCACGAGCGCGACGCGCTGCGCCGCTCGATGACCACCCTGTCGGGGTTGATCTGCGACGCGATCGCCGACAAGCGGCGCGGGCCGGGCCGGGACCTGCTCTCGACCTGGATCGCGGCCCGGGACGGGCAGGATCGGCTCACCGAGGACGAACTGGTCAGCCTGGCCTTCCTGACGATCATCGGCGGATTCGAGAACACGATCAGTGCCACCGCGTTCGTCCTGGACGAACTGGTCCGCCACCACCAGGCGCGAGCCCGCGAAATACTCGACCGCCCAGAGGAATTCGCGCCGCTGATCCGGCGGCTGATCCGCACCGCCGCACCGATGAACTATGCGGTGCGCAGGTTCCCGCTCACCGATATCGAGATCAACGGCGTCCTCATCCCGCGCGGGCACACCGTATACGCCTCGCTGCGCTCGGCCCACCTGGACCCGGCCGGGCACGAGCGCCCGGACCTGGTCTTCGGCCGCGGCCGGCACTACTGCCTCGGTGCGAATCTGGCCGAACTGCAGGCCGAGCACGCCGCCCGCGCCGTACTCGGCAAGTATCCGCGTCTGCGAGTTACCGGCCCGAGAGAGGCATACCGCCTGCGGGCCTCCTGGATGACCTATGCCCTGGCCGAACTCTTCGTTGTCACCGGCGACGCCTGACAACGCGAGCAGCCTGCGGCACGGCGGCCCTGATGATCGCCGTGCTGGACAGGCAGTTCGGAGTCATCGAGCAGAGGTTGACCGCGGCAGCCGAACTCGCGAAAGGTATGCGATTCGGCGAGCAGGTGCGGCGGTTCCTGCTCGCGGCAGGTGACGAGCTCTGAGCGGATCGGCGCGGCGCAACTCGCCACCGGCCGTGGCGATGCGGCGCTGCGCCGGCATGTGGAACAGCGCGTCGACGCGATCGTCTATCAGCGGCTCGACGGTCTGTTCCGGGACGGGCACCGGCGCGGGCTGCTCACCGCGCCGCCCGAACCGCTCGGCCAGATCAGCAGGGGCACGGTGGAGCGACTGCTGAACTCGCGGCTACCGCGCGAACTCGACTACACCGCGAGTCGTCCAGGCACATGGACACGACACGGCCGGTGGGGTCGGTTTCGAGCGTCACCCTGCGGAACCGTGCGGCCGACAGCGGACCACGCGGCAAATTCGCTGGCCGCGAAGGATATTCGGCAGGCACGATGGCGGGCATGAGCCCGATGAAATACTGGCCTCCGGCGGGACTCCGTTTGCGCACACCGCGATTGGAACTGTGGATGCCCACCATGGAAGGCCTGGATGCCCTCGCCGGGCTCGCCGCCGAGGGCGTGCACGACCTGGCGGTACAGCCGTTCACAGCCGAATGGACGGATACGGGTCCGGACGAACGGGCACAGCGCGTGCTGCAGTGGCACTGGCGATGTCTCGCCGACTGGCGAGTCGACGATTGGGTCCTGAATCTCGTTGTGCTGCAAGACGGAAGGGTTGTCGGAACCCAGTCGGTCGGCGCGAAGCACTTCGCCCTCTGCCGAGAGGTGAACACCGGATCATGGCTCGGCAGGACACAGCACGGCCGAGGAATAGGTACGCAGATGCGTTCCGCAGTCCTGGAATTGGCCTTCGCCCAGCTCGGAGCCGAGTCGGCGATCTCCGGTGCGTTCGAGGACAACCCGGCGTCATACCGGATCTCGCGCAAACTCGGATACGAACCCGACGGTGTCGAGGTACACGCGGTGCGAGGAAAGCCGGCGATACTGCGGCGGCTACGTCTCACGCGCATCCGCTGGGAATCGCATCGGACCGTACCGGTGGAAGTGACCGGGCTGACCGAATGCCTGCCGCTGTTCGGAGCCCGACACAAGCCGTAACGGGGACGGACACATCCCACTGCATGGGAGATGACGGCCGGAGGGGACGTGCGGGTCATTAGCGTCCCGTTCCCATGAGATGGCCGATATCTAGAGGGACCGGGGAGTCGAGATGACACGAATGGCCGGGAAGGTCGCGTTGATCACGGGGGCGCGGCGGGGGGCGGGGCGAGCCTGTGCGGTTCGGCTCGCGCAGGAGGGGGCCGATGTCGTGCTGCTGGATCAGGGCGGACGGGAGGCGGAGGCCGATCTGGCGGATACGGCGAATGGGGTGCGCGAGTTGGGGCGACGGGTATTCACCGCGACTGCGGATATCCGGGACTTCGACGCGGTCGACGCGGCCGTGCGCGACGGCGCGGGCGAGCTCGGGCCGCTGGATGTCGTGCTGGCCAACGCGGGGGTCTACGACGCCCCGGGACCGTCGTGGGAGATCGACGACGACACCTGGAACCGGTCGATCGAGGTCAACCTCACCGGGACCTGGCATACCGTCAAAGCCGGAGTCGCGCAGATGAATTCGAGCGGCGGGTCGGTGATCATCGTGAGCTCCACCGCGGGAATCAAGGCGTTGCCGGGGGCCTCGCACTACTCGGCGGCCAAGCACGCGATCACCGGGCTGGCGAAGACGCTCGCGAACGAACTGGGAGCGCGGTCCATTCGGGTGAACACGGTCCATCCGGGTTCCATCGCAACCCCGATGATCCTGAACCCCGCGACCTTCGCGCGCCTGCGTCCCGACCTGGACGACCCCACGGCCGACGATGTGGCCGAATTACTCACGGCCAGAACGCTGTTGCCGGTCCCATGGGTGGAACCGGCCGATATCGGCAACGCGGTGCTGTTCCTGTCCTGCGACGAATCCCGGTACGTCACCGGCCTGCAGATGGTCGTGGACGCCGGCCTGACCCAGAAGGTCGCATGATGACGGGACGACTCGAAGGTAAGGTCGCGCTGATCACGGGCGCGGCCGGAGGGATGGGACGCGCCCAGGCGATCCGGTTCGCGCAGGAGGGCGCCGACATCATCGCGGTCGACCTGGCCGCGGCGCCCGAGCGCACGACCACTCCCGGGGTCGCCGCGCAGACCCTCGCCGATACGGTCCGGGCGGTCGAGGCCGCCGGCCGCCGGATCAGCGCGTTCGAGGCAGATGTGCGCGACCAGCGGGCCCTGGACGCGGCGGTGGCCGAGGGGGTCGGCGCCCTGGGACGGTTGGATATCCTGTGCGCGACCGCCGGTATCAGCTCGACCGGTTCGACCGTCGAACTCGACGAACAGCGCTGGCGGACGATGCTGGATGTGAATCTCACCGGTGTATGGCGAACCTGCAAGGCGGGAATCCCGTCGATCCTCGCCGGAGGCCGGGGCGGTTCGCTCGTGCTGATGAGTTCGATCGCGGGGCTGCGCGGGCTGGCCGGGGTCGGCCATTACACCAGCGCCAAGCACGGCGTGGTCGGCCTGATGCGGTCGCTGGCGAACGAGCTGGCGCCACATGCGGTGCGCGTCAACACGATTCACCCCGCGATCGTGCGCACCCCGATGATCGAGAACCCGTCCGCCATGCGCACGTTCGCCGGCGTGCCGAACCCGACCCGCGAGCAGTTCGAGGCCGGCGTGCGGGCGATGCACCTGCTTCCGCTGACCTTCATCGAACCCGAGGACGTCGCGAACGCGAGCCTGTTCCTGGCCTCCGACGAGGCCCGGTGCATCACCGGCGTGACGCTGCCCGTGGACGCTGGGCACTGTCTCGAATAGTTCAACCGTTCATGCCGCGCGCTAACCGGCCGGAGTGGGCGTGCGGCATGCTCGCGCGCGAGCCATGGCCGGTTGCCACGACCGAGCGCGGCCGCAGCGGCGGCACTCCGGCCGCGACCCGCCAGATGGTCGCGGCGGCATTGCGCACCTCGGCGATCGCGGCCTCCAGACCGAGCGTCTGGGTGGGGCCGCACAGCGACAGCGCGAAATGTTCGTCGGCGCCGGCATCCGCGATAGGGATCGGGGCGGCCACCACGGTGACCCCCAACGCGGTGCCCTGGCTGTCCAGCGCCACGCCGCCGCGATCACGCACCCGATCCAGGTCTCGCGCGAGTTGGTTGCGCGACTTGATGGAATAGCAGGTCGGGGCGTCCTCGAAGTCGAGTTCGGCCCACTGGTCCGGAGGCAGGGTCGCCAATATCGCCCGGCCGGCCGCGGTGGTCGCGACCGGTTGCCGGGCCCCGGCACTCCACTGGCCACCGGCCGAGGGCCAGATCCCCACGCGGTCCAGATGCATGATCTCGGCCCCGACGAGCATGCTCAGGTGCACGGTCAGCCCGCTGCGCCGATGCAGGTCGGCCATCACCGGCACGGCCGCGCGGTGGACGTTGTGCCGTCGGGGGAACTGCGCGCCGAGCTCGAACATCCGGACGCCGAGCGTGTATTTGAACTCCCTGCGTTGCACCCAGCCGAGTTCGACGAGACGCTGCAGGATGCGATGCGCCGACGACCTGGGCACATGCGAGCGGCGCGCTACCTCCGCCAGTGTCAGTGGTCGTTCACCCACGAAGGACTCCAGGAGCGATGCGACCCGGTCGATCATCGCGGTGGGGGTTTCTTCGAGCTGCGGCATTGCCATTACGACCTCCGAAAGGTATGTCAGATCATGTCTTTCTGTCATAATCTGACAGGTGTGAGTGTAAACACAGGCGCGGGCCGCTGTAAAGCGGCTCACACTCCGGTTCGCAGAGGCGCGGCCGGCCCGCGTCCGGAGTAACCTGTCATAATCTGACACCTACCGCTCGATACCGTCGGCGGGCAATCCGAAAGCCCGCTGACCGGGCGGGACAGCGGCCCGCACGACGGGCCGACGGTGACCGGGCAACAGCAGAGAGGAAGACCGGGGTGACGAAACCGAAGCGTCCGACTCTCACCGAACGTCGCGCCGAGGAACTGCGCATGACCATCGCGCTCACCGCCCGGGACCTGTTCGTCGCCGAGGGCGACGCCTCGGCGACGGTCGAGCGGATCTGCGAGATCGTCGGCATCGCACCGCGCACCTTTCACCGGCACTTTCCGGTCAAGGAAGACGTCCTGATGCCCCTGCTGCGACGCAGCGAGACGATCATCCTGGGCGAGTTGGAGAACGCGCCCGACGACGCCGATCCGGTCGAGGTGCTCACCCACGCGCTCACCCTGGAGGTCGGCACCAGGCAGGTGCCCGACTTCGATCGCCAGCTCGTGCGGCTGATCGTCAACACCCCGCAATACCGCCTGCGCTTCGTGGAGTGGAGCGAGGGACTCGCCGACGGGATCACGCAGTTCCTGGCCCGCTTCTACGAACTCGACACCGAGCCGTTCCTGCGGGACCTTCCGGCCCGGCTCGTGGTGCAGACCATGCGCCACGCTATCTATCACTGGGTCGATGCCAGTGGTTCCGGCGATTACTCCGAGGTGGGGCGTTTGGAGTTCCGCGGTTTCGGCATGGCTCTCAGCGGACTGGAACGGCTTCCCGAGAAGTAGTCCACCCCAACGGGATTCACCGCCGCGAAACTCCTCGGCCGCACCCGCTCGGGTTACCGCGCGGCCGCGTGCCGCGCCGCGATGTAGCCATACACGATGCCCTGCCCGATCGTCGCTCCCGCACCCGGATACGAGGCGCCGAACGCGTTGGCGGCAGTGTTGCCGATCGCGTAGAGACCCTCGATGACCGCACCGTCGGCACCCAGGACCCGAGCGTGCCCGTCGGCGACCACCCCGCCACAGGTGCCCAGGTCGCTCAGCACCATGCGCACCGCGTAGAAGGGAGCCTGGCGCAACGCCGCCAGATTCGGGTTCGGGGCGACGGTCGGGTCGCCGTAGTAGCGGTCGTAGGCGCTCTCGCCGCGGCCGAACTGCTGATCGATTCCGGCGTCGGCCTGTTCGTCGAAGCGCCGGGCGGTGTCGGCGAACGTACTGCTGGGCACGTTCATCTTCGCGGCCAGTTCGGCCATGTCGTTGGCCCGGTGCGCGATACCGGCCCGGTACCAGCTCTCCGGAATCGGCCGGCGCGGATAGACGCCGCCCGCCATGACGTAACCGTTGCGGTAGCGCTGATCGAACACCAGCCACATCTGTTCCACGGGATCGCCCGCGCGTTCGCGGGCGAGTACGGCCTGGCCGAACGACATGTAATCGGTGGCCTCGTTGATGAATCGCCGTCCGGTCTGGTCGACGATGAACGAGCCGGGCAGCGACCGCTCGGCGAGCATCACCGCGGGCTGCGCGCCCGGCAGCGGCGCGAACGCCGGAAACCACCACGCCTGATCCATCAGCGCGACCTCGGCGCCGATCTCCCGGGCCGCGTGGATGGCGTCGCCGGTGTTGCCCTCCGCCCCCAGGCTCTCGTGACTGCCCAGCCGTGCCGACTGGAACTCGTGACGCGCCGTCATATCGTGGTCGAATCCGCCCGCGGCCAGGACGACGCCCCGGCGCGCGGTCACGGTGACCTCCCGACCACCTTGGCGCACAACGACACCCGAGACCTTGCCGTCCGCGTAGCGCAGGCGCTCGAGACTCGTCTCGGTCCACACCGGGATACCGGCGCGCAGCACACCGGTGAACATGCCCGCCGCGAGCGCCTGACCGCCGGCCAGGTAGTCACGGCCGATCAGCATGCCGCCCAAACCCAGCGACGCCCGCGCGATAATGCGCGGGAGCGCCTTGGCGGGCTTGCGCGCCAGCAGGTTCATCCACTTGTAGTCCGCGCCCGTCACCGGCATCGGAACCGGAGCCGCCATGACGCCGGGACGCAGGCGCGGCCGCTCTGCGCCCAGTTTCGAGGCGTCGAAGGGGCGGCATTCGCAGGTGCGGCCCGCCGCACGGCCGCCCGGCTCCTCGGGGTGGTAGTCGGAATAGCCCTCGGCCCAGAAGAACCGCATCGGCGTGGTGCGGCGCAGCATCTCCACGGCCGCGGGTCCGTGTTCGAGGAACGCCTGCCCGCGATCGGCCGGCGCGGAATCACCGACCACCGAACGCAGATACTTCTCGGCGTCCGCGATAGCCTGCGTGCCCTGTTCGGGCAGCACGGAGCTGCCCGGTATCCAGAACGCGCCGCCCGAGCGTGCCATCGAACCACCGACGTATGGGGTCTTCTCGATGATCAGGGCCGACAGGCCGAGCTCGTGCGCGGCCAGCGCCGCGGCCATACCGGTTCCCGACCCGACGACCACCAAGTCGACTGTCACGTCGTGCGCCTGCACCAGCGGAGGCATTTTCTTCTTCATGGGACTCGAACTCCACTTCGATTACGGACCAACGGTCGAGCAACGGTATGGCGGCGAATTCCGCGTTCCCAGAGCCGATTCCGATGAGCGGACGCTCGATTTCGGCCCGGGACCACATCTTTCAGCGACCGAGGAACGCCAGGACCGCGGATTCCCAGGCGGCCTTCTGCTCGATCATCACCCAGTGCCCGCAATTCGGGAATATGTGCACCTCGCCGCGGGGCAGGGTGCGCATCGCGATCAGCGCCATGTCGACGGGGCTGACGCGATCGTCCCGGCCCCAGGTCACCAGGGTCGGAACATCGATGCGCCGCAGTTCGGCCCAACTCGGGGTGATATCGGCGCTGCGCGCCGCCTCGGCCATTCGCGACAGGGCCGCGCCGCTGTACATCCGGCGCGAATTCTCCATGACGCCAGGAGCGGTGGCCTGCTGCCAGCGCTGCTCGATCAATTCCTCGGTGACCAGCGCGGGGTCGAACACCATCGAGCGCAACCAGGCGATCAGCGCCTCGCGGGAGGGATGGTCGACGAATTCGCTGAGCCGGATGATGCCCTCCCCCGGCGTCGGACTGAACAGCGCGGTGCCGATGCCGCCGACGGTGACCAGGCGCTGCACCCGTTCCGGGGCGGCCAGCGCGAAGTCCGTCGCGACGAAACCGCCCATCGAATTGCCGACGATCGGCACCCGGTCCAGTCCGAGCCCGTCGAGAAACGCGCGGACCGCGGCGCCCGCGGACCGCATGGGATGAACCGCGCCGAAATCGTCGCTGCCACCGAATCCCGGGAATTCCAGCACCAGCGTCCGGTAATGGCGGGCGAAGGCCGGTACGTTGTTTCCGAAATTGCGCCACCCGGTGACACCGGGACCGGAGCCGTGCAGCAGCAGAAGCGGTGGGCCGTCACCACTTTCGCGGTAACGCAGCACTCCGTGCTCGGTGGGCAGTTCGAGCAATTCGGGGGCGGTGGAATCGACTGGTGTACTCATGCGCCGGACGATGCCATCATCTGCGAGCCCGATCCGGACACTCTCCCGTTCAGCGGACGCACTCCGACGATGGTCCTCACGAGACGCTGAGGCGGCCGTATCGACCTCGGAAGAAGATCAGCGGCGCGAGGTCCGAGGAGTAGAGATGACGCACCCGCGACACGACGATGGTGTGATCCCCGGCGGGATACTCGGCCTCGAGTTCGGCCTCGATCCACGCCAGGCAATCGGTGACCACCGGAGCACCGGACGGCGAAGGCGCCCAATCGATTCCGTCGAACTTGTCGACACCGCGGGTCGCCAGGCGGCGGCACACCGCTTCCTGCGCGTCGGACAGGATGCTGATCGCGTAGCGGCCCGCCGAACGGACCCGCGGCCACGAGGTACTCGTCGCCGCCACGCAGAAGGCGATCAGCGGCGGATCCAGCGAGACCGAGGTGAACGAATTGGCGGCCAGACCCACCGGTTGCCCGGTCTCGGAGTCGGCGGCGGTGATCGCGACGACGCCGGTGGCGAAATGTCCGAGCACGGTGCGCATTTCGGCCTCGTTCGGGCAGCTCGTAAGGTCTGCGAAATGCGTTCGGCAGCAGGCCTTTTCGGGTGACAGGCCATTGATCCGGTCGATGCCGGTGAGCGGAGCGACTTCGGCGCCCTCCCGCGGTGCGCCCGCGGTTCTGGTGACGGCGTCGCCACGGCGCAGGGAGTCCACTTCCGGTTGCCGCGAAACCGGCTGCGCTGCTGTGGGTTCCGCACCTGGCCTCGCGCTCGGCACAGAGCCCGCGAGCACCTCTCGCATCATCTGCCAGAGTCGTTGTCGCGCAGGGCCGGTCAGCGAAAGGTCGGGAAAGGTCAGAAAGCCGTGGAACAGTCCGTCGAACCGGTGCGCGAGGACCGGCACACCGGCCGCGCTCAGGCGCCGGGCGTAGTCGTCACCCGCCGAGCACGGCGGGTCGAGTTCCGCGGTCACGATCACCGCCGGGGGCAGACCGGCCAGGGTGGCCGCCCGGGTCGGAACGAGGTACGGGTCGTCGGTGCCGTCCGGGGCGTACTGCTGCCAGTACCAGCGCATGGCCTTCGCGGTGTTGTAGTAGCCCACTCCGTAGCGGCGGTACGACTCGGTGTCGAAATCGTCGTCGATCACCGGATACAGCAGCACCTGCGCGGCGATCCGCGGGCCGCCCCGGTCCCGGGCGGCCAGGCACACGGTGGCGGCGAGATTGCCGCCCGCGCTGTCGCCGGCGACCGCGATCCGGCCGGGGTCCGCGCCGTATTCGGCGGCATGTTCGGACGCCCAGATCAGCGCTGCGTAAACATCTTCCATCGCCGCGGGCCCCGGGTGTTCCGGTGCGAGCCGGTAGTCGACCGAGATCACCACGGCTCCGACCGCCTCGGCCATCGCCCGGCACAGTTCGTCGTGGCTGTCCAGGTCACAGAACACGAAACCGCCGCCGTGGGCGAACACGACGACCGGCACCGGCCCGCGCTGCTCGTGATGCGGGACGAGGATCCGCAGGGCCAGGTCCCCGCCCGGCCCCTCGATGACCCGATCCTCGCAGATCCACATCGCGGGGGTATTGCGCAGCGGTCCCCGCCGCGACCGGATGAGCGCCCGCAATTCGGCGGGCTCGTACCCGGTCACGTCCGGGAAGGCATCCAGGACCCGCAACATCGCCTCGACCTCGGGGGGCAGGCCGGGCCTGCGCTGTGCGCCCATTCGGATACTTCCTATCTCATCGTCTATGGTGCCCGCCACCGGAAAGGCCTGCGGCGGAATCGAATTCGAACCCCTGGTAACCGGCTGCGGCGACCTCGTCGCAGATCGCGCCGTACGCGCCGAATCCGCCGATGTAGGGCATGAAGACGCGGGGTTTGCCGGGGATGTTCGCGCCGAGATACCAGGAATCGGCGGCGGGGAACAAGGTGGCGGCCGCCTTCGCGTTGCATTCGGCCACCCAGTCCGAAACCGCTTGCGCGGTCGGCTCGATGGTGCACGCGTTGTGCTCGTCCATGAAGTCCAGGCAGTCCGCGATCCAGTCCACGTGCTGCTCCGCGGTCAGCACCATGTTCGCGAGCACGCTCGGACTACCGGGCCCGGAAATGATGAACATATTGGGGAATCCGGCGACCGCCAGCCCCAGATAGGTGCGCGGACCGGCCGACCACTCCGCACGCAATTCCCGACCGCCCCGCCCGCGAATGTCGATCAGGGACAGGGCGCCGGTCATCGCATCGAATCCCGTTGCGAATACCAGCATGTCGAGGTCGTAGCTGTGCTCCGCGGTGCGCACCCCGCGCGCGGTGATCTCGGTGATCGGCGCGCGGCGCAGGTTGACCAGCGTGACGTTCGAGCGGTTGTAGGTCTCGAAATACCCACTGTCGGTGACGATCCGCTTGGTGCCGATCGGGTGATCGGTCGGGATGAGCTGCTCGGCGATCTCGGGATCGCGCACCAGCTTGCGGATCTCGGCCTCGACGTATTCGCGCGCCGCCGCGTTCGCGGCCGGGTCGGAGGTCTGGTCGGGGAACGCCTTGGCGAACAGCACGCCGCCCCGGTCCCACCACTCGTCGAACACCCGAATGCGTTCGGCGGCATCGACTTCCAGCGCGCCCTTGGGATGCGGCGTATACGGCGAACCGCCGCCGCTCAGGCGCGACAGACGCCGCCGCTCGGGATACGTGGCCTTGACCTCGGCGACGAATTCCGGTGTCAGCGGACGGTTTCGGGCCGGGATCGAATAGTTCGGGCTGCGCTGGAAGACGAAGAGGTGGTCCGCGCTCTCGGCGATGATCGGTATGGACTGGATCCCCGAGGACCCGGTTCCGATGACGCCCACGCGTTTTCCGCGAAAATCCACCGGCTCGCGCGGCCACTCGCCGGTGTGGTACAACTCGCCCGCGAAGGTGTCGCGCCCCGGGATGTCCGGGATGTTGGTCGCGGACAGCACCCCGGTCGCCAGCACGCAGAAGCGCGCGGTCACGCTCGCGCCGGTATCGGTCTCGACGGTCCACTGCCGGGTGTCCTCGTCGTAGACCGCCGCGCTCACCCGGGTCGAGAACTCGTAGGCCGAGCGCAGGTCGTGGCGGTCGGCGACATGTTCGAGGTAACGCAGGATTTCTTCCTGAGTCGCGAATCGCTCACTCCACGTCCACTCCTGCTGGAGATCCTCGTCGAACGAGTACGAGTAGTCGATGCTCTCGACGTCGCAGCGGGCCCCGGGGTACCGGTTGTGGAACCAGGTCCCGCCGAGTCCCGACGCGCTCTCGAAGCCGCGCACGCGCATACCGCGCCGGCGGAGCCTGTGCACGGCGTAGAGACCGGCGATCCCGGCACCGACGACGACCACATCGACGTGGCTGTCCTGGGCCCTCACTTGGCTTCCTTCATCTCCCGCATCCACATCCACTCGTGACCCCAGTAGCTGTCCGCGGTGATTTCCTCTGCGGTGTAATAGGTTTCGTCGACGGGCACACCACCGGTGCCGTATTCGATATCCCAGCCGCCCGGCACCCGAACGTAGAAGGAGATCATCTTGTCGTTGGTGTGCCGCCCGAGCGTCGAGGACACCGGGAACTCGCGCGCCATCACCTGGTCGTAGGCGCGACCGACCGCGTCGAGTTCGTCGACCTCGACCATCACGTGGATCAGCCCCGGATCCCGGCCCTGAAGGCTCGGCATGATCGCCAGGCTGTGGTGACGCTCGTTCACCCCGAGGAACCGGATCCGCTGCGGCGGCGCGTCCGGCGGCGTCGGCATCCGGAACGCACCGCGGGACAGGAATCCGAGGGTTTCGGTGTAGAAGGCGAAGGATTCGTCGAAGTTGGTGGTCGGCATGACCACATGGCCCAGGCCCTGCGCGCCGGTGACGAAGCGCTGGCCGTACTTGGTCAGCACGGGGCCGTGCTCGAGCACCGGGCCGTGGAAGAACTCCAGCGGTGTGCCGCCCGGATCCTTGGTCACGATGCCGGCCTCGACCTTGCGGCGATCCGCCAATTCCGTTGTCATCGGGGAATATTCGACACCGGCGGCCTCGAGCGTGGCCGCCAGCCGGTCCAGCGCGAGGCCGTCGCGAACCTCCCAGCCGACCGCGGTCACACGATCGATGTCACCGTGTTCGACGGTGATGCGCGAGGGCCGCTCGTCCATGCGGAAGTGCAGGGCGTCCGGTTCGACGCCGAAGCCCGGGGCGAACCCGAGGACATCGAAGCCCAGTTCGCGCCAGCGCTCCATATCGGTTGCCAGAACCCGGACATAGCCGAGACCTTTGATTTCGGTGGTCATTTGGTATTCCTCTCCGAGCCGGTCAGATCATCACGCGCAGCGGTCCGGGCGGGACCTCCACACCGAGTGAGGCCATGGCGGCGGCGTGATAGGTGGTGCTGGTGACGTGGATGGCGTGGTGCAGGCCCGCGTGGGCATCACGCCAGAACCGCTGCAGCGTGTTGTCCATCCGCAGCGCGTTGCCACCGGCGCGGTCGAAGATCTCGTCGGCGGCGCGGACCGCACGCCAGGCGGCGCGCGCCTGATCGCGGCGAACCTGTGCGCGGGTGGCGAAGTCGATCTCCTCCCCGCGATCGACCCGGTCGTAGATGCGGTCGACGTTGGCCAGCAACTGCTGGCGGGCGGCGTCGATCTCCGAGGCGGCCTCACCGAGCGCGTGCAGCACGTACGGGTCGTCCTTGACCAGGGTGCCGGTGGCGCCCACTCGGTTGCGCTGGTAGTCGATGCCCGCGGCGAGCACGCCCTCGCAGATGCCGATGGTCGCCGAGGTGATGCCCAGCGGGAACATGGTGGACCACGGCATCTTGTACAGGGTCTCGGTGACGCCGTACTCCTTGGCCGCGGTGCCGTCGATCACCTTGTCCCCGTTCATGACCCGGTACTCGGGGATGAACGCGTCCTGGACGATGATGTCCTTGCTGCCGGTGCCGCGCAGCCCGACCACGTCCCAGGAGTCCGCGACGATCCGGTAGTCCGAGCGCGGCAGGATCACGTGCAGGCTCTGCGGCGGCATCAGCGGTTTCCCGTCGGCGCCGCCGACCATCGCGCCCAGAAAGATCCAGTCGCAGTGGTCGGTTCCGGAGGAGAACTGCCAGCGGCCGCTCATGACGTACCCGCCGTCGGTGGGCACCGCGATGCCGCCGGGCATGTACGGCGAGGCCTGCCAGGTGTTGCTGTTCTCGCCGAGGATCTCGTCCTGGACCTTCGGATCGGCGAAAGCCAGCTGCCACGGGTGGACTCCGACGATTCCGCCGACCCAGCCCGCCGAACCGTAGAGGGAAGCGGTCCGCATGACCGCCTCGGCGAACGCGCGAGGGTGCGCTTCATAACCGTCGTACTTCTTGCGCTGCAACAGGCGGATGAGACCGGCCTGCCGAAGGCTCTCGGCCATCGCGTCGGGCAGCCGCCCCAGCGATTCGCCTTCCTGCGCGCCGGCGCGGATCTCGTCGGCAATCGCGACGATGTTGTCCAGGACTGGGTTCGGCATGGAAAACTCCTGATCCTTCTGAGCTGAAAGGTATTTCGAGAGAGGGTGTCCCGGTTGCCGTCACGGAACTTCTCGCGTCGGATAGAGCTTGGCAACTCCCGCGTCGGAACCGGTACCGGTCTCCTGGTGAGTGGGAAGGAATTCCGGCCCGGCGATCAGTACTCGATCACGACCTCGTCGGTGACCGGTTCCGCCTGGCAGGCCAGGATGTACCCGTCGGCGATATCGTCGTCGGTGAGAATCTCGTTGCGCGCCATGGCTATCCGTCCCGACCGCACCGAGCACACGCACGCGCTGCAAGCTCCTTCCCGGCAGGAGTACGGCGCCTCGATTCCGGCCGCCAGCAGCGCGTCGAGCAATTTCCGGTCCGCTCGCCAGGGCACGACATGTTCGGCTCCATCGATGCTCACCCGGACCGTGGCCGCGACCTCGCCGGCAGCGTCCCCGTCGTCCGGCGACTCCTCGACCGCGAACGGATCCCGCCGAAGCGACAGGAATCGTTCCGAGTGAATCCGGTCGCCCGGGATGCCGACCTCGGCGCACGCCTCTTCGGCCAGGCTCATCAACGGGGCGGGCCCGCAGATGTACACCGCGCGCTGGACGAAGGGGCGCAGCAGCATCGTCAACGCCCGGCGGGTCGGGTAGCCCTGCAACGATTGCAGCAGGTGGATCACGGTGAAGCGGTCACCGAACCGGCTCTCCAGGGCGCGCAGTTCCGCGGCGAAGATGACCGACGCCTCGTCGCGATTCGCGTAGATCAGCACGACATCTCCGCTGCCCGCGAACAGGATCGACTTCGCGATCGCGATCACCGGCGTCACCCCGCTGCCGCCGGCGATCAGGGTCACGGGCTCGTCGAGGGAGTCCGGCGTGAACGTGCCGGACGGTGGCAGCACCTCGAGTTCGTCTCCGGCGGAAACGTTGTCGCAGAGCCAATTCGAGCCGTATCCGCCCACCACGCGCTTGACCGTGAACTTCATCGCCGCATCGCTGTGCGGCGAACTCGACAGCGAATAGCAGCGAGCCGCCCCGGTGCCGGCGTCGGGAATCCGGACGGTCAGGAACTGCCCCGCCCGGTATTCGAACGATGCCGCGGTCCGCACGCCGGGCTCCACGACGAACGAGGACGCGTCGGCGGTCTCGTGGACGACCTCGCGGACCCGCACGACACTGCCGCGCGAGGCCGCGGGGATCGCCGCCGAGTCGTCGAGGACCTCGCGGCCGACACTCGTATCCGTGGACATCCGCCCTCCTGATCGCATTCGAGTCACGCCCGCGATTCCCGGGACGGGTTTCGGGCTCCGGGAAGGTTAGGGCCGCCGTTCGCGGTGATCCGGGGGCCGTCTCGCTGATTGGGAGACCGACAGCGTCCATTCAGTGAAATACGTCCCGTTTCAGGGTTTCCCGGCTTGCTAGAAACGGGCTCGCCGCCATATGCGGCCGGGTGGCCAATCCGCTGCCGTCCGAGACGAAAATTCTCCCCCGAGGAGCGCACCATGACATCCCCGTTCGCAGAAACCGACATTCGCGAGATCGAAGCCGACGACGCACCCACCCGGTTCGCCCGCGGATGGCACTGCCTGGGTCTCGTGCGCGACTACGCCGACGCGAAACCCCACGCCGTCAACGCATTCGGCACCAAACTCGTGATCTTCCGCGGGGCCAACGGCAAGATCAACATCCTCGACGCCTACTGCCGCCACCTGGGCGGCGACCTGTCCCAGGGCCGCATCGAGGGTGACGAAATCGCCTGTCCCTTCCACGAATGGCGCTGGGGCGGCGACGGACGCTGCAAGCAGATCCCCTATGCCCGGCGCGTCCCCCCGCTGGCCCGCACCCGCTCCTGGCCCACTCTCGAGCAGGACGGGATGCTCTTCGTCTGGCACGATCCCGAGGGCAGGGCGCCCACCGACGAGGTCGCCATTCCGCGCATCGAAGGCGCCGGTAGCGACGAATGGACCGATTGGCACTGGTACACCACGGTTGTGCACACCAATTGCCGGGAAATCATCGACAATGTCGTGGACATGGCGCATTTCTTCTACATCCACGGGGCGCTGCCGACCTATTTCAAGAACGTCTTCGAGGGGCACGTCGCCACCCAGTACTTCAAGAGCGAGGCGCGCGAGGACTACCCCGCTCCCGAGGGCCAGCCGAAGATGCTCGGATCCTCTTCCGTCGCTTCGTATTACGGCCCGTCGTTCATGATCGACGATCTGCTCTACCATTTCGAGCACGGCGATCAGCAGACCGTTCTGCTCAACTGCCACTACCCGATCGACGCCAACTCGTTCGTGCTGCAATACGGCATCATCGTGAAGAAATCCGCGACCCTTCCGGACGAGGCGGCCATGCAGGCCGCGATCGCGCTCGGCGACTTCGTCAAGCTCGGGTTCGAGCAGGACGTCGAGATCTGGAAGAACAAGGCCAGGATCGACAATCCGCTGCTGTGCGAGGAGGACGGCCCGGTCTACCAGCTGCGCCGCTGGTACGACCAGTTCTACGTCGACGTCGCGGACATCGAGCCCGCGATGGTCGACCGGTTCGAATTCGAACTCGACACCACCCGCCCGCACGAGGCGTGGCAGCAGCAGGTAGCGGAAAACATTGCGCGCCAGGCCAAGCCGGCAGGCACCCCGACATGAGCGAGTTCCGGTCCGACAACCGCCTGGACGAGGTCCCGATGCGGCCGCTCTCGTGCGACACCTGCGCCGCCACGGTGCTCGTCCGCAAGAGCAGCCGAGAACAGACGACCCTGCAATGGAACGCCGCGGCCCGCGCGGCATGCCACGAACTCGGGAATTCGCCCATTCCGGGACCGGCACTGGCCGGCTGCTCGCGCCTCGCCCAGACCATCGACGAGGCCGTGGCCCGCGGTCGGCTGCCTGTCGTGCAGGCACAACCGGTTTGACTTCGCCGAGAGTTCGCAAGGGATCAAAGACGCATGGGCCGAGGCGATTTCGCTCGCAGCAGCGGCCGGAGCGCGGCCGTCGTGCCGCGCAACCGGATCCGCCACGCGCTGAGCGAATCCTCCTCACCGGCAGAGTCACTCGCCTCGGTACGGTGTCCACGCGCCGGCTCCGAACGCAAGGGGAAGCTGCTCGGACGCCCCGGTTCCGTCAACCGGCGGCCGAAACCACCCGAACGGGGTCACCTGAAATCTGCTGTCCAACAGCAGACATGATCCCGGCCATCCGCGAGGCCGTCGGTCGCAGGCCGTCCCATATGTCCGGACACCGACGCACAGAACGTCATTCCATCCTGGCTCGAGTGCATGGCCGGCGTGTGGGATGTGCTGCTGGAGTTCGACGCACGAACCTGCCGTGCTCGGTATGACCAGCTCCCACTCGAGGGCGGGCGGATCATCGGTTGCCCCGGTCGAGCCCCGTTGTCGCGGCGCCCCCTGCGCGGTAGCTTGCGGGGATGGAGATCCGAGTGGGCCAGGTGATAGTCCACTACGTGGAGCACGGAATCGGTCGCCCCGTACTGGTACTCCACGGAGCCGGCGTCGACCACCGCGAGGCCGAGGCTTGCTTCGAGCTGGTTTTCGACGGTGTCGCGGGGCTGCGACGGATCTATCCTGATCTCCCCGGAATGGGCCGGACAATCGCTCCTGAAACACTGCGCAGCGCCGACGACGTCCTCGACACGCTGCTCAACTTCGCCGACGAGGTCATCGGCGGGACTGCGCACCTGCTCATCGGTCACTCGGCGGGCGCGTACTACGCACAGGCGATGGCCGCGAGACGCCCGGCGCAGGTCGCCGGCCTGGCGCTCATCTGTCCGTTGTTGCCCGGACTGCGCGACGTCCCGCACCACCGCGTCGTCGCCGGATCCGGTGAGATCGGTGACGACACCTTCCGCGGCTACTTCGTGATCCAATCCCCTGAGATGCTCGAACGGTACGAACGTTACGTCGCCCCGGCCGCCGCGCTCGTCGACCAGGCAGCGCTCCAGCGAATCGGCGAACGATGGGCGCTCACCCCCGACCACACACCGGCTTACGCGGGTCCGACAGTGATCGTGGCGGGGCGGCTGGACTCGACGGTCGGTTACGCCGCCGCCACCGACCTCGTCGACCACTACCCGCACGCCTCGCTCGCCGTGCTCGACGACACGGGACACGCCCTACCCCACGAACAACCCGAACTCCTGCGCGCCCTCCTCGCCGAGTGGCTCGGGCGCGTCGAGCGCTCGAGCTGACCCAGAGGCTCCGCCCAGATCAACATAACCCGGCCGCTGGATACTGCAGAACTGAATACATGCTCTCCCCAGTAAGAAACGAACACAGGGAAGTACCTGTGCGCCAGTGGGTTCCAGCCGACGCGGTCAAGCTACCTGCGGCCGATGGATTGCGTCATTGGGCACAAACGCGGTCAGCCCCGGTGAAAACCGGAACTGACCTGCCCCCGTCAGCATCCGATAAGTGAACCTTGACGGAGGCCGGCCAACCTGCTCGCAAAGACACTGCGCCGCGGCGAGATCGACAGCAATGCTCTGGACTGGCTCGAGACGAAGTTCTACAAGACCGAGCGCGACCAGCACCAACGGCAACATCCTCGAGCTGCGCACCGCCGGGCTGTCCTCGGCCATACTCCAGAGATGACAAGCAGCGCGCACGGATGGACCGGAACCTTCCACGATGTTCCCTGGACCGAGATCGCCCGCCGCTGTCGAGTGATGTCCGACCGCCACCCCGAGTTCCAGCACCTGACCGACATCGCCGACAGCGTGCTCGCCTGCGACGCCGACAAACACCTCGCAGGGCTCACATCGATGCACGACCTCGTTGTCACGACCCGCCCGATCCCGGAACCGCCCATCGAGGAAGTCATCGTCCGCGCCCCCGGCTCCCTCGTTCCCGTCCAGGAGGGAACGGTTCTCATCGAGTGCCTGCCGAACACAAGCCCCGATGATCAGGTCGTCCGCCCACCAGCGAAGCCGTTCCACTGTTCTGGCAGTTCGTAACCGGCAAGTTCGGCATCACGCCCACCGGCCCCACCGAACAGACGACTATGCCCTCGAGAATCGTTCACCTGGCACGAACTCAGGACGATGCCGATCAGTGACGGCTTGATGGAGGTGTCGGTGAGGATCGTGCGCGAATCTCGGTGCGCGGGAGGTGCCCCGAGATCTTCGATGCGGTCGGGTGCCATGGATTGCTCGGAAAGGGCCGGATTCCACCAGTCACCCGGCCCGGTTTTATGCGCCACATCAGTGTATTGACTGGGGTGGAGCGGCACTGTACGAGGGTAGTAATGCCTCGGAAATGTTGGTCAGCAACCCATCGCATTGTGGCTGAACTGCGATAGTTTACTACCGGCAGGCTCGAAAGGCCACCTCCGCATCATCCCTTGAATGTCTGGAGGCTCCATAGCATCCACCGAATAGCGTCGGTTGAAGTTCGCGTTGATCGGAGCGGGGGGACTTCTGCAGTGGGGAGGTACCGACAGTGGCGACATGTTCTTTTGGTTTACCGAGAGTGACGATCCGAACCAGTGGCCCGTAATCGCATTTCACCGTTACGACTGCACGTTCCATCGCTACGGTGGAGGAATGGCGGAATTCCTGATCGAGGTAGTCACGCGTGCATATGAACACTGGCGACCGTTGATAGGTGAACGTCCTGGCGGAGCCAGATGGAGTATGTTCAGCGACTAGGGAACCAAGTATGGCAGGCCGCCGCACGCGAGTTTCGGTTGGTCGGACGATGGGGTTCGATTCGGCAGCGGTTCGCTCATGCCTCTGTGTGAGTCCTCCAACACCGGGGGTGGGGATCAGGAAATATTTGGGCGGACCGGCGAAGTGGTCCCTCTGATCTCGCTCGGCGACGACGGCACCAGTGTCCGGCTCAGCGGCGGTGGGCTGTCGCCGGGCATGGCGTACCACCTGTTCGCTTGGCTTTGCGTGGGTCCCGACGTCGAAGCGATCGGCCTTGAATTTCTTTGCGGCGGAACCCCTCTCGCGGTCGAGTCCGTTGCTGCCGATACCTCCGGAGCAAGTAAGATCGAAGCCCAGATTCTGGTGCCCCCATGCGCCGGCTGTTCCGGTCCAACTTCGAATTCATGGTGACCTAGCCGATTTGGTTGCGTCGGGGCAAGGATTCTACATGTGGGTCAAGGGAACTCTCGGAGATTGATGCACGCCGCGAACGGGAACGGCCTGGTGCTGGGGCATCTACCAGTGATGGGCAACTATGCCGCGCACAAGAAGGCCGAGGTCCGGGCTTGGCCGGCTTTCTGGTGCTGTCGGTGATTTCTCTCACGAAAACCGATGCCACATCTCGGATCTCCAGGAGCGATTGCGTCATCGCGTCGTCGATCAGTAACGCGTTCCTTCCCAGGGCGAAGAAAGGGGCATCCGTGGTTTCTACTGAGGATGTGTCTTGCAATCCTGGAAATCTTGCCCGGCAGATCGTTTACGGAAAACTCCACAACAAAAGGGATACAGCCCGCAGTAACACCGATGGTGTTCGCGGGGGACCGACGTCACTGCATCTGGAAGCGCGGCGCGTAGGCGGGTGGCGGGCCGTGGGCGAGGTTGCTTCGATGGCGGGTGTTTTGATGCTGATGGCCGGGGTGGCTGCCGCGGCGCCGCCGACCTCGGGTCCGAGCACAGGTTCCTCGAGTGGATATCAGGCTCCCGCTGAGAGTAGCTCCAGTCTTCCTGCCCGGCCGGGCATCACCAGGATCGAGTCGATCACCGATCGGTGGCTGCGGGTTTTCGTGCGGTCACCGGCCATGCACCGGGTGGTGCAGGTGCAGGTGCTGCTGCCGCTGCGCCGCGACCGGCCGCGGCCGGCGCTGTACCTGCTCGATGGGCGCGGCGCCCCGGAGAACGAGAGTAGCTGGACCGAGCATGGGCATGCGGTGCAGTTCTTCGCCGATAAGAACGTCAATGTCGTGCTGACTACGGGAGGACCGGCCAACCTCTACACCGACTGGCAGCGCCGCGACCCGGTACTCGGCACCAACAAGTGGGAAACCTTCCTCACCCGCGAGTTGCCCCCGCTGATCGACGCACAGTTCCAAGGCAACGGCCGCAATGCCATCGAAGGAGTGTCGATGGGCGGTGAGGCGGCGATGATGCTCACAGTCCGCAACCCGGGCCTGTATCGGGCGGTTGCCGCGCACAGCGGTTGCTACAGCACTGCCCGCGGGCCCGGTCAGGACCAGGCCCGCGCGATCGTGGCAACCTATCACGGCAACGCGGACAACATGTTCGGCGCGCCCGATAACCCCGACTGGCTCGCCCACGATGTCATGACTCATGCCGAAGCTCTGCGTGGCACTGCGGTCTACCTGTCGTCAGGTAGCGGGATACCCGGTGAACACGACGTGTCCGGGGAAGCCGACCTACCCGACGACATCACCGTCGGCGGCGCGCTGGAGGCCGGCGCCTACATCTGCGCTAAAGCACTCGCTGACAGGCTCGTGCAACTGAAGATCCCAGCGACGGTGAACTTGCGCTCCACCGGCACCCACTCCTGGCCCTACTGGGCTGAGGAACTGGCCCGATCCTGGCCACTGATCGCCCAGGCACTCGGCACGAACCACTGACGAAATTCCCCGCCCTGGCATGCCTGAAGCATCCTGTCCCGTCCGACAGAGGGGCGGTGGCCACTGTCGGTTCACAGCGGGGGCAGGTAGGTACCCTGCATCACCTCGTTGCCCCGCCTTCGGGCGACCAGCGTGCCTCGGCCGGGCGGCAGTTTGCCCGAGCGGACGCCTCCGAGCAGGATCCCCTCGTCCTTCGGAGTGCTCATCAGCAACGCGCTGGCCGGTAGGTCCTCGAGCGGGCCCAACACCGGGTTTCCCCACGCGGTCCGATTCATTGGCAGGACCGCGCAGCACCCTGACGAGCCTCGGCGAGCTGGCCAGGGAGCTGCCCGAGGCGACTCACCGGGCAGTTTTCACGGTCGGCCGCCGCAGCATCACGAAGCTTCTCTGGTCACGGCAATCGCTATCTGAACCCGCGATTGCAGCCTCAGTTTCGTCAGAATGCTCGAGATGTGCGATTGCACAGTGCGTGGTGACAGGAACATCCTGATTGCGATGTCGGCGTTCGACAGTCCCTGTGCAACCAGCGCGGCGACCTTCCTCTCCGTCGGCGTCAACGCCTGCCAGCCCGTCTTGGGCCGGTTACGGCGGCCACGGCGGCCACGGCGAATCCCGAATCCTCGCAGGCGTGCTTCGGCCCGTGCGATATCCCACTCGGCGCCCAATACGTTGTAGAGGCCGATCGCGTTGTCCAGTGCGGACCGGGCCTGTTCCACTTGACCGTCGCCCGCGCACAAGATAGCCAGGTTTTCGTTCGCCTGTGCTTGATACCAGGGGCGACCCGCCTGCCGGAACGATTCGACTGCTTGGGCGACAAGCACGGGCTCCCGCTCGGCGAGCCCATGACACAGCGCAGCCGTGGCGCGTCGGCTGAGTGTGGAATGGCGCGCATCCAACATATCCGTGGCGACGGCGACCTTGCTGACGACATCCTCCCGCCCAGCCGCGAGCGCTATTCGCACCAGATCGGGATACAGCTGATACACCGTGGCCGACGCCATTCCGTCCGCGAATTCCTCGCACACGCCCGCCAGCGTCGCCAATGCCCGGGCCGGGTCACCTTGCGACTCGTATATCAGCGCTTGCACCCATGGGCGCAGATGACGACAGCAGTGTCCCTCCAATCGAGGATCGGGCTCGGGTAGCGATTCCAGGGAACCGACGAACGTGCCGCGGCGCACCGCGACGAGAGCTGCGAAGCACTCGGCAACCGCGGCATAGCCGAAGACATCCGGTGCGTCCCGGCCGGCGCGCAGATCCGCCAGAGCGTCGTCCCAGCGGCCCTGTAGGAAATGTAATCGCGCCAGTTCCAACCGGTTCGAGCCGAGATACACACTCGAGGTGCTCTCGGAGTACCGGACGGCCAGCATGAGCATCTTCTCCGCGGCCGCGTGCTGGTCGGCCTCGGTGAGGCACCGACCGCTCAGCGAATAGGGCTCGATGTGGGATAGCCGCGTGCGGCCGTTGGATTCGAAATATCGCGCCAGCCTATCGCCTAGTTCCTGCGCTTCGTCCAGGAATCCCTGGTGGAAACGCAACGAGCCGAGCGCGAGCGAACCCAGTCCCCACGCGACCGGATCTGCGCAGGCATCACCAGTCGAAATCGCCCGTGTCGATGCTTCTTCGACGAAATCGAAGCGCTCGAGCAGGGTATATGACAAGGCGCGAAATCCGTGAAATTGCCCTCGTTGCAGGGAGGTGAGACCAGGCCGGGCGAGTACGACCTCCGCGACCGCGATAGCCTCGGACAGGTTTCCCCGGGCGAAGCAAGCATGGGCCAATAGCCAGTGCAGGAGGTTGCTGACGGGCTGCGGTCGGCCGACCACAGCGGTGTCCCGCGACAACGCATGCCGCGCCACCGCCTCGGCCCGTGTAGGGTTCCCGCTCCACAACAGCGCCCTGACCTGCCAGAGCCGTAACTCGTCGTAACGGGCTACATCGATTCTCGGAGTCTCGATGGCCCGGGCGAGCAGTCCGGCTGCCAGCTCCGGAGCACGCGCCACCAGCCTCTCCACGACGTCCACCAGCCAGTCCACCCCGGTCGCGTCCAGCGGCCCATCACCTCTCAGCAGGTACATCGCGATGCGCTCGACCGGAGCTTCCATCGACATCAGTACCCGCGCCGCTCGCAGCTGGAGAGTCACTCGCGAGGAGGGCGGAAGCTGGTCGGCCAACACCTGGCGGATCAAGTCATGCTTGAAGATCAGCTCGGCGCCGGAACGAACCAGGATTCCCGACGCCACTGCCACACTGATCACGTTCCACACGTCTATCAGTGGAGCCTCGAGCACCTCGGACAGCTCGATCGACTCGACGCCGTGCCCCAGTGCTGCTGCCATCGATAGAATCTGCCGTGATCGTGCCGGAAGGTGGTCCAGCCGCCGGACGATCACGTCGGTCAGCGATGCGGGCAGCCGGATATCATCTGAAGCGTTCGTCGCGAAAACTCTTGCGTCCGTTTTGATTTCTCCAGAATCGATCATGCCGGCCTGCATCAGTCCCGCCACCAGTTCGGTAACGTACATCGGGTTCCCGCCCGCGCTCGACACGGCCGCCGACAGCTGGGGCCCGGCGGTCGATCCAAGTGAGAGCTCTACCAGCGCGGAAACTTCCGAATCGCTCATCGGACCGAGATGCACGAGTTCCGCGCCCTCCGACTCGAATCGAGTGAGCAGCCCCGACAGGCCACGTTCACGGGGCAGCAGCCGGGTCGCGAGAACGATCAGCAGCGGAATCTTGCGGACGAGTTCTCCCAGCCGTTGCAGCATCAGCAGGCTCGACGGATCCGCCCAGTGCGCATCGTCGATGATGAACGCGAATGGACCTGTGGCACAGCACTGCTCGACTCCGGCAAGCACGGCATCAATGGTCGCCATCTCCTGCCCGATCGCCATTGCGCCCACTACGGCCCCCTGGCCCGCCCGGGCCCGGTGGGTATCTACCGAGGGCGGTGCCACCGCCTCGACCACGGTCCGCAGTTGCCCGATCGCCGCGAACGGGACGTGCATCTCGAGCACTTTGGCCTCACTGCGCAGCACCCGCACGCCGCGTGCGGATGCCAACGGTATGGTGGCCGCCAGCAGCGCGGTCTTGCCAATTCCGGCTTCACCTTCGATCAGTATGATGCCGCCTTCTCCGGCGACCACCTTATCGATGCGTTCCATCATCCGGTCGAGCTCGATACGTCGACCGATCAACCTGAGCGGCGGACCGTCGTGCGGAGCGGATTCGAGCAGCCCACCCGCGCCGGACTCGCCCACCGGTGCAGTCGTTGATTCGATTTCACTGAGTCCTTGCATTGTTCCTGCCGCCTGGTGATCCGAGCTGGTCGAGTGATGTCGTAAGCGCCATATGGGATTGGGCTGCGGTAGCCGGGATTGCGCCGACGATCAGCAGCAGCCGATCGACACCCGCACGCTCGGAGACCGGCGCAGCCCAGACCGTCGATGAGAGCCGTTGCCCCATTGGCTTTGCCGGACTCCCCCTCCTTGCTCGAATTCGTCGCACGGCGAATCTCCGACAACCCGAACCGCGATACACGACACCCGCCGTTGAACCGAAAACGGTTATGCTGCATCACATTCCGCAGGACAGGAGCACTGCCGGACCAGACCGCCCGAGGTACACTGATTTACCAGTAGGTCAGATTCTGACCAGTACCCGCCCGATAGTCAAGAGGTAGAAGACCATGACGCCACGCCTCCCGAACGGCGACCGCGGCACCTCGGCACACATCCTCGACGTCGCTGAACGACTCGTGCAGAGTCGTGGGTTCAACGGGTTCAGCTACGCGGACATCGCCGCGGCCCTGGCGATCTCCAAACCTGCTCTGCACTATCACTTTCCGAGCAAGGCCGAGTTGGGCCTGGCCCTCGTGCAACGGTACGAACAACACTTCTTCCAAGCCCTATCGACGGTCGACGATCGCGACGCGCCTGCCCGACTCGAGCACTATGCGAGCCTGTACGCCGGGGTCCTGCGCGATCAGCGAATGTGCTTGTGCGGCATGCTCGCAGCGGAATACCGAACATTATCGGAGCCGATCCAGCAATCGGTGGTTCACTTCTTCGACCGAAACCATGCGTGGCTCTCCGGAGTACTGATGCAGGGACAGCAGGAACGAACCCTTGCCTTCGCTGGATCTGCGCGCGAACGAGCACACATGATCACCAGTTGTCTGGAGGGTGCGCTGCTCACAGCCCGCCTGTACGACGATCTCGGGATGTTCAAGGCGACAGCCGCGCATCTCCTCGACGGTTTCAAGCCCGCCTCCGTCGGCGAAGCCGGCGGAACCGCAGGCTGATTCGACGGTCGGCCCCATCGCCCGAACGCCAGGTGACATCCTGGCGACGGTCGTCGGGGCCTTGCCATGTGGCCCGGACAGGTCAACTCGAGTACGGCCATTTCGAAAATTTTCGGTCCGATGCGTCCTGGTGTTATGGGCGGAACAGTGGGCCGCATCGTGAACTCCATCCCCAGACGTCGGCAGCGCTCCAAATGACCGGCTCTTCGCCGAGGGTCAATTCGATGACGCATTGCGACCCAGGATCGTCCAGCAACTCGGCCTCCCAGGTCTTGCTCCAACCGGATGGCACGTGATTCGCGGCATTTCCTCGCTCCTGCAGTCGTTCGGCCAGTTCCGAGAGCATGTGCATCGTGTCGGTCAGCACCGACCGACTGTGCCGGCGGTGGCCCCTGCGGGCTGCCCTGGGCCGGGTGAAGCCATCGACAATGATGATCGCCGCCCGAGTGTCGGCGGCAATGCGATGCACGATCTGCGCGGCCGCACCGATCAACACCGCATCCCCACGTTCAGCACCTACTCTGACCAGGAGGCAGTCGACGAATCTCGTTGTCGCGCATAATGGCCAGGCTTCCAGGCCGACCGCGCCGGTGCCCGCAGCCGCGAGTGTGACCGTGTATTCGGCTGTGCGACAGCGACTGCAGTGGATTCGCATACTTGTGTCCTCGTGCCGAGAGTTATGTCAGCGGAGCTGCCAATTCCAGATGGATACCGTCCGGGCCGCTGAACGACGGGATCGCGATGCCGGACGACTTTGTTTCGATGAGGGGCATGCGTCCTCCGCGATATCGGTGGTGCAGCGTTCGCAACGGCGCCGGCCGGGCTTTCGGCGGCGCAAGGGCGAGATGTCGCGATCAGCTGTATTAGAACGATAGAAGACAAGGAATGTAAGCACCGGTGTCGTACCGGACAGATCTGGTACCGTTTGCGACATGGAGGTCGCGGTGTGCGTCATCGATGGTGTTGCCGACTTCGGATTCACCGCGGTGCTCGAAACCTTCAATATGGCCAACGCCTTGTTATCCGAGCTGGACTGCCCACCTGCGCCGTGGCGCGTGCGCACCACATCGCTCGGCTCCACCATTCGGTCGAGCCACGGCCACCTGGTGCCGACTACACCATTGGATGATCTGGGCAGTGAGATCGATGTGGTGATCATCCCAGCGGTCGGCATCCCCGATGTCAGCAGGCTTATCGACGTCGTTTCAGCCCCCGCGAATCGTCCACTACTGGAAAGAATCTCAGCGGCCGGACGCCACGGCGCACACCTCGCCGCAGCGTGCACCGGGACCTTCTTTCTAGCTGAAGCCGGGGCGTTGGACGGGCTCGAGGCAACCACGAGCTGGTGGCTCG
>CBJNFW010000046.1:0-38061 GCA_966435935.1 uncultured Nocardia sp.
TTCGAATCCGGAATGCACCAATGTGACCGCGGTGCGCCCGCTGTCGACAGCGGTGGAGGTGACATCGACCCGGCTGGTCTCGGCCTGGTCGGGCTGGAACCGCCAGTCCACCGAAGATCATGGTGTCGGAAAAGTCTTGCGCCGACTCTGTAGGCGACCGGCCACCGCGGCCGTCGCTCCGCTACGGCCTACGGGTCGACTTCACGCAACTGGTTCGGGTTCGGTGCTATCGGGTCATATTTCCTGGTCGGAGTGGGAGTGCTCGTCGGAAACACCTTCGGCATGGCATTGGTGCTCACCGGATTCGTGCTCGACGAATCTTGCTCAGGTATGGTGCTGCTCCTCGTTCAAACGGGTCCGTTCCCGGGGCGAACGATAACGGCTGCGCGCCGGTACCAGCGATCCACCGTGTTGCCCTCATTGCCGGTGAATCCCTCGGCTTCGACAGCGAACGGCTGTAGCTCCAATTCTGTTGTGTCGATGCAGATCTCGGTGGGAGAGACCTTTCGGGTAACCGGCCCGGTCATTTCTCCCGCTCGGTCGATCCACCACGTCAACGTGAGATGTGAGTTCGGCTTGTCCAGTTCTTCGGGTGTCATCCGGTCGGGATGGTCGATGGGCAGGGAACCTTCGGCGCGTTCCTCTTCCAGCGGACCATCCTCCAAGATCTCGTTGGGTTCCCACTCGTCCTGGACCAGTTCCCAGTTGCCGTCGATGTGTTCCCAGCGGCGCCGCCGCCCGCACATCCAGAACTCGTCCGCGAGGTCGTCGCTGCTGTGGTGGTCCCGCACCTCCGCCAGGGCCAGGGCCGTGTCGTAGCCCGCGGCCGAGGCTGCGGCGAGGAGAACCTGCGTGCGGGCCGCGTCGGCGCCCTTGAGCCGATCCCACCCGAATCCGCGTTGGGAATACTGGTGATCCAGGAGGTAGACGAGCCGGTCCGGTGGGTGCGGGGATGCGGGATCGCCGCCGCGCCAGCTCGTATCCGGTACCGGTGTGGTGAAGTGCTCGTGCAGCCGTTCGGCCAGCGCCGCGACGGCCGGGTCCGTCGCGCCGGTATCGGCGATCGGGACGGCGCGTGGGCCTGCGATCAGGTTGTAGGTCAGCGAGATTCGAGTGCCGCGGGTCACCGGCAGCACCTCGTGCTCGCAGTCGGTGTAGAACGCGACCAGGCCGATTTCGCCGGGAGACCCGTGGTCGACCACCCGCTCACCGTGATGTTCGACCACCAGCTCCCCGCCCGTGAAAGTCGACGGCAGCGTCACCACCAACGTGGCGATCATGCCGTCGGACTTCTCCGAATCCCGGTGCCGCCGAAAGAATTGCCCCGGCCCGTAGATCAGCATCGAATGCAACTCGGCCGAGAGCTCGCAACCCGGCGGCAGACCCAGATCGAACCGCAGCGCATCCAGGACCGGCGCCACCCCGCGGCGCCAGCGGTCCTGGTCGACGGTGATGAGTTCGCGGGGAATCTCCCCGGTATCGCGCACGCTCGGATCCAGCAGCGTCTGCTCACCCAGGCCGTAACGGGCCGGGCGGGCGATCCTGCGCAACTTCAGCGCCTGCACCGGCGTCACCGGAAACTCAAGCGGGCCAATCCCTTCCACCTCGATCGCCAGATCCGCGACCGATGCGGTACGGCAAGCGACGAAGGAGCCCGGCGGCCGCACCGACCTCAAGAACTCGCCGATAGCCCGTAAAGTCTTGTCCGTCATCCCGTCTCCCACGCTCGCCGAACGGCACTCCCAGCATCCTGTCAGAGGTTCCCGAACGCCGCGAGCGTCAGTGCGCCACCCTCGCGCCACCCGGCGACCACGGCCCCGACGACCGCAATGCCTCGCCACGATCCGGCCCCGACCAGTTTCCCGAACATGTTGCGCCCTACTCGATATCGACCGTCACGTAGGCGTGTCACCCCGGCGCCGTATCAAGCCCTGTCCGGCAACCGAAAGTCGATCTCAGGCGATCCCGGACATCCAGTGAGCACCCGTCATTCGGAGAATACGACCATCGTTTTCGGTGATATGCATGCCTTCTCGCAGGCGCACGCCAGCATTACCGGCAGAGGGCGAACTCCGTCCTTCGCCTGGCAAGTCCCGCCATTCGAGCAGTGGCCGTGGCCCTCGTGTCATCGAGATTGGTATCTCGCCCTGGCGATGTGGGGCAGTCACGGACGGCTACTACGGGCCGACACCGTTCAGGCCGCATCGGAACCTCGGGTGAGCGGGGCAGCGCATCGTTCCGTTGCGCGTCACGACATCCCTGCACCCGGTGGAAAGGAAAAGACCAGTGGGTCGCAAGCACGCGGGCGTCGTTGGACGGCGGCATCGGCGGGGTCGATCTGAACCGCCGCATAATGATGTGCCCCTTCGGAAAGTATTGCGGACCAACGAGTTCAGAGATAAGGCACGGGTCCCGCCTAGCTCACCGCGCGCTGATGAATGCCCCCGATCTGGACACGATCACCGAGAAGCTCCCTGACAACACGAAGATCGACAAAGTGCTCAGGAGCCAAGGCCTCGACCCCGGCAAGGATTCGACCAAAATTGTTATGTCCCTGTCGGTTTCGGCGCAGTCCAGTAGGTGTGCTATCAGCGCGCCGGATGTGCGGCCGAACTCGTTTACCGGCCTCCGCGCACGTCTCGAAAGGCCGCCTTGCGCGCGGCGAAAAGCTCTGGCCCGATGTCGAATCCGACATCGACGACCGTGCTGGGGCTGGGGCGCGTGACGCTTCTTGCGGCGGCCGAGCACTTCGGTGCCGGCGGCGGCACATGCCGGTGTAGGTGTGGTCGTTTGTGCCGGGGTGTCGGCGTTACCGCGTTGCCCGGGTGAGTTCCTCCCGCCCTGCGATGAGCGCGCGCACCGCTGCGGCGGCCTGGTCCGCAGCGTGGTAGCAGGCTCGTTCATCTGTTCCGAATGCGTTGTCGAGCAACAGTAATGCGTGACCGTGCACGGTGGCCGCGATCGCCGAGGCGATACGGTCGGCGTGCTCGCGGTCGAGCTCGGCGGCGGGAGTAGTGAACGCTGCACGGATCGGTGCTGCGGCGGTGTCGATCTCACTGTGCCGGGTTTTGTCCAGTCCGGACCCGGTCAGAGTGGAGAACAGCGGCCGGTGTTCCCAGGCGAACCGCACATAGATGTCTGCGGCAGTGGCCAGGCGGTCGGTCGCGGACCGGTGCGGTTCGATGTCGGCCAGACGGTGGGACAGCAGCTCGGCGGCGTGGACCGCGACCGCGGTGAGCAGTGCGGCCCGGTCGTGGAAGTGTCGGTAGGGCGCCGAGGCCGCGACGCCGAGACGGCGGCTCGCCTCAGCCATGGTGAAGGCCTGCGGGCCTTGTTCTGCCAGCAGTGCGATGGCGGTGTCGATCAGGGCAGCGCGCAGGTCTCCGTGGTGGTAGCGGCCTGCCCGCGCGGCGCGGCCCGTCACGCCGGCACCGGGAAGGGAACGAGCCTGCGCATGACCGCGTCCCAGCCACGGTCGCCGAGTGCCCGCCGGGCCAGGGGTGCGATCCGGGCCTGCGCGCCGATCCGGTACCGCGCCTTCGGGTTTCGTGCGGCGGCGGCTTTCACGATGACCGCGGCCACGTCGGCGGCGGCGAGCACGCCGCGGGCGCCGTCATGGTGCGCTCGCTCGGTCATCGCGGCCACGTTGTTCTTGTAGGCCTCGTAGACGCCGGTCCCGGCCTCGGCGGGGGTGCGGCGGGCGCTGTTGGCCAGGAATTCGGTGCGCACCGAGCCCGGCTCGATCAGCACTACCCGCACGCCGAAGGGCCGCACCTCCGGCCGCATCGCATCACAGAGCGCTTCGAGCGCGTACTTTGTCATCGCGTACGGGCATCCGGTGGGGGGTGTCACCAGGCCCGCCGCCGAACCGATGTTGACGATGGTGCCCGCTCGTTGGGTGCGCATGCTCGGCAGCACCAGTTGGCACATCGCGATCAGTCCGAAGACGTTGGTCTCGAAGGCTTCTCGCATCATCGTCAGCGGCACCTCTTCGACCGGCCCGCCGCCACCGTGACCGGCGTTGTTGACCAGCACACCAACCGCGCCGTGCTCGGCTTCGACCTGCCGCACCGCAGCCCGGCGCGACTGTTCGTCGGTGACGTCCAGTTCCACTACTCGACATCCCGCCTGTTCCAGGTCCCGGATATCGGTCAGCCGGCGTGCTGAAGCCCACGTCGGGAATCCGGCTCGGGCGAACGCCAGCGCCGTGGCTCGCCCGAGTCCGGACGAACAGCCTGTTACCAATACGGCTCGTGAGGGCGGCTGCACCGCCCCTATGTGATGAGTATTCACAATGTGAAGGCTAATCACATTTGTCCCTGTGGGCAAGAAGTCGTGACATGGCCGCTTGTCTATATCCGTCGGCCCCGATGATTGCTGTCCGTCGTCCGGCGGCCCGGCCGGTGACACCGCTGGTCGGGAACGCCGTCAGCGGTGCGGGTCCTGTGATTCGTGCTCGTCCAAGGCGTGTTGCAGGGTGGCGTTCAAGGACTGGGCCTCGGTGAGCTGATCTTCGAGGATCACAATCCGGCAGGCGCCTTCGAGGGAGTTGCCGGCGTCGATCAGTGCGCGCACGCGCGCGGCGATCCGCAGCTGGTAGCGCGAGTAACGGCGATGCCCGCCCGCGGAGCGTTGCGGGGTCAACATGCGCACGGCGTCGAGACTGCGCAGGAACGCCTGGGTAACGCCGAGGATCTCCGCCGCGCGGCCCATGCTGTAGGCGGGGAAGTCCTCGTCATCGAGTCTGCCGGCCCCAGCGGAACCGTCGGTGGGAGTCGTATCCGATTGCTGCACAACACCTCTCGAGATTGAAAACGCCGGGAGGCCCCGGCGCGAGTGCGCCGGGGCCTGGAATCTACATATAAAGGGGACAACTGTCACCGGCCTCGCGGGCCGATGATGCGCACCGCACCCGAAGTTTCTCGGGTGCGGAACTGACAGGGACTACTCAGTGGCCACCACCTCCGATATGTGCCGAATCCTGCCTGCGAAGGTCCTTATCGTGGTGTGCACCGTCCCCTCCGGCGGCGGTCCAGGCCGGGAGGTTGGCCGGATTCTCGTCTGCGCCGGAGGGGACGGGTGTACCGCATACCAGGCAGTTCACCTGCCCAGTCACTCGATCTCTCACTTCAACGACAGTGAAGTTACACATCGGAACACGTAATGTCTAGAGTTTCTACTGTAGATTTTTGGCAGGATGTGGACGGTCCGCCGCAGTCGCGCGCAGGGCACGATCGGCTGATCGCCACCACGATCGCCTGCAGCGCATCATCACCCGCTTCGAAGAGGAACGCGCCATGCACCACATCGGCTCAGGCGGCCAGGAGCCGCGCGATGCAGACGATCATCCAGCTGAGGAAGCAACGGCCGAGCATCCCGTCCCCACGGGTGGTGCCCGCGCCGCACCGGCCACCGACGCCAACGACGGCGGCCCGGCGGGAAGGCACGCGTATTCGACAGCGCTCGGGCGCACCGTGATCACCGCCTGGGACGACAGCATCACCGACTGGGCGGCCGCCATGACGTACTACACCTTCCTGGCCCTGTTCCCCGTGTTACTGGTCATCGTCTCCGTGTTCGGGCTGTCCCAGCCCGCCGCGACACCTGGTCTGATCGAGCACGTCACAGCCCTGGTTCCCGCGCAATCGCGGGACTTGATCCGCAGCGCCCTGCAAGCGATGATCCGCCAGCGCTCGGATGCCTGGCTGCTGACCGGCTTCGGCACGGCTGCCGCCCTGTGGTCGGGATCGAGTTACCTGAGCGTCTTCCGGCGCGCCATCTACGCCATCCATCACGCCGACAGCCGCCGCCCCGTATGGCGAACGGCCCCACGCATTCTCATCAGCGCGGCCATCGTGGTCTCGCTGCTCGTCGCCAGTGCTCTCGCTCTCGTCCTCACCGGAACCCTGGCGGCCGAAATGGGCCGCCTGCTGCGAATCGGCAGCGCCCCACTCACGGTCTGGGACGCGCTGCGGTGGCCCGTGCTCCTCACCCTCGCCATCACCCTGGTGCTCGTGCTGTACCGGTCGGGCCCGAGCTGGACGCGCCCGATACCCCTGATGGCGCCGGGCGGAATCCTGGCGGTCGCGCTGTCACTGGCCTCCTCCGCCGGCTTCGCCCTCTACGCCTCCCACGCAGCCACCTACGGCCGGCTCTACGGCTCGCTGGCCGGCCTGGCCGTCTTCCTGATCTGGATTTGGCTTTCCAACCTCGCCCTGGTCATCGGTGTCCAGTTCAATGCCGAACTGGCGAAGATCCGAGCCCAGCGCGCACCGCACCGATCAAACGCAGGTACGTGAGAGTCCGTACTGCACAGCGCGGGTGGAGCGGCCCGGCACGAGCGCTGCTTCTGACCCTGACCCGGCGACTGCTCCTCACCGGACCCGACCTCAGCGTCGACGGCGACACCGACCTCGCTCAGCACTGGCTCGACAACACCGCACACGTCAGCGGCTGACCGGCACCAGCGGATGCGCTTCACCCATATGTTCGCCCGTCACAGCCGGCGCGTAGGCCAGGCTTTCGATCAGGGCGCCGACATCCGACCATCCGGTCACGCCGCCGAGTGCGCGATATGCATCGAACGCCCGTTCGTCAAGAACTGCGAAAGCGGAGGTCTTGTTGTCGACACGTGATCGAACTCGGTGTCGGGCAGCGTGTACGGATCGGCGAGCAGGGTGTGTCTGTGTTCGAGGTGCTCGAGATCGAGGACGAGGACCACGCGCTCATCCAATCCATCGAGGACGTGCCCGGCCGATGACGTGCCACTACTCCTGAGCCCGCTGCTCATCTGCACTCCCGGCGGCTCCGAAGATGCTCGCGAACGTCGGCACGTAGACGTGTTGGGGGATGATCCGGACAGTGACGCGTTGCGCTCCCGGTTCGGGGGGAGGAGTGGCGCCGCCCATGTACAGGTCGTACATCTCCTGGTGAAACGCCCCGGTTGGGTCGTCGGTGAGTTCGACGGTGCCCGTGATGGCGACATAGTTCGGTCCGTCGCCGGCCTGGTTGGGGCGGTCAGTCGGGAGGCCGTGGATGAGTAGGTTCACCCGCGGGTCGCGGCCAATGTTGGTGGTCTTGCGGCGGCCCTTGATGGTGCTGAACAGGAGGGTGTCACCGTCTTGCTTGACGAAGATCACCGAGGTCTGTGGCTTGCCGTCCGGGTCGATGGTGGCCAGGACCGCAAGGTGCGGAAAGTCGGCAAGGATGGAGTGGACGGTTTGATTGAGGATCGGATGGTCGAGATCGGTCATATCTGTTGGACTCGGCGAAAGGCATCGAGGAATCGCGGGGGTTGCCGATTCTTTCGAGAAGCGGCGGGAGTCGACATGGTGTGACGATGACCAGCGTGGACTCCGACCGTTTCGAGGCAGCGACCGCCGGCTACCGGCGGGGGCTGCTCGCGCACTGTTACCGGATGACGGGCTCCGTTCAGGACGCCGAAGATCTGGTCCAAGAGACCTATCTGCGAGCGTGGCGGGCGTTCGACCGGTTCGAGGGGCGCGCGTCGGTGCAGACCTGGCTGTACCGGATCGCGACCAACGTGTGCTTGACCTCGTTGAACGGCCGCAACCGACGTCTGCTGCCATCGGGACTCGGGTCACCGTCGACTGATCCCCACGCGGCTGCTGCCCCACCGGCCGGTGATGTTGCCTGGCTTCAGCCGATTCCCGACCGCCTGGTTGTTGACGAGCGTGGCGACCCGGCAGAAGTGGTCGTCGCGCGTCAGAGTGTGCGGATCGCGCTCGTCGCCGCCGCGCAGATCCTGCCAGCGCGGCAACGCGCCGCGTTCCTACTCTGCGATGTCCTCTCCCAATCCGGCGCCGAGGCCGCTGCCGCGCTCGGTGTGTCGCTCCCGGCTCTCAAGAGTCTTCTCCAGCGGGCGCGAGCACGACTCGCACAGCACACCGTGGTCGATCAGGACCTCGCCGAGCCCACCGACAAGCGCGCCCGCCAGCTCCTCGATCGGTACATCGCCGCGTTCGAGCAGTCGGACATGGAAGCGATCGAGGGTCTCCTGGCCGACGACGCCATCCTGGAGATGACCGGCACCCCTACGTGGTTCGCCGGTAAGACAACGTGTGTGCCGTACATCTCCACCCAAGCCATCGGCCGGCCCGGCGACTGGCGAATGGTTCCGTTGCACGCCAACGGCCAGCTCGCCGCTGCCGCCTATCGTCTCGACGCCAGCGGCGATTACCGCCCCTTCACGATCGTCGTCCTGGCGACGAGCCGGACCCACCTCACGCGAATCTCGCTGTTCGCAGAGCCCACGCTGTTCGACCGCTTCGACCTTCCATCGGCTATCACGGCCTAGCTACTTGCCCCTGGAAATTCTTCCCTGGAACACTGATGCGTTCGTGGAAAGTACTGCGGCAGTGAGTGTTTCGTTGCGATGATGACATGGAGGTCGTTCTCGTGGAGGGTTGTGGCGGTCGATGTTGCGGGTCGCGGGCGGAGGCCGATGTCGACCATCCCGCCGGTGCCGATCCGCTCGATCACGGCGTGCGCAAGCTGGACGGGCTGGTGCGGCGGATCAAGAGACGCGACCAGATATCGCGCTGGTGACCGAGGCGATCTTTTGGGTGTCGGTCATCGTGATCTCAGCTCATGGGTCTCGTAGGTGAGCTTGACGACCTTCGAGAAGGTTTTCACGGCTGTGAGCTTCAATTCGGCGTATTGACCTTCTTGGAAGTACTGTTTGCCGCGGCCGAGCAGTAGTGGGTAAACGGTCATGTCGATGACATCGATCAGGCGTTCTCGCAGCAGCGTCTCACCGAGTCGGCCGTGGCCCAGGATCAGCAGGTTCCCTCCTGCCTCCTGTCTGAGCCGGGCCACCTCGGCGACGACGTCGCCTCGAACGATGGTCGTGTTGCCCCAGTCGGCGTGTTCCAACGTGGAGCTGAATACATATTTCCGGATCGTGTTGAGCCGGTCGGCCCACATAGGCTTGTGGGTGCCGCTGCCGTAGAGCTTGGCGAACCCCTCATAGGTGGTGCGGCCGAACAGAATTGCGTCGCATGCCAGCAGCAAGCCCAAACCATCGCGCAAATATGCCTCGTCCTGGTATTCGCCGACCCGCATCATCCCTACCGGATCCTCGTAGACGCCGTCCGCCGAAACCAGAACGTACTCGATCACCTTCCACGTAGCGCCCGCCCGGCTGATCGGATCTTCCGGCGTGCCGATTTCGATGGTCATGCCGCACCACCGGCTGGTGCGGTGCCCGCCTCGAGGTCCACCGCCGCGCCGACCTGGACTGCACCGCCCTCGGCCAGGGCTGGGCAGCGCTCGGCGATCGCGACCGCCGCCCCCAGATTCTCGACCTCCACGACCGAATAGCCGCTGGGCACGCTGCCCATGCCGCAGTCGCCCACGGTCGTTGCTCCGTGTGTCGGCAGACCCTGGTCGATGACCTGGTCTCCCAGGGCATCGAACCAGGCAGCCCACGCCAGGAGCGTTTCGGGCTTGCCGGGTGTGAATTCCGGGGGCATTCGGTAGGTGAACACGAACTTCGCCATTGTCGACTCCTTCGATGTCGTCTGAACGGTTCGGCGCGCCGTAGAGTGCGCCGTCATTTGTTCAGATCCCACGCTCGGGCAGAACTGGGCGGTGCTTATCCAGGAAGTGTGCGAGGGAGGCCGAATCGGGCCAGGATGCTGTTGTCGAACCGGGTCAGGGCGGTGATGTGGTCGGCGGCGAGGGTGAGGACCATCAGACCTGTGGAGTGCCAGGTCGACGTGCGGGAGTCCAGGAGATAGACGCCGAAGGCCGGTTGACGGTTGGCGCGTGTCGGGATCAGACGATAGCGGGGGGCGTGGGCGAAAACGGCGGTTTGGAAGCGGGTAACTGCCTCGCGCCCGAGGTATTCGACCGGCAGCGGGGGCATCGTCAGTCGGACGTCGTCGGTGAGCAATGCGACGACGCCGTCGACGTCGCAGGATTCGAAGGCCCTGGTGAGCTGTTCGACGAGCCGCCGCTCGGCCGGTGAGTCGGGCGGTGGCGGCGGCTGTGTCCCGGCCCGCTGCCGCACGCCCGCCCGGGCGCGTTTGAGGGCGCTGGTGACCGATTCCTCTGTGATGTCGAGGAATTCGGCGACATCGGCGGCGCGGTAGCCGAGTACGTCACGCAGGATCAGCACGGCCCGTTGACGTGGCGGGAGCAGTTGGACCGCGGTGACGAAGGCAAGCGATATCGCCTGTGTGGACTCGTAGCGTGCTTCGGGGCCGGGAGCGGGGTCACCCAGGCCCGCAAGCAGGACGTCGGGATATGGCTCGAGCCACACGACCTCGCCGTGCGCGGTCGGCTCGGGCAGGTCGAACCTGGCCGGGCTTTCACTGGTTGTCGCCATTCGGGGCCTCCTACTCGCGGACCTCAACGTCTTGAGGCAGCGGTTCGTCGCGACGCGGTAGAGCCAAGTCCGGACCGAGGACCGTTCCTCGAACCCGCAGAGTCCCTTCCACGCGTCCAACAGGGTTTCCTGCAAGGCGTCCTCGGCGTCGTGCATCGAACCGAGGAACCGGTAGCAGTGCGCCATCAGTTCTCGACGGAAGGGCTCGACGAGCTCGCGGAATGCCTCGGCGTCACCGGCGCGGCACCTGGCGATCAGCTCGGCTGTCACGGCATCGTCCTCGTTTCCAATCAGTCGCGGCCTGCCGCGACAAGGCCGTCGGCCAGCTCGGCGGGTCGGCTGAACATCAGGTAGTGCGAGCCCGGAAGCTGCACGATTCGGGCGAGGGGACCCAATCGCTGGGCGAATCGCGGGAAGGAAGCGTACTCGCCGGGCGGCATGGCGAAGTCACTGATCGGATTCACGTAACTGGCTTGCAGTCCTCCCGACGCGATCAGCTCGTGAAACGTTTCGAGGTCGAGTTTGTCGGTGAAGTAGCTGACCGGCATGGGCGACATCTGGGCGTAGATCGCTGTCGCGGCGGCGGAATCCATGTCGTTGCAAGCGCGTTCGCGGATTACCGGGAACGGCATGAGGAAGCCCTGCGCGGGGTCGGTCATGTCGAAGAAGGCGGCGTCTGCCGGTGGGAATTCGTCGGCGAGTGCGTGGCCCGCGGCGGGGACGAATGCGCTCAGGAATACCAATCGTTTGATTCGCGACAGCGCCTGTTCGGCGGTTTGGGCGATGTAGGCGCCGCCGATCGAGTGGCCGACCAGGACGACATCGGACAGGTCGTGGTCGTGAAGGTAGGCGGTCAGGGAGGCGACAGCGTCGGCGTGTGTCAGCGTCATCGGATCGCCCGGACGGTGCCCGGCCAGGGTCGGGGTGTGCACGGTGTGCCCGTTGCCGCGTAGCGCGCCTGCGGTCTGTTCCCATATCGCGCCGGTCTGGAATGCCCCGTGGACCAGCACGAACGTAAGAGTTGCGGTAGTCATTTCGAACTCCTGGCAGTAGGTGACATCGGCCGATGCGGTCGGCTCGTCATCCAGGTAGATCCCGCGCGCCGGTGCAATTGGGCGGCCGTCGCGGCTGAATCGGGCGGACAACACGTATCGCTGGTCGGGTCGGTGTCGCGTGGGATGGCCGCAGAGGCGGTTTACGGTGTGTTCGGGAGGGTTTGTGGCAGGCCGAATGTGGAGAAGACGGTGTTTTCGAAGCGGGTGATGGCATTGATTCGGTCGTGGGTAAGGGTGAGGACGAAGACGCCGGCTCCGTGCATACCGGTGGGAGTGTGTTGGTAGACGCCGAATGCGGGCTGGCCGTTGGCTCGCGTCGGCACCAGTTGGAATGTCCGACCCGTGCCGAAGGCGAAGGCGAAGAAGCGGGCCACGCTGTCTCGGCCGCGGTATTCCAGCGGTATGGGTGGCATGGACATGAAGACGTCGTCGGTCAACAGCGCCACCAACGCGTCGATGTCGGCGGATTCGTAGGCGCTGGCGAATCGGGCCGCGATTGCGTTCTCGGCGGGTGAGTCGGCGGCGGGCGGCTGCGCTGCGGCAGTGGTCACCGGCAATCGGCGCTGCATTCCCGCACGCGCCCGTTTGAGGGCGCTCTTGACCGATTCGACGGTCGTGTCCAGCATGTCGGCTACTTCGTTCGCGTGAAATCCGAGGACGTCGCGCAAGATGAGGACGGCGAGCTGGCGAGGCGGCAGGATCTGCAGGGCGGTCACAAAGGCCAGGGAAACGGATTCGGTTTGCTCGTAGCGCGCCTCCGGACCGAGCGGCACACTGATCGCACCGTCGAGAAGCGCGTCGGGATAGGGCTCGAGCCAGTGAATTTCGCCGAATCCGGTGGGCTCCGGTGGTTCGACTCCTGGGATATCCCACTGTTGGGCGGGACGTCGGCGAGCTGCGCGCAGCGCATCGAGGCACCGGTTGGTGGCGATGCGGTAGAGCCAGGTACGAACCGAAGCGCGCCCGTCGAATCGTTCGAGACCTCGCCACGCGGCGAGCATGGTGTCCTGCAGAGCGTCCTCGGCATCCTGAAGCGATCCGAGCATCCGATAGCAGTGCACCTGCAACTCGCGACGGTGTGGCTCGGTCAACGCCCGGAACGCCTCGCCGTCGCCGGCCCGTGCCCTCGACATCAGGTCCGTTCTCACCAGCTCCACGCTCGCCACCTCACTCCTTTTATGCAGTTCCATCCTGTATGGACGTCTGGCGAGGCGCGAACGGGGCGGTCACCCCGACCGCCCCGTTTTCCGATGCGGCGGCGTCTACCCAGTGACAGCCGACAACATCGTCGAAGGAGCATGGAAAATGGGAAAGATCGTCCTCACCTCGAACGTCACGCTCGATGGAGTGGTCCAGGACCCGGACGGCGCGGAAGGCTTCGCGCAGGGCGGCTGGTTCCACCAGTTCGTGGGGGCCGAGGACCTCCAAGACTGGACCGTCCGCGAGACGCAGGAAGCCCTCGATGCCGAGGTGCTGCTGCTGGGCGGGCGAACCAATGCGTGGTTCGCGGACCGGATGACCGAGCAGAATTTGGCAGAAGGCCGAGTGGGCCCCGAGTGGGCGAACAGAGTGCGCAGCATGCCCAAGTACGTCGTGTCGTCGACCATCGATGACCCTCGGTGGAGCAACGTCACGGTCCTGGGCGGCGATGCGGTCAAGGAGGTTTCGGAGCTGAAGCAGAAGGTGAATGGGGAAATCCTGATCTACGCCAGCTATCAGCTCGCACGCACACTGATCGAACACAACCTGCTCGACGAACTGCGGCTGGTCGTGTTCCCGGTCGTCGTGGGAACCGGCCTACGTCTGTTCGACGAGACCAGCGACAAGAAGCCGCTCCACCTGGTCAACACCCGAAAAATCGGTGACAACCTGGTGTTCTACAGCTACGAACTCGCGCGAGGCTAACGCTCGCACACGGCGACGATCCCCGCACCAGGAATTCGGCGCGGGGATCGTCGTTGTGCAGAGCGCTGGACCGAGGGGAGTCGCATCGTTGCCCTGGTTGCCACCACGCCCGCGACTACAACCGCCCGGTCGAACTGGTCACGACATGCTGAACCACTACTTCACCGAGGCCCTGGCCGTTGCAATTCAGGATGGCGCCGACCGGAGTTCCATTTCGCGCAGAGGGGCTGGTTGCGATCATTCGTGCGAACCATCGTCGAATTGTGTTGCGGGCGAGGCGAGTCCGGCGAAGATGATCGAAAGGACCCGCTCTCGGGTGCGCGGGTCCCATCCGACCCGCACCGCGCCCTGGGTGGTGCTGATCAGCAGCGCGACGACGTCGTCGGTGGTGACGTCCGGGCGGACGTTTCCCTGTGCTTGTGCTCGCTGCAGTAACCTCTCCAGCGTGTCGGCGAACCCGGTGATCGCGGCGTCGACCGGGACGGCGGTCCCCACGCCCGCGAGCAGTTCCACGATCGTCTTCTGCTCGGCGGTTTCTGTCACCAGGTAGGAGAAGAACGCACGCAACGCGGTGGCGGGATCGCCGTCGCGGACCAGCCGGTCGGCCTCGTCCTTCAGTCGCTGTAGCAGGTCCTTGATGATCGCCGCTAATAGGTCCTGTTTGGTCGGGAAATGCCGGAACACCGTTCCCACCGACACTCCGGCACGCCTCGCGACGTCCTCGGTCGACCCCGCGGCGCCGTGCTCGTTGAACACCTCCTCGGCCGCGGCCAGGATGCGATCCCGGTTACGCCGCGCGTCGGCGCGCATCGGCGCGACACCGTCCTTGTCGTGCTGTCCCTGGCTGATCTCGACCCTCCTCTACCCGTTTGACAACCGGAGTGATGACTCATATTCTCACAGCTATAAACGGAGTCATCACTCATGTTATGCGATGTCGCCGAAAGCATTCCGGCCAGAAGGAGTCACCGTCATGACCAGCAGGATCACCCAGACGCCGGCAGAGCAGTTGTTCCATCGGCTGCTGCGCCACTTGATCAGCGATCCTGGCGAGCCGATCGACGAACAGCTGTGGGCCCCGGACGTCGTCGTCGAGATGCCGTTCGCCAGCGGTGGAACGTTCCGGATCGAGGGCCGCAGTGAATTCCTCGCCTTCGCCGAACGGGGTCGACGCGCCCTGCCGATCCGGTTCGAGGGAGCCCGCGACCTGGTCGTGCACCACAGCGTCGACCCGAACGTCGTCATCGGCGAATACGAGCTGGCCGCCAGCCACACCACGACGGGCCGGACTGTCTCGGCACGGTTCATCGGCGTGCTCACCGCCGGCGACGGGCAGATCGTGGGCTGGCGCGAATATCAGGACACCCTCGCCATGCTCGATGCGCTGGGCGCCACGCCCGAGGGGTCCGGCGCTGCCGATGACAGCCCACGGACAGTGTGAAGGTGGAACGCCCGTGCCCACGACCAGCGTTGCAGGCCGCGCGACAGGCGCACTGATCCACGCCGAACTCCGCATAGCCGGCCGGCGGCGCACCTTCACGCTGCGACTACCGACCAGCCGGTATGCCGACGGCCCAACTCCTCTGGCCCTTGTCTTGCACGGCCGGGGCAGCACCGGACACGCGATGCAACGCATCAGCGGCCTCGACACCAGGGCCGACCGGTGGGGTATCGCGGTGGCCTACCCCGACGGTCGTCGCCGCAACTGGGCCGACAGCCGCCATGACACCGATCCGGGCGCCGATGCCGACCATGACGTCGAATTCCTGCGCGGCGTGATCGACTGGTGCGCAAAGCATCACGGCTGCTGGCCGGATCGCACGATTGTCGCCGGCCTGTCGTCGGGCGCGTTCATGGCACACCGTCTCGCGGTCCAAGCCGGGGAGAAAGTGGCAGTGCTCGCCGCCATCGCCGGTGCCATGCCGGCCGCAGTGCGCGATCACAAACCCACCCACGCCGTCTCGGTGCTGTTGATCAACGGCACCGCGGACACGATCGTGCCGCTCACCGGTCGCTACTCACGTCGTCACCGGCGCGGCGGGCAGCCTGCATGGCAACTGCTGTCACAACGCGACACCATCAACTACTGGCGAGCCGTTGACGGCCTCGACGACATCAATCCCACCACCAGTATCACCGCAGCCGATCAACCCGGCTGGTTCGCGGTTACGCAGCAGACGTTCACCGGTGGCGTTGCGGAAACCGAAGTCTGCGCGTGGGCAATACAAGGGGCGGGCCACACCTGGCCCGGCAGTAACCCATCCAGGTTCCACCGTCTGCTGCCGGTCGGGCTCACAGCCCAGAACTTCCACGCCGCCGACGAGATCTGCCGGTTCGCGCTGCCCCGGCTGCACCCCGCCGCGACACGCCACCTGTGATCGAACCACCCCGTACCACTCTGCAGCCACCGTGTTGCTCGCGTTGCCGGTGCACCCTTCGGATTCGACAGCGAACGGCTACATGTCCAATTCCTTTGTATCGCTGCGTATCTCGACGGTCAGCGGCCCTGCTGTCGGAGTGGGTTTCGTTTGTCCGGATCGGGCAGCCGTGCAGGATGCCGACATGCCGGTTTCCGAGCTGCCATAGGGTCGCACGCGCGTCGGATTCGTCGACGGTGCTGGATCTCGGTTCGGGCAGTTGACGAAACTCCGGGAGCGATTTCTCGGCATATTTTCGGTGAAAGCCCAGTCCGACCGGACTGGGCTTTCGTCGATGCCGGGCTTGACCCGCAGTTTTATGCTCCCCCATCTGGACTCGAACCAGAAACCTGCCGATTAACAGTCGGCTGCTCTGCCAATTGAGCTATAGGGGATTGCTCGCGGTCGCCGTATCGGGTGACCGAGGAGAAACTTTAGCGTATCGCTGGTCGTGACCCCAAATCGTGGCTCTACCTGGGGGTTGTGCGGATGGGTTGGGAGAGGCGGGTGGGGGTGGCGTGGCGGAAATCGTGCGGAGTGAGGGTGTGGCTGAGTAGTGTCTGCCAGGTCTCTGCGTGGTCTCGGCGACGCTGGAGCTGTTGTCTCTGCGGTTGTCGACGATCTCGCTGTTGTTCGAGTTCATATGCCGAGGGAGTACGTATGAAACGTTCGATCAAGGCGGCAATCGCCGCATGTGCGGCCGGGGCCTTGGCGCCACTGTTGTTCACCACCGGCGCGCAGGCCGCCGGACCGGTCTACTTCTCCATGGGACCGTTCCAGTGCGCGATCTCGCCGGACGGCACGGTCGGCTGTGACACTTCTTCGCCGACGCTCATGTCGATCAAGGTCGGCGGAACGTATCTGCCGATTCCGTTCCAGGTGAGTCAGGTCGTGATCGATGTGCCGTGGGCGCCGGCGCATCCGGGATTCGCCGCGGGGACTCCGTACACGCTGCCGGGGGGAAATCCGAATATCTCCACCGTGGCCACCGGTCACGACATGTGGGGGCCGAGTATCAGCTACGCCGGGGCGACCTGTGCGGTCGGTTTCCACGGCAGCGTGACGTGCCAGTCCAAGGGGCACGCGTGGAGCTACTACGAGCAGATCACCGCGGGCTGAGATCCGTGGCGGACCCATCGTTTTTTTCGACGGGGCCTTTTTCGTGTGCGACGGCGCGAGTCGGCCACCCAATCGTCCCATTTGCCGTATGTTAGCTGCGTGGAGCATCTAGCGACTCTGGAGTCACCCGCACCGGACCCGGCCGCACATGCTACGGCCATGGTGGGCCGCCATTACATCGCCGAGGATCACTACGTGGTCGGCAGGGAGAAGATCCGCGAATACGCCAAGGCTGTTCAGGACTACCATCCCGCGCATCACGATGAGAAGGACGAGTTCGCTTCGGGATCAGGAGGATTGCTGGCACCGCTGACATTCGTCTCGCCGCTGGGCATGCACGCACAGCGCAAGCTGCTCGAACAGATCGCGGTCGGACACGATCTGAGTCAGCTGATCCAGACCGATCAGATCATGCGATTCCATCGCCCGATCGTGGCGGGTGACCAGCTGAACTGTGACGTGTCGCTGGACTCGTTACGGCAGTTACGCGGCCGCGACATGATGGTGCTGGCGACCCGGGTGTCGAATCAGCGCGACGAACTCGTGCACACCGCGCACAGCACACTCTTTCTGGGCTCTCGCGGCGACTTCGCCGACGCGCCGGCTGCCACCGCCCGCGACCTGGTCGCGCACCATATGTCGGGTTTGGTGCCGGACCGGGCGTATCCGGACCGCCCCACGCCGCCTGACCGAACACGCCGGTCCGGCCGGAATCGGCTCGTTGCCGTCGAACCGCCCGCACCGCGTGGCCGCCGGATCGGCGAGGTATCGGTTGGTGAGGAGCTGCCTCCGCGCACAGTGCGCCTGAGCCGGGGCGATCTGGTGAACTACGCCGGTGTCTCCGGCGACGGCAATCCCATCCACTGGAGTGAGGAGTTCGCCATCCTCGTCGGGCTGGATACCGTTGTCGCGCATGGTGTTCTGACCATGGGCCTCGCCGCCGGCCACATCACCTCCTGGCTGCGCGATCCGAGTGCGGTGCAGGAGTACTCGGTCCGGTTCGCCAACCCGGTCTACGTCGAGCAGTTGCGCGGTGCGACGATCACTTTCACCGGGACCGTCGGATCGCTGGACCCGGACACCGGCACCGCGGTGATCGCGATGAACGCGACCAGTGGAGGCCGCAGGATATTCGGACACCGCACGGCGATGAGAGTCCGTCTGGCACAGGACTGATCGTCGCCGACGACACGATCGGAAGTAATCCATGGCAGACGAGAACACCCGGACCTACGACGTCATCGTGCTGGGCGCGGGCCCGGTCGGTGAGAACGTCGCCGACCGGACCGCCGCCGCCGGGCTGAGTACCGTCATCGTCGAATCCGAACTGGTCGGCGGCGAATGTTCGTACTGGGCTTGCGAACCCAGTAAGGCGCTGCTGCGGCCGGTGCTGCTGTACGGGGAGGCGTCGCGGTTCCCGGGGGTGAGTTCGGCGGTCACCGGGCCGATCGATGCGGCGGCGGTGCTGCGGCATCGCGACTATATGGTCGCCGACTGGGACGACAAGGGTCAGGCGGACTGGGTGGCCTCGGCTGGGATCACGCTGTTGCGCGGGCACGGCAGGTTCACCGGGCCGCGGCAGGTGACCGTCGCCACCACCGAGGGCGAGACCGTCCGGCTGACCGCCCGGCAGGCGGTGGCCGTGTGCACCGGCAGCCGGGCGTCCCTGCCGCCGCTGTCGAATCTGGACACGCTGCGCTATTGGACCAGTCGTGAGGCCACCAGTGCACAACAGGTGCCGGGACGCCTGGTGATCCTCGGTGCGGGCGTGGTCGCCGTCGAGATGGCCACCGCCTGGCAGGCGCTGGGCGCGCAGGTCACCCTCGTCGCACGCGGCTCCGCGCTGCTGGGCCGCATGGAACCCTTCGCCTCCGACCTGGTCGCCGATCGGCTGCGGGCCGCGGGGGCGGATCTGCGGTTCGGTTCGGGCATCGACGCGGCCGAGCGCCCGGACGGTCCGGACGGCGAGATCCACGTGACGCTCTCCGACGGCAGCCGGATCGTCGCGGACGAACTGCTGTTCGCGACCGGCCGCGCACCCCGCACCGACGACATCGGGCTCGACACAATCGGTTTGAAGCCCGGGACGTGGCTCGCTACCGACGACACGTTCACCGTCGAGGCGGTCGAAGGTGACTGGCTGTACGCCGTAGGCGACGTGAATCACCGTGCGCTGCTTACTCATCAGGGCAAATATCAGGCGCGGATCGCCGGCGGCGTCATCGCGGATCGGGCGCGCGGGGCGGCGCTGGACACCGGTACCTGGGGCCGCAGCGTCGGCACCGCGGATCATCTGGCGGTCCCGCAGGTGGTCTTCACCGATCCGGAGATCACCGCGGTCGGGCTCACCAGCCAGGACGCCGAGCGCGAGGGCCGCACGGTGGATGTGGTCGACTACGAGATCGGCCAGGTGGCGGGTGCGGTCCAGCACGATCCGAAATACGTTGGCAGAGCGCGCCTTCTGATCGATCCCGAGCGCCGCACGATCCTCGGCGCGACCTTCGCCGGCGCCGGTGTCGCCGAACTCCTGCACTCGGCGACGATCGCGATCGCGGGCGAGGTCACCATCGACCGACTGTGGCACGCGGTTCCGTCGTTCCCGACCATCAGCGAGGTCTGGCTGCGGCTGTCGGAGGCCTACCGCGATCAGCAGGCCGGTTCGACCGGCGGGCAATAGTTTCCGGCAACTGCGGGAATGTCCTCCGGCTCAGGTGCTCCGGAGGACAGCCGCCGATATCCGGCCTTACCAGGTCAGTACAGGTTTGACGACGCGGCCCGCGCGCTGATCGGCCAGAGCCGCGTTGATCCGGGTGTGCGGATAGCCGCGCACCAGGCGGTCCAGCGGCAGCCGCCCGGCGGCGTGCAGCGCGAGCAGTTCGGGAATGAACCGCTGGGGCACCGCGTCACCTTCGAGACAACCACGAATCGTCTTGCCGGACAGCACGATATCGCGCAGATCGACCGGCGGGACGCCAGCGCCGAGACCGACGACCACGGCGACGCCGCCGATGACCAAGGCAGCCACGGCATTCGCCAGCACCTCGGGACGTCCGGTCGTATCCAGCGCGTGGGTGGCGCCGCCCCCGGTCAGATCCGAGATCGCCGCGACGGTATCGCCGCCGGCCGGATCGAGCGCTGCGGTCGCGCCGAATTCCATTGCCAGGGAACGGCGTTCGAGGGATGGCTCGACCACGATGACGTCGACGTCCGGGAGCGACTGGGCGGCCAGCAGCGCGGCCATGCCGACGGCTCCGGCTCCGTGGACGACGAGTGTGGCTCCCGGTTCGGGCCGCAGGGCATTGAGCACCGCGCCCGCGCCGGTCTGGAATCCGCAGCCCAGGGGAGCGGCGAGCACCGGATCGGTTCCGGCCGGGACGACCACGGTGTTGTCCGCGGTGGTCAGGGCGTATCCGGCGAAGCTGGACTGCCCGAAGAAGCCGTCGCGCACGACGATTCCGCCGATACGCACCCGCGGCGTGCGGTCCGGGCGGTCGCCGAACTGGTTCAGCTCGGTCGCGCGGTCGCAGTACGCCGGACGGCCGAGCAGGCAGTTCCGGCACGCGCCGCAATGCCGGAAGCTCAGGACCACTCGATCACCCGGCCGCACCTCCCGCACGTCCGCGCCGACCGCCTCCACGACGCCGGCGCCCTCGTGCCCGAGCAGCACCGGCCGGTCGGCCGCGCCCGCCGCGCGGGACACCAGATCGGTGTGACAGATCCCGGCCGCCTCGATGCGCACCAGAATCTCGTCCCCGCGCGGATCGTCGATCTCGACCGGCTCGATGGTGAACTCCCCGCGGGGATCGCGGGAGATCGCGGCCGATGTGCTGGGCATCAGGCGCGCTCGAGCAGGAAGTAGAAGTACTCGCCGTCGGCCAGCACCAGATCGGGGTGGCCGTTCATGATGCCCATGAGCGCGTTGTCGTCGAGTCGCTTGAAGTGGTCGAAGACCGGGCGTTTGTCGTAGACCATCGTCGCGGTGACCTCGCCGCGGAACTCGATGTTCCACAGCGATGCCTCACCGCCGCCGAGTTCGACATTGGAGAACAGCGATCCGTCCTCGGCCCGGCAGATCAGTGGTTTGGCCTCGAACAGCGATACGAACGTCTTGCCGTACCAGCGGCTGTGGTCCAGCGCCCGGCACAGCGGATGTCCGGTGCGGAAGGCCGCGCCTCGCCATTCACCCAGGATGTCCTCGGCGCGCACGGTCTCGAGTCCGGCCCACAGCCGATCCAGTTCCGTGCTGAGGACTCCGCCGGGCAGCGCCGCGAGCTCGCGCCAGGGTCGGATCGTCTCGGTCATCCCATCTCCACTCTTGGCGAACCGTTTGGTTCGGGAAATCTACACCCGAACCAAACGGTTCGGCAAGCTAGGATTCCAGGATGCGCTCAGCCGGACATGCCACCAAGGAGCGGATCCTCGCCGCGGCCAAGGCCGAATTCGCCCGGTACGGGATCGCGGGGGCGCGGATCAACCGGATCGCCGCGGCCGCCCATGCCAGCAAGGACCGGCTGTACGCGTACTTCGCCGGTAAGGAGGAGCTGTACGCGGCGGTGACCGCGCAGTGGGTGACCGAGACGACCGCCGAAACCGCGCTGGACGCCGCGGACGTCCCCGCGTACATCGGCCGCCTGTTCGACCACTACCTGCGGTATCCGGACAACGCCCGGCTCCAGGCGTGGGCGGACATCGAACGCACCGAGATCCCCGCGGCCGACGAGGCCATCCGAAATGCGGTGGCGCCCAAGCTCGCCGAGATCCGGCGAGGTCAGGCGGCGGGGCTGATCACCGACACCTTCCATCCGCTGACGCTGCTCACGCTGCTCACCGATCTGGCCCGCACCTCGGCGGTGCACGCGATGCACGACAACCGCGCCGACGTCGGGGAACTGCGGGCGGCCACGATGCTCGCCGCGCGCCGGCTCATCGCCCCGTGAACGGCGACGCGAGTGAGGTCCATAACGGTTCGGCCGATATTCGCGTTCAGAGGACTGAACGGGATGCGGACCGGGAACTCGAGTGCAACCCCCGCACGCAGGGGGAACGAGGAGGTCCGTCATGAACGAACTCGTCTGCGGCGACTGCTGGCGTCGCGAGAATCTGACCTTCGCCCAGCGTCTGGATCCGGCGTTCATCCGCCACGGATCCCGGTATCTGTGCCCGGAACACCGCGCCCTGCGCGCGGAACTGTGCCGGGTGCCCGGCCCGGTGCACAGGCGCCTGCCCGGCCCCACGCAGGACCGGGCGGCCTGAACCCGCCCGCTCCCGGACGGCGTGGTTCGATCGGAACATGACCGAGCACGTCGACAATCCCCGAATCGTCACCGCCCGACGCGAAATCGCGGCCGATGCCGCGCGGATCTTCGAACTCATCGCGGATCCGGCGCAACAACCGCGCTGGGACGGTAACGACAACCTCGCCTCCGCGCCCGAGGGGCAGCGTGTGCACGCGGTCGGGGAGGTGTTCACCATGCGGCTCACCATCGGCCAGATCCGGCAGAACCATGTGGTGGAGTTCGAGGAGGGCCGCCGCATCGCCTGGCGGCCCGCCGAACCCGACCGCGAGCCGCCGGGACATCTGTGGCGTTGGGAACTCGAACCGGCCGGGCCGGGCCGCACCCTGGTGACCCACACCTACGACTGGACGCTGCTGACCGACGAGAAGCGCCAGGTCCGTGCCCGTGCCACCACCTCGGAGAAACTGCTCGGCTCGATGGACCGGCTCGCGGAGATCAGCGAGAAGGACTGAGGCGCAACCTCGTTCGGGGCGTCACACGTCGACCGGAACGAGTTCGGCCGCCAGCGCGGAACATTCCCCGTTCAATGTCCAGTCCCCGGGCAGCCCCTCCACGCGCATGGTCTCGCCCTCGGCCTCGATGCCGACCGTGATCGGGCCGAGTCGCAGGTCGGTCAGCATCAGCTGTCCCCAGCGCTCGGGCAGCCGAGGCGCGAGGTCGAGCGTCCGGTTCGGCACGTCCGGGGACAGGCCCAGGAACGACCGCACCAGCAGTAGCGGGGCGGCGCTGGCCCAGGCCTGCGGTGAGCACGACGTCGGGTACGGCACCGGGGCGCGGAACTGGTCGCGGCCGAATCCGCAGAACAGCTCCGGCAGCCGCCCGTGGAAGTGCAGCGCCGCGTCGAGCAGCCCCTTCGCCAGGTTCTCGGCCAGTTCGCACGCGCCGGGAATGTGCCGGTAGCGCATCAGTCCGGCCACCGCCAGGGCGGTATCGTGCGGCCAGATCGAGCCGTTGTGGTAGCTCATCGGGTTGTACGCGCCCATCGCGGCGGACAGGGTGCGCAATCCGAATCCGCTGTCCATGTCCGGATCGGCCAGCTGCTCGACGAGCTGCTCGGCGCGTTCGTCGGAGACGATGCCGGTCCACAGACAGTGCGCGACATTGCTGGACAGCGCGTCGATCCGGCGTTTGCGGTGATCGAGAGCCAGTGCGTACCAACCCTTTTCGGGAACCCAGAAGGCTCGGTCGAAATGCTCCTTGAGCTCCGCGGCCTGACTCTCCAGGCGCAGCGCGGCCTGCTCGTCGCCGCGCGCCCGCGCCAGTTCCGCTCCGGCCAACCGCGCGGCGTACGTGTAACCCTGTACCTCGCACAGCGCGATCGGCGGCTCGGCGAGCCGGCCGGTGACATCGCTGATCGAGTCGAAGCTGTCCTTCCACCCCTGATTGACCAGTCCGCGATCGGTTTTGCGGCGGTATTCGACCAGGCCGTCGTCATCGCAGTCGCCGAAATGCTCCAGCCAGTCCAGCGCCGCGCGGGCGGCCGGGACCAGCTCGGCGACCGCGGCCTCGTCCGCGCCCCAACGCCGGCACTCGGCCAGCAGCATCACGAAAAGCGGTGTGGCATCGACAGATCCGTAGTAGACGCTGCCGCCGAGCACGCGCTCACCGGCGGGCCCGCGCCGCATCTCGTGCATGATGCGCCCGGGTTCCTCCTCGGTGATCGGATCGACCGTGGTGCCCTGCAACGTCGCCAGCTGACGCAAAGTGCCCACGGCCAGTTCGGAATCCAGCGGCAGCGCCATCCACGAGGTGAGCAGGCTGTCCCGGCCGAACAACGTCATGAACCAGGGCGCACCGGCCGCGACGTAGGTCGGCAGTCCGCCGCCCTCGTCGATCCGCAGCGCGCCCAGATCGTTCTCGGTGCGCCGCAGGATGTAGGTCAGGCGCGGGTCGGTGGCCGTGAGATCCGTTGCGGTGGCCCGCCATGCGGTCATCCGGGTGATCGGGCTGTCGTCCTCACCGCAGGAGATCTGCACCCGGCGGTGCCCGGCGACCGGCTGGGCGAACACCTGGGCCCGCCACTGGTTGCGTGCGGGCACCACCACCCGCCAGCTCAGCGCGCCCGGCAGCACCACGGGATCGCCTGTGGCACTGATGATCAGGCCGCGACCGGGATCGGTGTGGTCGGTGAAGTGCAGTTCCGAACCGGCGACGGTGACCTCCGCGCTGCCGTGATGGTTGCGGCCCTCCTTGACCAGGAACAGGTCGGCGAAATCCGCCTCGGCGTGCAGAGTCAGCCGCAGCGCGGTGTCCTCGTGGCCGAGATTGTGCACTGTCACAGTCTCTTTCAGCCCGTCTCCGATCAGGCGGCTGCGCACGATCAGCAGCGTGCTGTCGGCCACGCCCGCTCGCGGCGGCACACGCATCACGAAGCGCGCCTTGAACGATTCGGGGGTCAGCACCGTCAGCTGTTCGGCGTGGGTTCCCTCCACCCGCAGCTCCCAGCGCGAGATCGTGCGGGTGTCCCGGTAGAACAGGCCCTGCGCGGTGCCGGGATGGATATCGCCGAGATTGTCGGACAGACAGAACGTATTCGCCTCGACCAGTGTGATCGTCGACTGGCCGCCGCCCAGCCCGACGGGCGGTCCGGCATTGAACACCTGGGGCGCGTTCACGATGTCACCTCCGCGAAGGTCGCGATCGCCGGGCTCATGCGTTGCTCACCCGGCTCTGCGCGGCTGCCGAGGGCCGCACCATGGCGCTCACCGAACCGCCGCCGAGCAGCGCCGCGGCGCGTTGCGGGGCGAGAGCGTCGAGATATGCCGACTCGTACCCCGCGCTGAGCCCGTCGACGCAGAAATGCTCCTCGACCCGGCGGCGGCACTTCTCGGGATCGATCTCGCGCACCGCCTCGAGCGCCTCGGGCAGTTCGGCCTCCTCGTCGCAGATGATGCCGGTGACGCCGTCCTCGACCACCTCGTCGACCGCGCCGCCGCGCAGCGCGACAACCGGTGTGCCACAAGCCATCGCCTCGATCATCACCATGCCGAAGGGCTCCTCCCAGCCGATCGGGAACAGCAGGCAGCGCGCCGAGGCCAGCAGCAGTCGTTTGGCGACGGCGTCGGCCTCGCCGAAGACGCTGTCGTCCGCCGTGAGCAGCGGTCGCACCTGCGATTCGAAGAACGCTTTCTCTTCCGGCTCATTGCATTTCGCGGCGAGCACCAGCCGCAGGCCCGCGGCGTGCGTGGCCCGCAGCGCCCGGTGCGGACCCTTGTACTCCGCGTAGCGGCCCAGGAACAGCGCGTAGTCCTTCTTCTCCTGGCGGAACGGCCATTCGCTCGGGCGCACCGCGTTGTAGACGCGCCCGATCCAGTTCAGATCCGGTGCCAGACTGCGCTGCCGGTCGCTGATGGCGACCAGATGGGCGGTGTCGTTCAGGGCGCGGTAGTACTCGCCAGGATCGCCGTCGACCGGGCCGTGCACGGTCACGATCGTCGGAATGCCCATCTCGGTGTAGAAGGGAGCGTTGAGCGGCCCGGCGAAGGTGTGGTCGTGCACGATATCGATGTGATCGACCGCCGCGATCCGCTCGATCGCCTGCCGGACCTTGAGCGCGTTGTGCACCTCCGGGCCCGCCTGACCGAGTAGCTGCGGAATCGTGGACTCCCACACCGGGACGAAACGTGCTCTCGTACCGTTCTTTCCGGCGCCGAGCAGGGTCACCCGGTGCCCGCGATCGATCAGGGCGTCGCTCAGTTCGGCGACCACGGCCTCCACGCCGCCGTAACCGGCCGGTGGCACGTCGAAATACGGCGGCGCGACCATGACGATATGCAGTGGACCACCGGGAACGGGCAGTTCGCGAACCGTCGAATCGGCAGGGGAAACGGTGCTGCTCACGGTATTTCCTCCTCAGCTACGGTGCTGTGAGTCTGTGACGAGGCAGAACATCGGTGTGGATTTGTCGGACCGAACAGGCGCTGGACATACGAGAACTCGGTGCTGGCACCGCCGAGCACCGGGGTGAATCGGAGCGAAACTTCTCAGCTGCGGCATCGCGGGCGGCGCACACGTCGCGGGTGCCTCCTGCCCTCGATACCGGTACCACGCTACTACGTTTGCCGGGCTATTGGACAACTCCTGGCAACCTTCGGGCGCGCGGCCCGGCGGGGTCCCGGGCCGGGCTCGGCGGACCCGGCCGCGCGCCAGGCCGGTGCGGGCGTGCCGGTGGTGTGCTGGTTGACTTCGGATATGGCCGATCTCTTCGTCAAGATCTGTGGGCTGCGAACCGAGCGGGACGTGGACGTCGCGGTAGCGGCCGGCGCCGACGCGATCGGATTCGTCTTCGCGGCCGGTCCGCGGACCGTGGACGGGCCGACCGCGCACCGGCTCGCCGCCCGGGTGCCCGACGAGGTCCTGACCGTCGGCGTCTTTCGCGGCCAGCCGGTCGAGCAGGTTCGCCGACTGGCCGAAGACAGCGGCATCCGCGCGATCCAGCTGCACGGTGACGAGGGGCCGGAATATTACGAGACGTTGCGTCTGCCCGGACGCACCCTGATTCGTGCGGTCGCGGCCGGGCAGCGGACGCTTCGCGCCGGAGAATTCGGCGAGGACCTGTTGCTGCTGGACGCACCGGACCCCGGCTCGGGCAAGGCGTGGAACTGGGGCGCGCCCGATTTCGCCGCGCCCGCCGGGCGCTGGCTGCTGGCCGGTGGCCTGCGCCCGGACAGCGTGCGCGCGGCGGTCGAGGCGACCGGGGCGTGGGGAGTGGACGTCTCGAGTGGCGTCGAGAGCGAGCGGGGCGTCAAATCACCCGAGCTGATCAGGGCCTTCCTGGCCGCCGCCCGCGCCTAGACACGCGCCTTACGGAACTGCTGGCGATCCTCCAGCAACCACCGGCAAACCGGACGATTTCCAGGCCCGGAAACCGCCGACGAGATCGGTCGCCCGGCGCAGTCCGAGCTCCCGGGCCTCGGCGGCGGCCAGACTCGAGGCGTAGCCCTCGTTGCAGACGATCACCACCGGGGTGTCGGCGGTCAGATCCGGCAGCCGATGCTCGCCGCTCGGATCCAGCCGCCATTCCAGCACGATGCGTTCCACCACGACAGCATCCGGAATCTCGCCCTCCGCCAAGCGATTCGCGTGCGGTCGGATATCGACGACCAGCGCGCCCTCGCGTTGCAGCGCCGCCGCGCGTTCGGGGCCGACCCGATCCAATCCGGCCCGGGCGCGGGCGAGCCTGTCCTCGATACTCATCGCGATACCTCCTGCTCGGCTATCGCGACTGTTCCACACCCGCGAAGTCGGTGAGTGCGCGGTATTCGCGCACCGGGCGCAGCGGCGGGGAGTAGGCGTGGACCGTCGCGGCCGGGCCGGTGCCGTTGTTGCCCAGTTGATGGGCGCGACCGGGACCGAAGGCGACGGTGTCACCGGCGCGCCACTGCGCCGCGCGCACCGGGCCGCCGCTGTGCCGGTACTCCTCGTCGAGTTCGCCCAGGGTGATGGTGAACGCGCCGGACGCGCCGCCGTGATCGTGCGGTTCGGTGCCCTGGCCGGGCGTCCAGGACAGCAGCCACACCTCGACGCCCATGGTCAGGGCCAACCTGGTCCACCAGCGCTGTTCGGGGTCGAAACGCACGATCTCCCGCAGTTGCGCGCCGAATTCGGCGGCCACGGTACTGGTCAGATCATGTAACTCGGCGGGGGACCACAGTGTGCGTTCGGCTCGCACCGCCGCGTGCATCGAGGGTAAGTCGATACCGGGATGAATATCCTTGGCGTGCTTGAGTTTCACAGGCAGTGACGTGGTCACCCAACCTCCCGTCGTCGTGCGGACAGCCCGGACGCGGTGGTGCGTCCGGTGAACCAGCCCTCGAATTCTCCGCCTTCGCATCGCGATTGCCAGCGGCCACGATCAGCGTGAGTAAAAAGTCGCGGAACGCCGTTTCCGATCGTTTCGATCAGTTTTTACTTTCGAATGATCAGAAATGCTGTACGTTCGAGCGATGACATACGGCGAGACCAGGCAGGCGCAGATCGTGCGGGCGCTCCGGTCGGCGGAATCGGTGAGCGTGGCCGACCTGTCCCGAGCGCTGGGCGCGTCCGAGGTGACGATCCGGCGTGATCTGGCCGAACTCGAGCAGGCCGGGGTGTTGCGGCGGGTACGCGGCGGTGCGGTCAGTGCCATGCTGCGCGGGGAGGGGCTGCCGTTCGCGATGCGCGAGCTCGAGCGCGCCGAGGCCAAGGCGCGTATCGCGGCGGCGGCCGTGGCCCGCGTCTGCGACGGTGAATCGGTCGTACTCGACGGTGGCACAACGGGTTCGGTGGCCGCGCGCTATCTGGCCGAGCGGCGGCTGACGGTGGTGCCGCTCGCCCTGGCCGGTCTCGGCGTGCTCGCCGCCGCGCCCGAGATCTCGCTGCTGCTGCCCGGCGGGACGGTGCGGCCGGGCGAGTCCTCGCTGGTCGGCCCGATGGCCGAGCGGGCCCTCGCCCAGTTGCGGCTGGACACCATGTTGCTGACCTGCTGCGGATTCGATCCGCGTCGTGGGGTCACGGCGTACGACCTGCAGGATGCGGCGGTCAAGCGAGCCGCGATGGACGCCTCCGCGCGCACCATCGCGATGGTCGATTCGAGTAAGTTCGCCCGTACCGCGATGGCGGTGGTCTGTCCGACGACGGCGGTGGACATGGTGATCACCGATGTCGACGCGCCCGAGGACGTGGTCGCGGCCTTGCGTGCGGACGGAATCGAGGTGCACCGTGTCTGAAATACCCTGCCGGACAACGCGGTATCGTTCCGGCGAATCGAAACGGTCCGGCCCCGCGCGGCTCGCGGTCGGCGTCACCTTCTTCGTGCAGGCGGTCCTGTTCGCCTCGTGGACGGCGCATATTCCGGGCGTCGAGGCGGCACTGGGCCTCAGCGACGGCACCCTGGGGACCGCGCTGCTGGGCCTGCCGATCGGGTCGGTCTCCGCGATGGCGTTGTGCGGATGGTTGCTGCCGCGACTGGGCAGCCCGCGTGTGATCCGCATCGCGATCGCGGGCTACGCGGTCTCGGGTATCGGTGTGGGACTGGCGAATTCGCCGATCCTGCTGTTCGTCGCGCTGTACTTCTGGGGGCTGATGCAGGGCATGGTCGACGTCGCGATGAACACCCAGGCGGTGACCGTCGAGAAGGCGGCGGGCCGTCCGATCATGTCCCGGCTGCACGGCATGTGGAGTGTCGGCGGATTCGCCGGCGGGCTGATCGGTTCGGGTGCGGTGGGCCTGGGCATCGGTCTGACAGTCCAGTTGGCGGTGCTCGGCGTCCTGGCCGTCGTGGCAGTGGAAGTGTTGTCGCGCAATCTCATTCGCGATTCCGGCGGCTCGGGGACGCGATCGGCTCCGGCCACGCGGCGCGGACGATGGTCGGCGGTGATCGTGCTGCTCGGCGCGGTCGCGTTCGCATCGATGCTGTGCGAGGGTGCGGCGGCGGACTGGTCTGCGGCGTATCTGCGCAACGAACTGGGCGCCAGCGCCGCGACAGCGGGCCTGGGGTACGCCTCGTTCGCGCTGGCGATGGTGGCGATGCGGTTGAGCGGTACGGGTTTACAACGCCGCTTCCGCCCGACCGCACTGCTTCCGGTGTTGGCCGTGATCTTCGCCTGCGGTATGGGCGCGGCGTTGATCCTGCGCCAGCCGGTCGTGGCTCTGCTCGGATTCGCTTGCATGGGACTCGGATTGGGGCTGGTGGTGCCCAGCGCCTTCAGCGCCGCGGGCCGGGTGGCCGCCGACGCCAACCCGGGACCGTCGATCGCCGCGGTCGCGGCCCTGGGCTGGTGCGGGTTCGTCTCGGGCCCACCGCTGATCGGCCATCTCGCCGATATCGTGGGGCTCGGTGCGGCCCTGTGGGTTCTGCCGTTCCTTGCCGTCGTCCTGGCCCTCGTTGCCCGGTTCGGCAGAGGCTTCGCCGAACCCGGTCCCTCGCAATGAGATTCGTCTCGTCGTTCGGCACGCCTCGCGGCCGCCGGCCCGTGGGAGGCGGAGCGCTCACCGACAGCTCCGGCGACGCGTCCCGATACGCCTCGATCTGCACCGAACTCGACTGCCCCGTGCAGCTCTGGTTCAGCATCGAAGACGGCCGATCCGCGGTGTGCGGCTCGATCGTCGTGATGCTCCAAGCCCGCATCGGCGGGCGCTCACCGCGGCTGCTCCGGTTCGGACGGGACCTCAGGAAATGGCGATCAGGGGCGGCGGGCGATCCAGACCGGACGTTCGTCGCGGACGGTGAGGTCGGTGCGACGAGCGAACGCGTCGGGGCCGTCCGCGAGGAGGGTGTCCAGAGCGGTCGCGTCCTGCGGAGTCAGGCGGTCGGTGAGGCCGGTGCGCATGCGCTGGAGGGTGCTGTGCGCCAGGCGGGCCGCGTCGGTGGTGAGCGGGGGAGTGTGTGAGATGAGGATGCGACGCTCGGTCTCGATCTCGAAGCCGGTCTTGGTGAGCAGCGTCGCCCAGTCCGAACCGAGATGCGGGACGTGATCGGCGGTCTCGGCGGCCAGGGCCTCGTGGGCGCGGTCCTCGAGTTCGGCGAGTTCGCCTGCGGCGCAAAGGAATCGGGGCATCGAGTTGAGTTCCGCGAGCGCCAGCAGGCCGCCGGGACGGATCGTGCCGAACAGGTCGGCCAGCACGCGATCCGGATCGGCCGTGTGATGCAGGGAATTCGCCGCCCAGGCCACGTCGACGGGTTCGAGCTCGGGCCATGTGGCGTCGAGATCGGCCCGCAGGGTGCGGATGCGTCCGGCGACGCCGCGGGCGGTCGCCTTGTCGCGCAGGCGGTTCAGCATGTGCTCGGAGATGTCGACGGCGATCACCTCGGCGTCCGGAAAACGCTGGGTCAGGGCGAGTGCGCCGTTGCCCGTGCCGGCGCCCATGTCCAGGATGCGGTGGACCGGCCGGTCGTCGAGGTGTTCGCGGATCAGCGCGGTGACCTCGGGCAGGTAATCGGGGAGCGCGGCCGCGTCGAGATCGAGCAGCTCGGCGAGGGCGGCTTCGTCGGCGTGGTCGTGACCGCCGTGGTCATGACGGCTGTGATGATGGGCGTGATCGTGGCTCATGGATCCGACGCTACTCATCGTTTGCTCTGAAAGCATACAATCTTGCCTATGACGCAAGACGGCGATCTCGACGGTGTGGTCCGCAAGCGAATCCGCGGACTGCGTGTGGCCCGCGGCTGGTCCCTGGACGATCTGGCCGCCCGCTGCTACCTGAGCCCGTCCACGCTCAGCCGCATCGAAACCGGCCACCGCCGCATCGCCCTGGACCAACTCGCGCCCATCGCAAGGGCTTTGGGCACCACGCTCGATCAGCTGGTGGAGTCGGTGAGCGACGAGGACGTCGTGATCCGGCCCGAACGCGATTCCGTCCGCGGCGTCACCACCTGGCTGCTGACCCGCGATTCCGGCCCGAACGGCGTCACCGTGGCCAAGATGCGGCTGACCAAACCGGCCGGTGAGCAGCGCGTGCATCCTGGCCGGGACTGGTTCACCGTACTGTCCGGTGCGGTGGCGCTGCATCTGGGCGAGCGCCGGGTTCGGGTCGAGGCCGGTCAGGCGGCCGAGTTCTCCTGCATGGTCCCGCATGCCTTCGGCGCGATCGACGGGCCCGCCGAAATTCTGTGCATCCTGGACAACGAGGGGCAGCGCACCCACCTGCCCTCGTCCTGAGCGGCGGCGCCGGTGGGGTCCCGGCGAATTGTTGGCATAATCATTGACAATTGGAGTGTCACGCCTATCGCGAGGACGGTGTCGGTGTCGGTATCGCAGACTAGTGGACTCGAACGTGGAACCCAGGGCAAAGCCATTGCGGTGGAACGGCTTCGGCAGGCCATCGCGCGGGGCGACGTGGCCCCGGGGCAGCGGCTGGTCGAGTCCGAACTCGTCGAGCAGTTCGAGGTGACTCGCGGCAGCGTGCGCGCGGCTATCGACGAGCTGGTGGCCGAGGGATTGATCGAGCGGATTCACAACCGCGGTGCGCGGGTGCGTTCGGTCTCGCGGGAGCAGGCGGTGGAGATTCTCGAATGCCGCAAGGTGCTCGAGGGGCTGATCGCGGCCAAGGCCGCCGCGCGCATCACCCCGCCCGAGGCCGATCGCCTGCGCCGGTATGCCGAGCGGTTGACCGCCTCGGTGCAGGACGGCGAGCTGTTGGAGTACTCCTCGCTCAATCACGAAATGCACGCCGTACTACGGGAAATCGCCGGACAGGAGACCGCGGCGGACCTGATCGCGCGGCTCAACGCGCAGATCGTGCGGCATCAGTTCCAGTTGTCCCTGCGGCCCGGCCGCCCGCAGGTTTCGCTCGGTGAGCATCTGGCCATCGTGGACGCGGTGGTGGCGGGCGATCCGATCGCCGCCGAGCAGGCGATGCGCGACCACCTCGACAGCGTGATAGCCGCGCTCGGCCAGCCTGCCTGACCCTCCCGTATGCGTCTCCACCTGCTCCGACCTCTTTGTCGACAGGATTGTTGACATTTCTGTCGGCAATAATTTACCGTCGATGTGGAACGTGTCGTGCGGCACGTACCCGCTCGATCCGGTGGTTCGAGCGACCGCGGAGCAAGTGAGGTGAGAGGCGATGCCCGAAAATCCGTCCGAATCGCTACTGGTGGTCAGTGCGCACGCGGGAGATTTCGTGTGGCGTGCCGGTGGCGCTATCGCGCTGGCCGCCGCGCGTGGTGAGCGGGCCACGGTGGTGTGCCTGAGCTTCGGTGAGCGCGGTGAGTCGGCCAAGGCGTGGCGTGCGGGTAAGCAGCTCGAGGAGATCAAGGCCTTGCGTCGCGAGGAGGCCGAGCAGGCCGCGGCGGTGTTGGGCGCGGACATCCGATTCCTGGACGCGGGCGACTACCCGCTGCTCGAATCCCCGGAACTGGTCGACGAATTGGTGCGCGTATATCGCGAGACCACCCCGACCGTGGTCCTCACCCACACCCTCGCCGATCCGTACAACGGCGATCATCCGGCCGCGGCCCGCATGGCCCTGGCCGCGCGGGTGCTGGCCCAGGCCGTCGGCTACGACGCCCCCGGCGAGCCGCTTGGCGCGCCGCCGGTGTTCAGCTTCGAACCGCACCAGCCGGAGATGTGCGATTTCCGCCCCGATGTACTCCTGGACATCACCGAGGTTTTCGAGACCAAGCGAAAGGCCATGCGCTGCTTGGGAGCTCAGCAGCACATGTGGACGTACTACGAGGATCTGGCCGCCCGCCGCGGCGTCCAGCTCGAGCGTAACGCGGGCCCGAACCTGGGCCTGTTGAAGAACAGCCGTGCCGAAGCGTTCGTGCGCCACTATCCGCACGTGACGGCTCGGCTCTCATGAGCCGGAGCGGGCTGCGGGTGGCAGTGCTCGGATTCGGTGAGGCCGGAACCGAATTCGCCCGGGACCTGGCCGCCCACGGTGCGGATGTGCGCGGATTCGATCCGAAAGTTTCCGCACCACAGGGCGTTCGAGAGTGCTCGAGCGACGCCGACGCCGTGCGCGGGGTCGATCTGGTGTTCTCTCTGACCACCGCGCACGAAGCGGAATTCGCACTGCTGCAGTCTCTTTCGGGGCTGACGCCCGGTGCGGTCTGGGCCGAGGCGAACACCGGCACTCCGGCCGCGAAGGTCCGGCTGGCCGAACTGGCCGCCGAGGCCAGGGTGGATCTGGTCGACGTGGCGATCATGGCTCCGGTGCCCGGCCGCGGGATCCGCGTGCCGATGCAGGTATCCGGCTCGGCGGCAGCGCGTTTCGTGGACATGATGAACGGGATCGAGGTGGCGATCGACCTCGTTCCCGGCCCGGTCGGCGTGGCCAGTTCGCGCAAGCTGCTGCGCAGCGTGGTGTACAAGGGCCTTGCCGCCGCGGTGGTGGAGGGGCTGGCCGGCGCGGAGGCGGCGGGATGTGCGGACTGGTTCCGCGACCACATCGCCGCGGAGTTCCGGTCCTTCGACGAGGACACCCTGGACCGGTTGATCACCGGCACCCACGCCCACGCCGCCCGCCGCGCCGAGGAGATGGGCGCCGCGGCCCAGCAGCTGACCGAGCTCGGGGTGACGCCGCACATCGCCGCGGCCGCCCGAGACGCATTGCAGGACATCGTCTTCAGCAGCGAAGACACGACCGGGGATTCGGGAGGACAGTGATGGAGAACGTCGTGGTGACCGGATGCCCGCGGGCGTCGGTCGAGGATGCCGCCGCACTCGGCGAGTTCGGCACCGCCACCGTCCACGAGGCGCAGGGCCGCACCGGCTTCCTCGGGCCGCGGCTGCGTCCGGCCTGGCCCGGTGCGCGGATCGGCGGTACCGCGGTCACCGTCCTGTGCTGGCCCGGTGACAATCTGATGATCCATGTGGCCGTGGAGCAGTGCCGCGAGGGCGACGTGCTGGTGGTGGCCACCAATTCCCCCTCCAGCGACGGGCTTTTCGGCGAACTGTTCGCCACGGCGCTGCAACGGCGCGGCGTTCGCGGCGTGGTGCTGGCCTGCGGGGTACGCGATGTCGCGGATCTGCGCGCGATGGGCTTCCCGGCGTGGTCCACCGCGGTGAGCGCGCAGGGCACCGTCAAGGCCACGGCGGGCGCGATCAACGTGCCGATCGTCATCGAGGGCCAGGTGATCCATCCCGGCGACGTGATCGTGGCCGACGACGACGGCGTGGTCCGGGTACCGCGCGAAGCCGTGCCCGACACCCTGGAACGCTCGGCCGCGCGGGTGGCGAAGGAAGAGGCGGCGCGGACCGCCTTCAAGGCCGGTGAACTCGGCCTGGACCGGTACGGGCTGCGCGACCGGCTCGACGAATTCGGCATCACGTACGTCTCCTACGAGGACTACCGCGACGGCCGGGAGTCGTCGTGACGGGCTGTCCGGATGCGTTCGGTGGGGTGGCCGCCGATGAGGGGACGGCCGTCTCGCCGAACGCGGCCCGGGACGGCGTGGCCTGCGTGTGGATGCGCGGCGGAACCTCCAAGGGCGCGTATTTCCTGGCCGCGGACCTGCCCGAGGATCCGGCCGAACGTGACGATCTGCTGCTGCGGATCATGGGCACACCCGACCCGCGCCAGATCGACGGCATCGGCGGAGCGACATCGCTGACCAGCAAGGTCGCGGTGGTATCGCCGTCCGAGCGACCCGGCGTCGACGTGGACTACCTGTTCCTGCAACTGGGCGTCGAACAGGCCACCGTCTCGGACCGGCAGAACTGCGGCAATATCCTGGCCGGGGTCGGGCAATTCGCCGTCGAATCCGGTCTGGTCGCCGCCTCGGGCGAAACCTGTTCCGTGCGAATACATCTGGTCAACTCCGGCAGTACGGCCACGGCGACGTTCCCGGTCCGCGACGGCCGGCCGGTATACGACGGCGACACCCGCATCGACGGGGTGCCCGCGGGCGCCGCACCGGTGACGCTGGCGTTCCAGGACACCGCGGGTTCGGCCACCTCCGGGCTGTTCCCCACCGGCAACGTGCGCGATACCGTGGAGGATATCGAGATCACCTGCGTCGACAACGGCATGCCGGTGGTGGTCGCCGAGGCCGCGAGCTTCGGGCTCACCGGTTACGAGGCACCCGACGATCTGGCCGCCGACACCGCGCTCATCGAACGCGTCGATCGGCTGCGCCGTGCGGCCGCGCTGCGGATGGGCCTGGGCGACGTCGCGAAATCCTCTGTGCCCAAGACGATTCTGCTCGCACCCGCCCGTGACGGCGGCCGGGTGTGCACGCGCTCGTTCATCCCCGTGCGCCCGCACACCGCGATCGGGGTATTCGCGGCGATCAGTGCGGTGACCGCGATGACGACGCCCGGTGCGGTCGGTCACGACCTCACCGCGGCCTGGCCGGCGGGTCTGCGCCGGGTGGATGTGGAGCATCCGTCCGGCCATCTGCTGGTCGACATCGACCTGGATCACACGGTGCGGCCGCCGCGCGTGCGCAGCGCCGGTGTGGTCCGCACCGCCCGGAAACTGTTCGCGGGCAAGGTTTTCCCTCGCGCCCGATGAGGCGCGCGGCGTTTGTCGAGGAGGACGAAACGATGGCCCCTGGTCATGACATCGCGCATCTGGCGCACGTGCAACTGCTCACCCCCACGCTCGACCGGAGCGTCGCGTTCTGCACCGATTTTCTCGGGTTGAGCGTCGTCGGCGAGGGCAAGGACGAGGTGTACCTGCACGCGTGGGACGACTATCAGCACCACAGCCTCACTCTGCGCGCATACCGGCACGGCGGAATCGGTCGCACGCACCTGCGCGCTGCGAGTCCCGAGGCGCTGGCTCGGCGGGTCGCGGCGCTGGAGGCCGCGGGGCGCGGAATCGGCTGGGCCGACGGCGAACCCGGCTTCGGGCCCACCTACCGGTTCACCGATCCGGACGGTCACGAATTCGGTCTCTACTACGAGGCGGAATGGTTCGAATGCGGTGACGACAACCGCCCGTCGCTGAAGAATCAGGCGCGCGCCTACCCCAGCGGCGGCGTCCCGGCGCGCCGGCTCGATCACGTCAACTTCCTCGGCCGCACCCCGGTGGACAATCGCGACTTCCTCGAACAGACGCTGGGTGCGATGACGACCGAGCAGATCGTGCTGAACGACGGCACGGTCGCGGGCACCTGGACCACGTTCACCAACAAGAGTTACGACCTGGTCTACACCCGCGACAACCTGGGCCTGTCGGGACGCTTGCACCACATCGCCTTCGCCGCCGACAGCCGCGCGGACATCCTGCGCGCCTGCGATGTCGCCCTGGACCAAGGGGTGTTCATCGAGACCGGCCCGCACAAGCACGCCATTCAGCAGACGTTCTTCCTGTACGTCTACGAGCCCGGCGGCAATCGCATCGAGCTGTGCAATGCCGGTGCGCGGCTGATTCTGGCTCCGGACTGGAAGCGGGTGGACTGGACCGAGGCCGAACGTGCCAAGGGGCAGGCATGGGGCCTGCGCACGATCGAGTCCTTCCACACCCACGGCACGCCGACCGCCGAAGACCTCGCGCGTTCGCACGACTGAGGAAACCGCCGCGCAGAGCGCCCCGGCCGCGATGTCGCCGCGGTCGAGCACGGCAGAATGTTAACAATTTTGCTCGAAATAGTGTTAATGATATTGCGACAGATGTAACCTGCATCACTGGATGTAGCTCTACGGACGAAAGGGACACAGGTGTCCTCGCTCGAATCCGGTGGCGTTTCGGCCGCCCCCTCCCGGCGATTGTGGCTTCAGGTCACCGCGGTCTGCTGGTTCCTCGTCCTGCTCGACGGGCTCGACCTGTTCGTCTACGGCGCGACCCTGCCGGGCGTGTTCAAGGACAAGGCCTTCGGGCTGAGTCCGGCCGTCGCCGGGGATATCGGCAGTTTCAACACCTTCGGCATGCTGCTGGGCGCGCTGGCCGCGGGGGTGATCACCGATCGGATCGGGCGTCGCAAGATCATCCTCGGCGGAGTGCTGGTATTCACCCTGTCCGCGGCCGTCTGCGGTATGGCGCCCAACGTGCCGACCTTCGGCGCCGCGCGGTTCACCGCCGGTATCGGGCTGGGCGTGCTGCTGCCGACCGCGATCGCGATGGTCATGGAGTACGCGCCGGCCGCGCGCAAGAACATCGCGGTGACCTTCCTGATGACCGCGCATCAGGCCGGCGGCGCGATCGCCGGGGCGGTGGCGATGAACATCGTCGAATCGCTGGGCTGGCGATCGGTGTACTGGTTCGGCGCCGCGCCGGTCGTCATCGCGGTGCCCGCGATCGTGTTCCTGCTGCCCGAATCGCTGACCTACCTGATGGCCTCGGGGCGCACCCAGCGGGCGCAACGGGTCGCGGACCGGTTCGGCGTCTCGCTCGCGGCCTACGCGCCCGAGCGCGACGCGCAGCAGCGTCGCGGCAAGGTCTCCGAATTGTTCACTCCCGCACTGTGTTCGGTGACGTTACTGTTCTGGGTCGCATCGTTCGGCGGACTGCTGCTGGTCTACGGCGTGAACACCTGGCTGCCCACGATG
>CBJNFW010000047.1:0-37919 GCA_966435935.1 uncultured Nocardia sp.
CCGCCGGTCGGCCGAGGGCCGCGCGAGCACCTCGGTCACCGCGCGCGCGAAATCCGCCGGATCGTTCGCCGCGACCGCACCGCATTCGGCGGTCACGATATCGGCCAGCGCCGAGGACCGGCTGGCCACCACGGGCGTCCCGGCCGCCAGCGCCTCGAGCGCGGCCAGGCCGAAGGTCTCGTGCGGTCCGGGAGCCAGCGAGACATCGGCGCTGGCCAGCAGGGTCGCCAGCCGGGTGCGTTCGGCGATGAAGCCGGTGAAGTGAACCGCCGGACGTCCATCGGGCAGCGGCGTCAGGCCGCGGGCCCGGCGCTCCAGCGATTCGCGGCGCGGACCGTCCCCGGCCACGATCAACCGCGCGTCCACGCCCTCGCGACGCAGCGCGCCGACCGCCTCGATGCTGCGATCCACCCGCTTCTCGACCGACAACCGGCCGCAATGCACCAGCAGCGGATTGCCCGCGGCGGCATAACTCGCCCGCAGCAGACCGTCGCGGCGATGCGGGGCGAACATCTCCAGATCCACGCCCAGCGGAACCAATTCGACGTTCGGCGCGTCGATCCGCGCGAACTCCGCCCGCGCGAACTCGGTCGTGCACACCACGATGTCGTAATCCGCGGCGGTTCGCCGGTTGGCCACGTCGGCGGCGCGGCGGGCCATCGGTCCGGGCAGCGCCTGGCCGAGCAGCCGATCCAGACGTTCGTGCGAGATCATCACCCCGGCCACGTCCCGCCGCCGCGCCCAGCGCCCGAAGCCGCGCAGCGTCAGCCGATCCGAAACCTCGAGCACATCGGGCCGGATGCCGGTCAGCACATCGGCCACCTTCCGCGGATCGACCGCCCGGTATCCGCGCGTCCAGGGAATCTGTAAGGCGGGCAGGGTTATTCGCAGCACTCCTCCGGGCAGGATCTGCTCGTCCCGCCGCGGTCCGGGCACGATCAACACCACCTCGTGTCCGGCGGCCGCATATCCCGAGCCGAGATGATGCAGCGCCGTACGTAGTCCCCCCGACCGCGGCCCGTAGAAGTTGGCCAGCTGAACGATGCGCACGCGCCGATCGTCCAGCGGCAGCCGGCCCTGCGGGGCAACGGCGCGTGAACAGGGGTGGAAGTATCGCCGACCGGCTGGTGCGGGCAGCCCGCGATGCTAGCGTTTCGCGGCCCGGGACACCCGGGGAAGCTCGAGATCGAGCGGAATCCGCCCGGCCGACAGATGTGTCTGCACGGCCTCGGGCGGCAGCGGCCGTGCGATGAGAAAGCCTTGGGCCCGATAGCAACCCAGCCCGACCAGGGTGCGCGCGGCGACCGCGGTCTCCACACCCTCGCCGACCACGCCGAGTCCGAACGACCCGGCCAGGCCGACGATGGATTTCACGATCGCCAGATCGTCGGTGCTCACCCCGAGCCGCTGCACGAATCCGCGATCGATCTTGACCGCGTCCACCGGCAGGGCCTTGAGGTGCGACAGCGAACTGTAGCCCGTGCCGAAATCGTCGATCGCGATCTGCACGCCCATCCGCTTGAGCCCGCGCAGGGTCAGCTGGGTGCGTGCCAGATCCTGCACCACGACGTGTTCGGTGATCTCCAGACAGACCGAACTGCCGTCGATGCCGTTGCTGCGCAGGGTGTCCTCGATCGACTCCACGAAATCCAGGCTCACCAGCTGCACCGGCGAGACGTTGATCCGGATGACGACATTGGAGGCCAGCCCCTGCCGCCGCCACTGCGCGAACTGCGAGCAGGCGGTGCGGATCACCCAGCGCCCGAGTTCACCGGCCAGGTTCGTCGCCTCGGCGACCCCGACGAACGCCCCCGGCGGCAGTAGCCCGCGGGTGGGATGCTGCCAGCGCACCAACGCCTCGAGCGCCACGATCCGGCCGGTGCGCAGATCTACCTCGGGCTGATAGTGCAGCAGCAGCGAGCCGTCCGAGACCGCGCTGCGCAGGTTGAGTTCGACGTCGTCCTGGAGTTCGAACTGGGCGCGCATGGCGTCGGTGAACACCGCGACCCCGTTGCCGCCGCCGGATTTGGCCGACAGCAGCGCGTGATCGGCCCGGCGCAGCACATCGGCGACGGTCGCCTCACCGGGAATCCCGACCGCCACTCCGACGCTCGCCGCGCGGCTGACCGACTCCTCCCCCACGGTGACCCGCCGGGCGATGAGCTGCTGCAACCGGGTGCCCTCTAGCTCGGCCTCGACCGCCTCCATGGGTTTGGCCGGCACGATGACGAATTCGTCGCCGCCGAGGCGCGCGATCATATCGGCCGGATCCAGGTGTTCGCGCAGTCTCGTGGACAGCGTGCGAATGAAATTGTCGCCCGCGGTGTGTCCGAGGAAGTCGTTGAGCGCCTTGAGCCGGTCCAGATCCAGGAAGAACGCCGCGACCGGCCCCGGGTTGCCCGGCTGCAGTCGCTCCTCCATGTACTCCAGCAGGGCCCTGCGGTTCGCCAGACCGGTCAGATCGTCGTGCATGGCGATGTAGCGCAGCCGCTCCTCGGCCTCCACCCGCGCCTGCAACTGGGCGAACAGCGAGGCGATCGCCTTGAGCACGTTGAGTTCGCGAGTACTCCACTCGCGGTCGCCCAATTTGATGAAACCCAACAGGCCGATCGGCGCGCCGCGGGAGAGCAGCGGGACCGCCGCGGAGGTCAGATCGGTGATGCCCGCCGTCCGGCGGGCGAGGTCGCGATAGGGGGTGAACGCCTTGCCGGGGCGCACGATGACCGGCTCGGTGGCGTGTTCGAAAGCCTTGAAGGCGGGGTCCGGATCGTCGAAGTACACGATGCCCAGCGGGTCCGGGTCGGGCACACACTGTCGCGGCGGCCACTCGGCGACCAGGATGGTGGCGCGACGCTCCCGGTCGGTCCGTCGCAGATAACAGAAGTCCACGTCGAAATGTTCGATCAGGCTTGCTAGCACACGCTCCGTCGCCGCCACCAGGGTGGTGGCGTCGACACCCATCAACTCCGAGGCGACCTGTGTCACCAGTGAGTCGAGTGTCCGCCGAGGCACCTTATCTCCGATCGCGTCAGCTGCGGGAACTCATACCCGGCACCGGGAACCGCCTGCTGCGGACCGTAGTGCGGGCGGCATACCTCAGACGGAACACCAACGCCATGATCTCATGGACAGGCCCGTCCGGTCGGCCCTGGAACCTGTACCGAAGTGACGCTAGTGTATCGGCGAACTCCGGGGAAATCCCTGCGAACACGGGGTGACGGGCCGCTTCGACTCTCATGAATTCCTACTCCGTTGCTGCGCGATCCCGCGCCCTACCGAGACCCTCCCCGGTGACGGCCGGATCGCGGCCGGTGTCCGGGGTTGGTCGCTAAGGCAGTATCCGTCATCGGGCAGGAATTGACCAGACATCCGGCAAATCTTCCGAAACCGGGGCATAAGGTCCTGAATTGTCCCTGGTCAAGACGGTGACTTTAGTAATCGGACGGAATGAGAAGACCGGTTGGTTCCAAAATGGCTACTCGGTAGCTATCTCCGCTGGTTACACCAGGATCGAGATGTAGAGCTCGACCTTCGGCCCGCGCCAGATCTCGATCTCCTCCCGGTAGGCCCGGGTGATCTCGGCCGAGGCGGTCGCGTCGTCGACCTGGGCCCACACGTCCTCGACCGGATCGTGGTAGTCGCCATTGGGCTCGAACCGCGCGTAGACGCCCTTGGGAACCCGGACCAGCACATCGCCGGCCGGAATCGCGTCCACCGCCGGATAGTCGTAGCTGACCAGAACGTTGTAGTTTCCGGCCGGATCGGGGACGTACACGGTGTACAACGCCCGGTCGGCGCCGTCGTCACGATCGCGCAGCCGGTCGCGCAGGAATTCGATCAGCTCGCTGTTGCTCACCTTGAAGCTGGGCCGCACCCGCGGCACCACCAGGCCACCGTAGATCGCCTGGTCACGCAGTACGATCGTGTAACTCATCGCGGGTGGACCGCCAGATACAGATCGATCTTGTAGGCGTGTGGATAGCACTCCAGATCCCCGGTGTGAGTGCGCTTGATCTGGTTGTGCTCCTCGGCGTAAGCGATCTGAGTCCACAGATCGGTCATGATCTGCGGAAAGTTCCCCACCGAGGAAAACCGGGCATACACTCCCCGCGGTAGCCGCGCCACGATGTGCCCGCGGGTGACCTGGTCGAACGAACTGCACTGATATCCGACAATCTGCGTGTTGAACGTGCTCATATCCGCCGAATAGTCCGTATAAGCGCAGGCCAGAGGCCCGCCGAGCTCCTGATGCAGAACCGCGCCCCACGCCGCGTCCAGATCCCGGTCACGCAGTTCCCCGAGCGCGCGCTTGGGGCTCCGCACGGGCAGCCCGGCAACCCATGTCTCGTCCCGCTCGACGATCTCAAACTGCATGGATGACAACTCTTTCGAAGTATTCGCGCAGGCAGCGCATGCGCGGCCGGACCCGTCCGCCCAGAACCGTCATGCTATCAACCCGCCCTGTGAGACATATCCGACACGACCCCGCCCCCGCGCACCAACGTTTGCCATACCCCACTACCACCCGAGTCGCAAATTATCGGCAATTTCCCCACCCCAGCCCACATCCCACGCTACGACCCCCTCCGGCGTCACCCCCTTCGAACCCCTCCCCACCAGCCGATTCGGAGTCTCCCCCACCTACCTGCTACAGTTCTCCAACGTCGGTTCGGAAACGAACCACGGGGCTATAGCGCAGTTGGTAGCGCGTCTCGTTCGCATCGAGAAGGTCAGGGGTTCGATTCCCCTTAGCTCCACCAAATTAGTATCAACCCGAACCGGTCCCATCGGGGCCCTGGCTGGGAGTGTCGGATTGCCGGTGGATCTGACCCCGGTAGGGGTTAGTTTCCGGTTGGGGTGATCCGGCCTTCGAATGCGATGGCGAATGCGTTGAGCGCGGGCTTCCATCGCATTGCCCATCGTGCCTTACCGGTGCCGGTCGGATCCAGCGAACGAGTCACCAGATACAGGCATTTCAGCGCGGCCTGCTCGGTTGGGAAGTGGCCGCGGGCACGGACCGCGCGCCGGTAGCGAGCGTTGAGCGATTCGATCGCGTTGGTGGAGCAGATGACACGGCGGATCTCCACGTCGTAGTCCAGGAAAGGGGTGAACTCGGTCCACGCGTTCTCCCACAACCGCACGATCGCGGGATACTGCTGGCCCCATTTTCCAGCGAACTCACCGAATCGTTCCTTCGCCGCGGCCTCGGTCGGTGCGGTGTAGACCGGTTTGAGGTCCTTGCTCATCCGGTCCCAGTTCTGGCGGGCTGCGTAACGGAAAGTGTTGCGCAGCAAGTGGATCACGCAGGTTTGAACCACGGTCTGCGGCCATACGGTGTTGATCGCCTCGGGCAGTCCCTTGAGCCCGTCACAGACCGCGATGCACACATCAGCGACACCGCGGTTCTTGATCTCGGTCAACACCTGCAACCAATACTTGGCGCCTTCACCGCCGTCGCCGGCCCACAGCCCGAGGATGTCGCGTTCACCGCCGACAGTGACGCCCAGGACCACGTAGATCGGGCGGTTCGCGACTTTGCCTTCCCTGATCTTCACGTGGATACAGTCGATGAACAAGACCGGATAGACACGGTCCAGTGGCCGGTTGCACCAGTCGGTCATCTCCGCGACCACTTTCTCAGTGATCGCCGAGACCGTGTCCTTGGACACCGACGCCCCGTAGATTTCGGCGAAATGCGCCGAAATCTCGCCCGTGGTCAAGCCTTTCGCGCTGAGTGAGAGCACGATCTCGTCGACGCCGGACAGGCGGCGCTGGCGTTTGCGGACGATCTTCGGCTCGAAGCTGGAGCTGGTGTCGCGGGGCACGTCGATCTCGACCGGGCCTATCTCGGTGACCACCGTCTTGGAGCGGGTTCCGTTGCGGGAGTTGCCAGTTCCACGACCAGCAGGGTCGTGTTTCTCGTACCCGACGTGCTCGGTCATCTCCGCTTCCAACGCGGTTTCCAGCACGGTCTTGGTCAGCTGGTTCAGTAGACCACCCGGCCCGACAAGGTCGATGCCCTGCTCCTTGGCCTGCGCCAGCAACTGCTCGGCCAGCTTCTTCGTCTCGGCCGCGTCCTTGTTCGCCACGGCCTCGAGTGTCTCCGACATTCGTCGGTCCTTCCTGCCGAGCCATCACGCTCGGCTCATCGGACCGAGATCAGATCCGCCGTCTTTCCGACAGTCCCCGGCATGCCGCCGAGTCATCGAAGAGTGTGCCCGAGGTTGTCAGTGGTGACTCGTGCTGACAGCCCGGCATCGTCCAGGACTGTCGCTGCTGCTCGCCGGAAGCTGCGCAGTATTGGTTCGAGGGGGCGGTGTGCGGCACCGCGTACCACACTCGCGGCGCGAGTCTGTGACGCTGATCGGCGCCGGAGCCGGAGCCGGAGCCGGAGCCGATGGTAGTGGTGACCGTGCGGGCCAACAGCCGTGGTGGGCAACATGAAACAGGTTGGGAATGACTCCTTTTCAGTGGTGACACCGTTGGTCATTCCGCAAGTTGGTGGCTGTCGGGCCGATACGTAGGTGTCCTTGTGCGAGACGGTATTTTCAGTAGTCGTCGAGGGCGCGGTTGCCGATGAGGGCTTGAAGAAGTACGGGTGCCCGCTTCTGGTTCGCAGAAGCTCGGGATCCGGCCGCGACACACCCACACCGCCGTTGGATACCGACATAGACTGCAGGACAACAAGATCCGCGTTAGAAGCCATTTGGCGTACGGGCGGTGGCATAATCGCCGAGAACATGCTGGCCGTTCAGCGAAATGGGGGAGGATGAGCGCGGAAGCTCTTGCGGTCAAGGTAGGGACGGCGATAGCCAGTCGCGCGATCCGCTTGTTGCTGGCCAAGCAACAGCATGACCAAGAAACCCGGCAAGATATGGATGCGCTGATCCGCCGGTATGTCCCGGGGTTACGTGTGCAACGCAGTGTGCGGCGGCAGTTCGAGCAGATCGCCGATGCGGTGGCCGTACGGCTGGAACCGTTGCTGGTACACGAATTTCGCGACCTCGACGATGATGAGCGCGCTGTCGTTGTTGCGTCCGTGTCGAATACGCTCGAGCAGGCGGATCTGTCGGATGCGGCGATCTTTCGTTCGAACGTCGACGCGGGACAACTGGCACGTCGGCTTCAGGAAGCGATCACCCCGCCGGCGGGCCTCAGCGAAGCGGGCATCGCCTTCTACAACGAGCTCGTCGCGGAGTGCTGTGAGTATTACGTTCAGATAATCCGGCACCTGCCGGTCTTCACCGAACGCGCTGTTACCGAACTGATCTCGCGCGTTGACGATCTCGGGACGGATCTCGCGCGGGTGATCGAACGGTTGCCCAGACGATCGCTGTACGCGCCCGACGGGACGGACCACGACGCGGATTTCGGCCGTGAGTATCTCGATCTGATCAGCAACACCCTCGATGACGTCGAACTGTTCAGCTTCGCCACCGAGACGCCACCACGGACCAGACTCTCCGTCGCCTACATCAGTCTGCGGGTCACGACCGGGGCGCTACCGCTGGAAGCCAGGAACGAACGGCCGGAAACCTCCGAGGCCGTGCCCAGCAAACCACACGTGGGGAAACGACGTGTAGACGACGAACCCGGTGGCGTACGGGTGGAAACCGCGTTGAGTCACAAGTCCCGGATTCTGCTGCGTGGCGAGGCCGGATCCGGGAAGACGACGCTGCTGCGCTGGCTGGCGATCACGGCTGCACGCGGCGCGTTCACGGGCGATCTGACGTCCTGGAACGGGTTGGTACCGGTGCTGATCCGATTGCGCCGCTACTCGGCACGCGGCATGCCCACTGTGCCCGACCTGCTCGACGATACCGCGGGGTCGCTGACCGGCCACATGCCGCGCGCATGGGTGGATCGGCAGCTCGTGGCGGGGCGCGCACTGCTGCTCATCGACGGAGTGGACGAACTCCTGCCTTATGAGCGAGAAGGCGTCCGAGAATGGATCGAGCTGTTGCTGAACAGCTATCCGGATATACGAATGATCGTCACGTCCCGCCCCGTTGCCGTGGACGAGGACTGGCTGGTCCGGGCAGACTTCACATCCGTGTTCTTCGAGCGCATGTCGACCGACGACCTGCGCGCGTTTGTCCGGCAATGGCATCAGGCTGTGGGTGCCAGTGGGCAGGATCTTCCGTGTTCGGCCGAGGAACTGCCGCAGTACGAGCGTGCACTGATCGCCAGTATCCAGGATCGACCGCATCTGCACGCGCTCGCTGCCAATCCGTTGCTTGCGGCGATGGTGTGCTCGTTGCATCTCATTCGTTTTCAGCAGCTGCCGCGAAACCGTATGGAGCTCTACCAGATCGCGATCGAACTGATGGTTCAGCGGCGCGATTCGGATCGTCGGGTACCGAGTGCACACGATGTCCAGCTGAGCCTGACCGACAAGGTGACCGTCCTGCGTGATCTGGCGTGGAGGTTGTCGGACAACAACCTCAGTGAGCTCGACATCGATCGAGCCCTGGAATATGTGGCAGACAAGCTCGTATCGATGCGTCATCTCGATGTGGATGCCGTGGATGTAGTCAGCCATCTGCTCAATCGTTCAGGGATTTTGCGGTCGCCCGCGGTCGATCGGGTCGATTTCGTGCACCGGACCTTCCAGGAGTACCTGGCCGCCGCCGAAGCCGCTGCCCAGGATCGCATCGGGAATTTGCTGGGGCGAGCGAAGCTGGACGTGTGGCGTGATTCGATCATCCTGGCGGCGGGCCACGCGAACATGCGCCAGCGCGAAGAGTTGATCAACGGGCTGTTGAACAGGGCAAACCATAGCGCGCGTAACGCCCGCCAGTTGCGGCTGCTCGCAGCATCATGTCTCGAGACGATGGAGTCACTGTCTGAGGCGCTCGCACAACGCCTGGATGAGATTCTGGCGGGATTGATACCACCCCATAATTACGACCATGCTGTATCTCTCGCTGCGGTCGGTGAACCGGTTCTGCGCAAGCTTCCGCAGAATTTGGACGATATCGGCAACTCGTCGGCCGCTGCGGCGACCGTCCACTGTGCGGCACTGATCGGAGGCCCCGAGGCATTGGGGTTGCTGCGCAGCTACGCTGGAGATCAGCGCTGGGAGGTGCACGATGCGCTGGCCGAGGTGTGGCACAATTTCGACCCGGTCGAGTACTCCGATCGGGTCCTGTCCGGAATGCCGGCCCATTCCGATCTCGACCTTCTTGTCCGGCACACCAGCCAGCTGGAACCGGCGATCCGGCTGGGCAACATCGCGGCATTGACCATCGAATGCCCCACAAATCTCGGTTCCCTCGAATTCGACCATCTCCCTGAGGTTTTGGCGCTCAAGTTTCGGCAGCTTATGGGCATCAACGACCTGTCCCACCTGACCGGCATACCCCGACCGGATCACCTGCGCACCCTGAGCCTCAGTGCTGCCGATGACGAGGCTGAGATGAAGGGCTACACCGCGCTTGGTTCGTTCGCCGGGCTGTCCGAACTCCATTTACACGGCTGGAAATATCTACCAGCTCTCTCGGAGATACCGATCCCGCGGCAGTTGCATTCGCTCGGACTCGGCCTGGTTCCCTCGGGTAGTAGGCTGGACTTCTTGGGCGAATCTTCCGGGCTGTCCGTCCTGACCCTTGCCGGGGCCGAGGCACCGCCCGCGCTCATTACCATGCCGCGCATGGCCGCGTTGCAACATCTGTGGCTGCTGCAATGCGATCTCACCGCATATCTTTCCGACATTCTCGCTGTTGCTCCCATGGTGGAGACACTGCATCTGCTCGAGGTCACGCTTCCAGACGATCTAGCCGTTCTCGCCGGTCTTCCACAGCTACGGGAACTCGAGTTCAAGAGTTGCGTCGGAGTACGCGGTGGCAGGGTCAACCTGCTGTCCATTACCCGACCAGAACCACTGGCACCGCTGCAGATCACGATCGGGAATACCCCAATCTTCGAACCGTCACGAGGACTCCTCCACACCGGCCGTGTGACAGTCCGGCACAATTCCCCGTTGAACGATCCGAGCGCATGACTTCGAGGTCCTTATCAGGTCGCCCAAAGGTTGTCGGCTGTTCCGCGGGTGCTGACAGGCTTGATCCGGATCTCCGGAGGGAGGGCACCGTGGCAGGGTGTCTCGACCTCACCACCGAAGGCTCGGTGCCGTGGTGGTCCGAGCACCACCGGATCGTCAACCTGCATGAGATTCTGACCCACGTCGTTGCCGAGACTCACCGGCACGCAGGGCACGCGGACCTCCTGCGCGAGCTCATCGACGGTGTCGTCGGCTTGGTCGACGGCAACGACAACATGCCCACCATCGACTCGACCTGGTGGCGGCAACATCGAGCCGAGCTGGAGGAAACCGCAAAACATGCCGCCGGGCTTGAGTGACCGAACATCCTGCGCCGCTTCGAAAGCCATGTAGACCTCCCAACGAGATGTCCGGTCATGCCGCGACCCGCGCAGTACGACGCGACCGGCCCATCCGAGCTGAAGATCAACCACCCGAGATCATCTCGGGCCGTCCGCGTTCCTGGGAGCGTCCGCAACCGCCGCATATCGAGCGGTTTCCGCTGTTGCGATGGCAGCAAGACGTCGCGAATGTTCAGCCGCCGACCAGTCGGCGCGCAGCAAGCATCGATCAGCAGCGATTCACCGGAACCACAGGTCACGTCCTGGATGTCACTTGTCGTGTGCCTACCGGCTTGATGCGCAGCTGGGGTCCTTCGGCCGTGGGGTGGTTCGGGTTGATTAGTGTGTAGTTATCCGAACCGTTTCCGCGCTTCAGCGTCCACAGCCGAGGCATGTCGTGCACAAGTTTCTGGGCTCTGGTGCACATTCGGTGGTCGCGCCCTGTCCGGCGGTCCGGTGGGCGGCACATCACGACGGCCGCTTGAAACGCCCACTACGGCAAAGTCATTCACGCCTCATCCAAGACTGCGGAATGGCGGCAGTGCCGTGACCACCGAATGTGCACCAGAGCCAGATCTCAGACAGTCCCAGGCGAACTGGGTCGCTGTCCATGTTCGGAACGATCTTCGATGAAAGCTGCAAGTTCATGAGTGGAGCAAAGTTGAAGATGCCGGTAGCCTCGATTTTATCTTAGTTCAAACAGTCGGGAGGTGTCGTGTCCGTTGCCGTGGCGATGGGGTGTCTGTTGCAGCTGGGGTTGGCGGGGTCGTTCGTGGTGATGCTGGGTTCGTACCGATCCGCCGGGCCACGGGCTCAGCGCGCGATGGACGCGGAAGTGGTGAGGCGTGGGGTAGCGCCGGAGGTGCTTGCCGAGCACGGGGTTCGGTTAGAGGAGGGGCGCGGGGCGTTCATCGCGGGGTATGCGATCGCAGCTGTGCTGATCGTGCTGTCGGTACTCAATCTGTCCGGGTTGGGGATCGGGCGGGTGCTGTCGTGGGTGGCGGAGCCGCTCGTGCTGCTCGGAGTCGGCTTCGTCACGACCATGCAGGTGTTCGCGATGCGAATGACGGTGTCCGCGTTCGCCAAACTCGACGATCCACGGGTGCGGGGACTCGAGATCGGCGCGGTGCTGCAGGCGGGAGTCGACACCCTGCCATTGTGGTATCGACCGGCGATCGTGGCGCGGTGGCTGCTGGCCACCGCGGGCTCGCTCGCGGTGATCGTGCTGCTCGCGCTACCCTCGGCCGGCCGTTACTTCTCGTGATCCAGCCGGGCCTGCAGCCCGTCGAGCACGGTGCGTAACCCGAACTCGAATCCCGTGTCGCCGGGCAGGGTTTCGATGCTGTCCGGAGATGCCTTCAGCCGTGCCAGGAGCCGAGGGAACTGCTGCGCGGTCTCGATGATGGAGGCCCTGGTCTCGGCCTGTCGTGCGTCTTCGTCGACTCCGCTGCGGCGCATCCGGGCCTGCCAGGCGCGTTCGGCGGCCGATCCCTGTGCCGCGCCGATAACGAACATCAGCATGGTCGCGGCAGCATGGTCCGCGTCCGCCTCGGCGAACCCGGCGCCCTCGAACACCGCCAGGCAGCAGTCGTCGAACCGGGCCTTGCCCGGACCATAGATCAGGTGCGTACTCATGGCAGGTAATAGCCAGAAATGCCTGGAGATCATCGACTGCAGCTCACGTGCCAGTAACGTGGCGGCACAACGCCACTCGGCCACTGCCGGATCGGGCAAAGTCAGTTCCTGCCAGACCGTATCCGCGGCGAGAGTGACCAACTCGTCCTTGTTCCTGACGTAGTAGTACATCGCCGTGGCAGCCACACCCAACTGCGCACCGAGCCGGCGCACATTCAACCCGGCCACACCCTCGGCGTCCAGCACTGCCACCGCCGCCGTGACGATCTGGTCCCTGGTCAACGTCTCTCGGGGCACAACAGCCACCGTACCCAGCCGTGAATCCGACACCGCACACGCGATCCGAGCTGAACGCCCCTCTTCCCGCAACCCAGGACCGGCGTCCGGCTCCAAGGCGGCCGCCGGGCGTTCCGTCGTTGCGCTCGACGGCAACGTTCGCCGCTGCGAAGCCACCGACTTCTTACGAACGAAACCCACTCCTCCACCTGGGCGATGGGCCGAGCCGAACGACACCCGGCTGCAGATCCTGCAGGTGGACGTAGACGGAGCGCTCGACGCTGGCGATGGCCGATAATGCCGACGAGCGGGCGGGGCCCTACCCGTTGCGATGCATACTTCGGTCAGCGAGGAAATGAACAAGCCGCTACCGCGGATCAGCCGTAGCTTCCAGCCGGGGTTGTTGCAGCTTGTTCAGGGCGCGCTGCAATGTCAGCGTGTCCTCCAGGACGAGATCATCCACGAGCCGGCCCCAGCGCAGGGTGAGCCACTGCATTGCGGTGTTGTCGTATGCAGTGCCGTCGGAGAGGGTCCCGGTGACGCGTAACTGGGTCGCCACCTTGGTATTCCACGGCCAGCCGTTGGCTACCACGTCCACCAGTTCCAGGTGAACGCCGGGCAGAAGCCGGCCGAATCGGGTGAACCAGTCCCGGAACGCTTCCGGGCCGTGTAGATCCGCACCCAGTGCTGTATCGCCGAGGAATCGGAACCGAAGATCGGGTGCGGCCATCGACACCGCGGCGTCGTAATCGCCGGAGCCGGTGCGGCGCCAGGTTCTCCGGACCAGGAATCGTACGATGGCATGGTACATAAACGCACTCTAAGCAGCTAGGTTGCTAAAAGCAAGGGACTGGTGATGGCGAGAACAGACTTCCATGAGATCGCCTGCTCGATCGCGCGATCGGCATCGATCGTCGGCGACCCGTGGGCGCTGCTGGTGCTTCGCGATGCCGCACTGGGCCTGCGCCGGTTCGAGGAACTGCAGCGCGACCTCGGTGTGGCCACCAACGTGTTGAGTCAGCGGTTGCAGCGGCTGGTGGATGGAGGTGTGCTGCAGCGTCGTTTGTACGACCAGCGGCCCGACCGCTACGAGTATCACCTGACCGACAAAGGACAGGACCTCATCCCGGCGCTGCTCGCGCTGATGGCGTGGGGTGATCGATGGGAATCCGGAGAACAGGGGCCACCACTGACCCTGCGGCACCATGCGTGCGACCAGCAAACCAATGCTGTGGTGACATGTGACCGCTGCGGCGGTGCGCTGACCGCCGAATCCGTTGCGTATCAACCGGGCCCGGGTGGCCGGACTGCCGATGGCACCGCGCTCGTCGCTACCGTGCTGAGCACCTCGGACGAGTGAATACTCCGCACTCACGGGCTTAGCGATATCTGGCACAACTGAGCGCATGCCACGCTTGTCGAGCGTTTTTCGGCCATCCAAGTCTTCCGCAGCATTTCGGGTCAGGGCTTCCCAGACAACGTCTTCCTGTAGAAAGACGGGCAGCCACCGACGGAGGCGACGGATGCAGGCAACAGTCATCAATCCGGATTCCGATAGTCGAATCCCGCATCAACCGTCAGCGCCCCCAGCAAAATCACTGGCCAGTACCGATACCATCCGCATGGCGCCCCGCCGGGAACACCCGTGAACATGGGGAACGGATTCCCAGGGTGCGGCGCGACTATGCCCCAGGCCACAGGTCACTGGGCAACTATCGGCTTCCTGATCCGGACAAACGAAACCCACTCTTTCGACAGGCCGACGAGCAGAGCCAGGCCAGCATGCCAGCTGCGGGTCCTGTGGGTGGACGTAGACGAAGTGCTCGACGCTGGCGATGCGCGGTATTACCGAATACAGGACGTTTCGGCCGAACTGTCGAACGGAGTTTTGCTGTTGTCGCGGATATGCCCGCAGCGATTCGGCGTGTCCGGTTGTCGCTCGACGTGCAGGCTGCCAGTCCGTCCAGTCGGAATTCAACTTGCCTTCGCTCGTTTCGCCGACGGCGAAAGTGCGTCCGTGGCAAATTCCGGCCACGAAAGCGGTCCACTCGTCACCGAACCAGCTATTTCAGCTCGGTTGCGGCGCTTGTTTCAGACCGGAGAAAACGACGGAGATCAGCCGTCGCCCCTGCGCGGCACCCTCGTCGTCGTTCGGGACCCGCCACAGAAAGCTCATCAACATGATGATGTCGGCAGGGTCATGCCCGGAAGCGATGGTTCCTTCGGCCACGCACGCGTCGACGAGCTTCGTCGCGGCCGCAGTCGCCGGTGTGAGGGTTGGGTGGCGTTGGTTCGCGTCACAGCGCTAGCGACTGGGTGCCCAGGACGATGGCGAGGGCCAGGCGGTCTGCGTCGTCGGTGCCGGGCTCGGCGGTGTAGACGCTGATGCGCAGGTCGTCCAGGGCGACCAACAACGTGTCGCAGTCGAGGGTGATCGGGCCGACCGCCGGATGGTTGATGGTCTTGTGCCTGGACGGTTCGGTCGAGGGCGGTGGGTTCTCTGCGTCCCAGAGTTCGGCGAAACGCGGGCTGCCGGAGGCCAGGTCGGTGATCAAGCGTCGTAGGGCGCGGTCGGCGGGGTAGCGCGAGGCCGTCAGGCGCAGGTCGGCCACGAGCCGGGCCTCGTGCTCGGCCTGTTCTTGGGGGGTGTGCACGACCCGTGCGGGCAGGCGGGCGACGTTGCGCCAGACGGCGTTGCGTTCCAGGCCGTGCCAGGTGGTCGTGTCGCCCATGAGCGCGTCGTAGGGCGCGTTGGCGAGCACAAGCGTCCAGCCGGCGTCGTACACGACCACCGGGGTGTGCGAGAGTCGGTCGAGCAGCCGGTGCACACTCGGGGGTATCCGTGATGGCACGACGTCCGGGCCGGGCGCGGCGTGCCCGGCAAGGCGGTAGAGCAGGTCGCGGTCGGTGCCGGACAGACGCAGCGCCTGGGCCAGCGCCCCCACCACCTGTGCCGACGGCGAGGTCGCGCGCCCCTGCTCGAGGCGGGTCAGGTAGTCGGCCGAGATACCGGCGAGCGCGGCAAGTTCCTCACGGCGCAACCCGCTGGCCCGGCGTCGGCGCCCCACCGGCACGCCGACCGCCTCCGGTGCCACCCGGTCGCGCCAGCGGCGCACCGTCGGACCGAATTCCCACGCTTGCACGCACTCCAGTCTGCGCGAGCGCGCGTCCGGTTGTCCTGGCCCTGGCAGTCCTACGAAAACCGGACGACTGCCTGCGCCCCGGCCGTCCCGGCAGGCTGGGGCTATGACCGAACCCGGAACTGTTCTGATCACCGGCCCGACTCGCAACCTGGGACGCCACGCCGTGCTGGCCATGGCCGAGCGCGCGCACGGGCAGCGACCCGATCTGCTGCTGGTCGGCCGTCCTGGGCCGGACCTGACCGCGGTCGCCGGCGAAGCCCGCGCGTGTGGCGCCCACGTCCACGAGATCGGCTGTGACCTGTCGCGCCTGGCCGACGTGCGTGCGGCCGCGGCTACCGTGCGCGAGTTGCTCGCCGCCGGCGCCGTACAACCGCTGCGCGCGCTGGTCGCCAACGCCGGCGCTGTCTCGGCCGACACCAGGCGGGCCTCACCCGACGGCTACGAGCTGACTTTCGCCGTCAACTACCTCGCCCACGCCCAGCTCATCGGCGATCTGCTCGGCTCGTTCACCGCCCCGGCGCGAGTCGTGCTGCTCGGCTCGAACACCTATCACGCGAACTTCTGGCGCAAGCTGCTGCGTGTCGCTGAAGCCGAGTGGGCCGACCCTGTCGAGCTCGCCCGCCCGGCTGTTGGTGAGCAGGCCCCGAGTATGGCAGCGTCCGGTGTCGCCTATTCGAACGCCAAACTGGCGATCCTGTACTACGCCCATGAGCTGCAGCGCCACGTCGGCGCCGGGATCAACGTGTCGGTGTTCGAGCCGGGCTGGATGCCCGGCACGGCGCTGGGCCGCGGCGCCCCCGAGGCGGCCCAGGCGTTGGGCCGCGCCTTGGGCCGTGTACCCGGCGTGTCGACGCCGCAACGCTCGGGACCGCTGCTGGCCGCCATCGCTCTCGATGACAAGTGGGCACACCTGCGCGACGGCGCGTTCGTGGTGAAGACCAAGCCCACCGAGGTGCAGCCGGTCGCCCGCGACCGCGAACGCGAGCGCCGCCTGTGGGAGGCCACCGCCGAGCTGCTGGAACGCGCCCGCGCCGCGCGTTAGTACCGACCGCCCGGATCGTGCCACAGCCGATCCGGGGGGTCGCCAGAGCCCAATTCGGGTTCGCGGCCCACGAAACCACTCGATGGCATCGCCTCGTCGAGGTGTGTTCGACAACGCTCCGGCATGGCTTGCCAGCGTGGCGTTCGGGGTTCGATCGGGCACAGGGGATTTGCTCGTCCCGACACGTGACCATGTGTCGATTGTGTAGGCGCGGCACCGACGCCCCGACTGAAGCCTATATAGGTAGATTACCGATCCGATACCTATGCAGAAACCGATGCGGGAGATGCAGCGGCATTGAATACTGCCATCGGCACCATCAGGACAACGCGCTGCCACGTGTTGCGTAGTAACAACTTCCGAAAGGTCAGCTTGTGAAACTGCACCGTATCCGCGTCGCGCCCACGGCCGGACTCGCCGCTGCGGCAGTACTTCTGGTCGGATCGCTGGTCGGCGGGTCTCCGTTCAGTTCGGCGGCTCCTGCCCGGCCCGTGGCGGACGATCTGGCTCAGCTTCAGGAATTCAAGACCCCAGGCGACAAGGGCTGGTTCTACACGCTCGATCGCAACGAGGCCGCGAGCGCGCAAAGCAAGTACCACTTCACCAAGTCCGCCGATATCGGCGTCCTGCACACCAAGGCCGCCCCGGGAACGACGGCGGTGCACCGGTTGCGGCACAAGGGTGACGCCGCGTCCTACATGCTCTCGGTGTCACCCAACGAGATCAAAGATTCCCGCTTCACCGACGAGGGCGTTCTCGGCTACATCGACAGCGCTCAGCACCCCGGCCAGACCCGCCTGCTGCGTTTCAGCAACAACGGGAAGTGGCGGGTCTTCCGTGACAACGCCACGGACATCGCCAACATGAAAGCAGCGGGTTACGCGGTGGACGGGCCGATGGGCTGGTACTCCTGAACCACTTTCCGCGGCGACCGCGATCGTGTGAATGTTCGAGTCATCTTCAGCGCTGACGTGCCTGTTCGGTTCTGATTGAAGAGGTCCTCGATCATCGGCGTGTCTCGAACTCGGGTTCAGTATCGCGCTTTTCGCTCGTACTCGTCTTCAGTAGGGGTCACGGGACTTCTGCCACGGAGGTCCAACCGGTTCGGGTCAAGCGCGGTGGTTGGAAGGGCGGCGCGGGCAGCGGACCAATGGGCCGGAATGATACGACAGTGAATCGTTATGCGATGGCGTGAGTTCGGCCTACCATCACCGTCGCCGATATTGGGATGCCTTCACAACGTCCTCGGCAACACACGTCGCCGGTTCTTCGTCGGTGGGCGTCCGTCGAGACGGTGACCCGCTTGTTTGGGCCAGGAAGGCTGTTCGCGCGAAATATCGGTTACGCCAAGGCCCGTGATCTCGGGCCACGCACGCAAAACTGATTGTGCACGGTCCCGGAGCCGAGGGTGAGAGCATCTGGCCCTGAACCGATCTCGATCCGTGACACGCTGGGCTCGACGTAGCGAAGCCAGCGAGTGGACGGATGGCGCTGCACCGCACCCGAACTCGGGGGAGAGCGCTCCGGTGCGGGGTCCGTTCGTTCTGCCCGGCATCGTCCCGACCTGCCCGATCGATCGACCGGCCACTGGACTACGTCGCGGTACGTAGGAGGGAGGCCGATCATGTGCGGATGTGCGCAGGCAGCCTCGTACGGTGGAGTTGCAGCATGGATGTCATCCAGCACCGCACAATCACTGTCAATGGTCTGTCGATGCACGTGGCCGAAGCGGGAACCGGCCCGCTGGTGTTGTTGCTGCACGGCTTTCCCGAACTCTGGTATTCGTGGCGGCATCAACTGCCGGTCCTGGCTGAAGCCGGGTACCACGCCGTCGCACCGGATTTGCGTGGACACGGTCGGACTCAGGCCCCGGTCGATGTCGAGGACCACGGCATGGCCGCGCACGTCGCCGACGCGGTCGGTGTGCTCGACGCTCTCGGCGAGTCGACGGCCGTGCTGGTGGGCCATGACTGGGGCGCGAACACGGCGTGGGCCGCCGCTGAACTGCATCCCGAGCGTTTCACGGCGGTCGCGGCCCTGAGCGTGCCGTACCGGCCGCGGTCGCCGCGCCCGCCGCTGACCGAACTCCGCTCCTTCGCCGGTGACCGGTTCAACTGGATGCTGTACTTCCAGGAACCGGGTGTGGCCGAGGCCGACCTGTCCGCCGACGTCGCACGCACGATGCGGCTGATGATGTACGGCTTGTCCGGCGACGCGGGTGACACGGGCGTGCGGTTGGTGACCGGGCTGCCTCGGGACGTGGTGCTGCTGGACCAGATGCCCGAACCGCAAGCACCTACGGCCTGGCTCACCGAGACCGACCTGGCCTACTACGTCGCCGAGTACGAGCGCACCGGATTCACCGGCGGGCTCAACCGGTACCGCAACGCCGACCTGGACTGGGAGCTGCTGCCCGAGCTCGGCACCGGCGTCATCACCCAGCCCGCCCTGTTCGTCGGCGGCGAGCTCGACACCGCTGTCCGTTTCGCCGACCCGAACCGGATGCGGAACCACGTTCCCAACCTGACCGGCCCGATCGTGCTTCCCGGTGCCGGCCACTGGATTCAGCAGGAACGACCGGACGAGGTGAACCACGCCCTGCTGACCTTCCTGCGCACCCTCGACTAGGTTCTGCTTCGACACGCTCGAAGCGGCGCCGCCGGGCCCACCGCCAGCGATGTCATGACCGGCGGCCGAAATGATTCGGCCAACTCTGGTCGCCGGACTCCACGCCCTCGACCCGGTCCTGACCCCGTTGACCATCTACCGGGCAGTGTTCCGCGGCTCGATGCCGGACTTGCGTAAGAGCCGAGCATGTCGTGTCGGTCGAGTGATCGTGACCGCACAGCACACCCGGTGCCAGGCTGAGCCCCGGTGCGGGCCTTGCCCTTTCGCGCACTCGGTCACCGGCCGACCGCTCTGTCACCCGGGTGGAGGCCGGCGCGGCGCTGCCCGGCCGCCATCGCTGACTCGCAGGTCGGAAATCGACCTTTTCTTGTAATCGTCATCGAACGTCACGGTTCTCCGTCGACGAAAGGATCGCCACCATGAGCGCCCCCACAATCCCCGCTCGGACCGCACTTCCGGTTCTTGCTTCGACCCTCGCGTTCACCGTTCTCACCGCCGGATACGTTGGGGTGAATTCCGGTGTCCCGCACCCGGATACGGCCTCCGCGTCGGTGCTGGCGTACGACACCGCCCACCGCGGCCTGCTCGAACTGGGCGCCATGCTGCTGCTGGCCTCGGCCTCGGCACTGGGCGTGGCCGCCACGCTGATCTACCGCGCCGTGTCGGCCCGGATGCCAGGTGTGCCACCGATCGCGATGGCCGGCGGCCTGCTCGCAGCCGCAGGGCTCACCGCGAGCGCCGTGTTCACGTGGGCCGGCGCACGCCTGCCCGGTACCGCCTCCCCCGACCTCGCACGGGTCGTCGCCGACCTCGGATTCGTCTCCGGCGGCTGCGCCTACGCGCTCGGATTCGGCTTGTTCGTCCTCGGTGTCGCCGTGCCCGCTGTGCTGGGCCGGGTGCTCCCGCGCCCGCTGGCCTGGACAGGCCTGCTCATCGCCGTGGCAGCCGCGCTGTCGGCATTCGGGCTGATCGCACCCGCCCTGCTGTTCCTGTTGCCGGTGGTCCGGTTCGGCGGCCTGCTGTGGCTGCTGGCCACCGCGATCATCCTGTACCGCCGCTGAATACGCTCCCGCTTGAAAGGTCACCATCATGCTCAGCACCTACTCCGATCTGGCCGGCCGCACCGCCGTCATTACCGGTGGATCCCGCGGCATCGGCGCACAGACCGCCCGCATGCTCGCCGCCCAGGGGGTGAGGGTCGCCGTCGTGGGCCGCGACAAAAACGCCCTGGACACCGTCGTCGCCGATATCGCCACAGCGGGCGGCACCGCGGTCGCCGCGGTCGCCGATGTCACCTCCGCTGCAGCGCTCGCCGAGGTCCACACACTGGTGCAGGACCGGATCGGCCCGGTCGACATACTCGGCGCGTTCGCCGGAGGGCAGGGAATGCCAGTGCCCTCCACCGACTTGAGCGAGGCGCGCTGGCGGGCGGTGCTCGACTCGGATCTCACCTCGTGTTTCCTGACCGTCCGGGAATTCCTGCCGGGCATGGCCGAACGCGGCCGCGGCAGCATCATCACAATGTCCTCGTCCGCGGGGCGCCAGCCCAGTCGAGCCAATCTCGCCTACGGCGTCGCCAATGCCGGGCTCATCATGATGACCCGGCAGCTGGCCACCGAATTCGGCCCACACGGTGTGCGCGTGAATGCCATCGCGCCCAGCTCAATTCGCACCGAGAAGGTAGCGGCGAATATGCCGGAACCGGTGCAGCGACAGGTCGCCGGCCTGCACCCTATCGGGCGCCTGGGCACTACCACCGATGTCGCCGAAGCCGTGCTGTTCCTGGCATCGGACGCCTCCGGATATCTCACCGGCCTCACCATCGATGTCGCCGGTGGCCGCATCACGAACTGAACCCCACATCCAAAGCGTGCGGCCCCGGCCGCCCCGGGACAACAGTCCCGCCATACCCGAGCCCCGTCGACCGAATCGCCAAACGCCCACCCGCGCGGCCGTTCGAGCAGTCCGAGCGGATTCGGTAACTCCGGGCAGCGCCCACCAGTTCCGACATGACACATCCGCCGAAGCGTCAAATCGCTCCGCCGCTTGATCGGGGCTTTTGCCGCCTGTAGGAATGAGACCATCTCCGACCGAGTATCGGCCTGATCATCGTCTGTTCAGTGTTCTAGTAAGCACCCCGAGGTGACGTCGGCGGTGTTGATTGAGGAGCGGCGTTGTTCGAAGCCGTCATACGACCATCCTCGGCTCACACCACAATCACGGCAGGCGTCCGCTCTCAGGGCTGCACATACTCAGCTTGTTCGGCGCGGGCGCGGTATTTCAAGGCGTATCGCGGCAACGAGCCGTCGCCGCAGAAGGCCGCCGAGGCACAGAACTTCGCTGCTGCGGGTCCGCGCCAGAGAGCAATCACAGGGTGCGGTTGCAGGCCGTCATGATTTCGTCATTCGCCCTGGCGGGACCGCCGAATGCGGTACCGATTCGGGATTCGAGCGCTGGTGGCGACCACGGAAACCGCAAGCTGCGACGTATCTTCACCTCGAGTGGTTGTCCTATCGACGGACCCGCACACAGCACCGTGCGCCGAGCCCGCATTGCCGAGGGGCTTCGCGTCGTTCAGGAACGACGGGAGACGAAGAGATGATGCAGCACAAGCACATTCGGCCGCGGTGGCGTAGCCCGCTGAGAGGCCCATGGCTGACCTCGATGTTCGGGGCGGTACTGCTGGTCTGCCTGCCGATCGTGATCGTCACCGGCTTGTTGTCGTACATCGCGTACGGGCCGCGGTTCGGTCAGGCGATCCCCGCGCACGTCGGGGGCCTGGCGCTGCCCACATTCGATTGGCCCACCCGCCCGTCGTGGCTGTACCGGCTCACCCAGGGCCTGCATGTCGGGTTGGGGCTCGCGCTCGTGCCGGTGGTGGCGGCCAAGCTGTGGTCGGTGATCCCGCGACTGTTCGCCTGGCCGCCGGTGCGGTCGCTCGCTGCGGCGATCGAACGGGTCTCGCTGTTGATGCTGGTGGGCGGAGTGCTGTTCGAAATGGCCACCGGGATACTCAATATCCAGTACGACTACATCTTCGGATTCTCCTTCTACACCGCCCACTACTTCGGGGCGTGGGTGTTCATCGCGGGGTTCGCCGCACACGTGGCCGTCAAGCTGCCGCGCATGATCAGCGCACTGCGCTCGCGGTCACTGCGCGAGGTGCTGCGCACTTCCCGCGCCGAGACCGAACCCGAACCACCCGACGCCAATGGCCTGGTCGCCGCCGATCCCGCCGAACCGACCATCAGCCGCCGCGGCGCGCTGGCACTCGTGGGCGGTGGCGTGGCGTTCGTCGTGGCCCTCACCGCGGGCCAGACCGTCGGCGGATTCACCCGCCGGGCCGCTCTGCTGCTACCGCGCGGACGCGGCGAAGGCCACGGCGCCAACGACTTTCAGATCAACCGCACCGCCGCCGCGGCGGGAATCAGCAGCGCCGACATCGACGATTCCTGGGCGCTGAGCTTGATCGGCGGTCCCGCTCCGATACACCTGAACCGGGCGACGTTGCTGGCCATGCCGCAACATACCGCCCGGCTCCCCATCGCCTGCGTCGAAGGGTGGTCCACGGTGCAAACCTGGACCGGGGTGAAGCTGTCCGATCTGGCTCGCCATGCCGGGGTGGAGCAGCCCGCTGCCGCGGCGGTGACCTCGCTCGAACGGGCCGGGGCGTTCAATCGCGCACTCCTGCAAGCGAATCAGGTACTCGACCCCGACGCATTGCTGGCATTGCGCGTGAACGGCGCAGACCTCTCCCTCGACCACGGCTACCCGGCGCGGATCATCGTCCCCGCCATGCCCGGCGTGCACAACACGAAATGGGTCTCCAGCATCGAATTCCGGAGGGCGTGAGATGGCCACCGGCAGACTGATCCACCGATGGAAACGCGTATACGGAGCGCACCCACTGCACTTGCTCGTGCTGCCGGCCTCGTTGGCGCTCACCGGCTACAGCGTGTGGGCGCTCGGGTTCGACGCCCTGTGGAACCACCGGGTGTGGTGGCAGGCCATAGCGGTATGGTTCGCGGCGGCCATCATCGCCCACGACCTCATCCTGTTCCCCGCATACGCCCTCCTCGATCGTGTCCTCGCCGCGGCGTCCACCCGAGCCGGACTGCGGGTGTCGCCGGTGAACTACATCCGAGTTCCTTTCCTCGGGATCGGATTGTCGTTTCTGCTGTTCTTCCCTGGCATCATCCAGCAGGGTGCAACCACCTACCGCGCAGCCACCGGAGGCAGCCAGCAGGCGTTCCTGCTGCGCTGGCTGCTGCTGTGCGCGACGATGCTCGCGATCAGTGCGCTCGCCTACGCGATCGCGAGCCTGCGCGCCCGGCGCCGACCCTGAATCGTCGCCTTGCCCAGCCACTCGGCCTCTGGCGCAAAGTTGTTGCTGCGCTACGATTTTGGCCCAAGGTATAGTGATCGATCAGCCCTTCGGGACTGACGAGACTTCGCCGATGGCACCACACCGGGTACATACCTGACGTTGCGACTGCCGCCCCAGCAGCCCGTCGCGCCGAATACGAACCAGCCCGAGGCATCCCATGTGGACGCGCCGTACACCTGGCCGACCGGTCAGAGCGTCAGCGAGTTCGCCGAAGAGGGCTTCCAGGCGAGCGGGTGAACCCTGTGGTAAAACGGCGCTGATCTGGTCCATCAGCGGGTCCAGCCGGGCATGCTCGTCGGCCATCGTCTCCAGCAGCCTCACAGACCGGTTCCGGTCGCCGAGTTCGGCGTGCATCGGCGGACACAGCAACCGGTCCTCGGCGGTATGGTGCACGGTCAGCGGGGCGCGTGTCCGGATCGCCGCATGTGCCGCGGCGGCCTGCATCCGGGCAAGTTCGCGGCGAAACGCGTTGTGCGCCACGAACATCATGGTGATATCGGGTTATCCATGATCGGTAGTCCTTCGTCGTGCAAGGAGCTTCGGGAACATCGTGTCAGCGAAGAGCCGGCATGATGTGTTCGGCGTAGGTCTTCAGCTGGTAACGGTGGGCATCGATGCGTTCGCTGTCGGGCAGGGACTGGCCCCAGGTCTCGTAGATCAGCCAGTCCAGTGCGCCGTCGCCGTAGACGCTCGCCACCTCGGCGACTTGATCGTGGACTTGTTCGGCCGTCCCGCACAGCAGTTGGCCGCTGTCGATCATTCGCTGGGTCAGGGCCCGTGCGTCGCCGAGATCGAATGGCCGGGTGGGGTCGTCGGCGGAGGTGCGGAACACCTCGGTGAAGCCGAATCTCTGGAAGAAGTTCTGGTACCAGAACCCATAGGTGCGCACGGCGTAGTCGAATGCTTGCTGGAAGGTGTCGCCGAATGCGATCTTTACCAGCATGCCGAAGTTCTCGCCGATGCGCAGGTCCCGGCCTGCTGCGTGAGCGGTGTCGCGGTAGAGCCGGGCGGTCTCGCGGGCTCGTTCGCGGTTTCCCGCAGCGAGAACCAGGGTGCGGCCATGTCGGGCGGAATCGATCGCGGTCTGCGGTGAGAACGTGTTCGGAATGAAAATCTTTGGGGTTTCCAGTGGTTTCGGGATCACGCCGATCTTGTGGACGGTGCCGCCGTCGTCGACTTCGCCGAGGCCCCCGTACGTGCGCGTCCAGTCCGCGAGTGCCCAGTCGCGGATCCCCTCGGCCGGATATGGCGCCTGGTAGAACTCGCCGTGGTGGTTGAACGCATTCGGCGCCCAAGCCTTTTCGATCACCGCGAGGTATTCGTCGAACCTGGCGCGGTTGCGCTGATCGGAAGCCGGATTCAGCGCGACGACGTGCTCGGACTGGGTCAGGGTCTGCATCCAGCGAGTCTGATAGCCACGAGCGAACTGCACCCCGGCCAGCCGTCCTGGGAACAGGTGGGTGAACAGCGCCAAATCCTCGGCGACCCGGATCGGATCGTGCGCGGTCACCACGACAGACATCGGCATGAACTTTATCTGCGAGGTTGCCGCCGCCAGCTTGGCGTAGGCCAGCAGCGGATTCGGCAACGATTCCCCGCCTTCGGTCTGCAAATGGTGCTCAGTGCTGCCGAAACCGTCGAAGCCGAGCTCGTCTGCCGAGCGCGCGGTCTCCTCATAGCTGCGCAGCATGTCTTGGTACAGGCCCGTGTCGACCGCTACCGGACGCCGGGATCGACGCTGCTCGATCGTGACCGGGATGGCCGCGGTGCTCATAAGCAAGGTTTTCAACGGAATTCTCCTGTAGGAGTTGACGACTCACCGAAACGTCCGCCGGTGTCGATGCCCTCGGGCAATCTTCGGAACATTTTGTCCCGAAGATATGGCACAGTATGTACCACAATTGGCCGATGGGGCAAGATGTTCTGCGATGACGTTCCAGCCCTCGCGAAGGATGGCCCGATGAGCGACACGCAGCCTCGGACAAGCGAGTCCGCCCTCACCCGCGGCCCGGATCCTCGCGTGGTGCGCAGCCGGCAGGCGGCGCTGTCGGCGGTCGCGGAGTTGCTCGCCGAGGAGGGCTGGACCGGAGTGACCCATGTGGCGGTCGCGGCGCGCAGCGGTGTCGGCCGCACAACGCTGTATCGGCATTGGCCGGATGTGGCCGCGATGATCCGCGACGCGACCGTGGAGCGGATGGGTCGGGCCCGTCGGCCGTGCACCGGACAGTTGCGGGCCGACCTGCTCGGAGAGCTCGACGGGCTGCGGCAGTTGCTCGACGATCCGGCCAGCGAACGCACCATGCGCGCGGTGCTGGAGCGGGCACCGTTCGATCCGGCCTTCGCCGCGCTCAAGGAAACGCTCTTCCAGGCCGGTGCCGCCGGATTTCAGGCCATTCTCCGGACTGCCGTCGCCGACGGCAAGCTCTCGCCCGACACCGACATCCAGCTGATCATCGACCAGCTCGCCGGGCCTGTGATGTACCGGCGGCTGTTCGCCGGCCTCGATGTCGACCGAGCGTACATCGAGACGATCGTCGACAGAGTGCTGAGTCAGCAGCTACCGCGGCCGGACAGCAACCCGTAACGAAGCGTTGCCGGACTACTGCTCGGGTCACAGCGCTGTTGGAGATCGCGCCGAACTGAGCGGCATCGCGACGGTTCGGGCCCCTCGCGGCTGGCCCGGGAGGGGCTTGACTCACTACGGATTCGACGTGCGGAGCAGGAGCATGGCGGGTACGGCCAGCAAGGCCAGCGACAGCACGGCGAGCAGACCGTAACCACCCGCCGCGAAGCCCGCAGTGGAAGCCGCTGTGGCCACGGCCGATCCGCCCCACACCCGCGATTCCACCGCGCCCTGCAACCGCATTCGATCCACCGCGGGCAGGTTGCCCGCGATCAGGCTGCTCGCGCCGATGTATGCGAGGTTCCAGCCGTAGCCGAGCAGGAACAGCACGATCGCGAAGGTCATGCCACCGCAAGAGGTTACGGCCGAGATCGACGAGATCGCCGGCAGCGCAAGGCCGATGGCGATCAGGGCACGTCCGCCGAAGCGGTCACACAGCAGGCCCGACAGCGGCGCGAGGGCGAACATGCCGAACGGGTGCGGCGACTCGAGGGTGCGGGCGTGATCACCGGCTACCAATCCTGGCGTTCATCCAGCTGCAGTGCGCGATGGGCCGCTGCCTGCGAACGCATCGGCGAACATGGCCCGATCGAGACCCACATCGTCCTGTCCACCCAGTACGAGGCCCGCTCGATCGTTCAGACGGACGACGACCGCCCCGTCACCAGCCCGGCCGGTTGGACGCGTCCGTAACCGAGATGGCATGCGCCGCAACATTGCCCTATGTGACCGGCGCTGCGACCTCGGAGTCACGCACAGCCGGGTTCCGATGGAATGCGAGCAGGTCGTTGTTGAGCTGTTCGCGGTGGGACAGATGCAGCATGTGGGAGGCGTTCTCGTAGATCACGAGTGTGCTGTCGGGGATCAGTTCGGCCGAGCGTTGCCCGCAGGTCTGTAATGGTGCGAAGGAATTGTGGTCGCCATGAACGATCAGTGCCGGCATGGTGATACGGCTGGCCTCGTCTCGGAAGTCGGCGACCAGATTGACTCGGCTGCATTCCACTGCGGCATGTAGTGAGACCTGCATCCAGTCTCGAATGGTGGCATCCTTCTCGGGTTGCGGAATGTGACACCCGGGCAGGCCGTCACCGAAGGATAGTGCGGCGTTGTCGGCGACCCACTGTCCGTAGTCGGTGCGGAGCTGGTTCAGCAGTTCGGCCGCACGCATCGGATCGACATCGAGATGGGGTGCGGTCGCGCCGACCAGGGCGATCCGCGAAATCCGACGCGCCCCGTGTCGGCTCAAATACCGGATCACCTCCCCGCCGCCCATCGAATGTCCGACCAGTGTGACGTCGGTGAGGTCGAGCCGGTCGAGCAGCGCGGCCAGATCATCGGCGAGAGTGTCGAAGTCGTATCCGGTCCCGGGGTCGTCGGATCGTCCGTGACCACGCCGGTCGTAGGCGACGGTGCGGTAGCCGTGTCCGGTGAGGTGCAGCATGTGATGCCGCCACATATCGCTGCTCATCAGCATGCTGTGCACGAAGAGGACAGGTCGGCCGACACCGTGGTCCCGGTAGAACAGGTTGGTCCTATCCGGTGCTGGGAGGTAGGGCATTGTGGGTTTCCTTGTCTCTGGAAATCTCGTGACGTGGAACCGGCGAGTTATCGCTCGGCCAGTGGCTGAATGGTCAGCTGGTAGTCCTCCTGGATCCGGCCCCCGGCATCGAGGATCAGGAACACACGTGCGGCCCAGGCGATCTCGCCTACGGTGGGAGTGATCAGCTGGATGGTGAACGAGACGGCGTCGTGGGCCCAGAGTTCGGCGACGGCCCGGCCCAGGCCGTGGTGGCGACCCCCGATCCACACACCCGCAACGAACGAATCGTGGCACACCTGGACCGCCTGCAGACGCAACTCGGCCGAACCCAACGTGCCGTCGATCAGCTGCGGGATCTATTGAGGCACAACATATCCGATGACAGCGCCGTCGAGTTGCGCGCCGTTTCCGCCGTCGCAGCGGCCGCGATCACCGAGATCGTCGACGCCACCGACAGCGTCACGTGGCTGCAAGGCGCGCTCGGCGAACTGTATGCGACCCTCATCGCCCAACACCTGCCCCCGATTGGTCCGGCCGGCGGGATCTACGCCGACGAGATATTCACCGACCACCGCGGCCCAGCGACCATTTTCGTGCCCTGCACCGGCATCGTCCACCCTGTGGGACGCGTCCATCCGACCATGGTCCCCGCCGCTGAACTGGCGATCATGACCCACTGCGGCTCCCCGGACAGTGTCGATCGCACCTACGGCGCCCTCGCCACCTACGTCGCCCGCCACGCCCTCGGGGTTCCCGGCCCCGTCCGCGAGTACTACCTCACCGGCCAACGCGACACCCCCGAACCCGCCCAGTGGCGCACCGAAATCGCCTGGCCGATCTTCCTCACCAACACCCCGAATACCCAATAGGCTTCGGCATCAACCTCACCGAACAGCGCCTGAACCGTCGACCCGGCGCAGCCGAACACACCGCACTCCGCAGACGGGACATCCGGTAGCCGATTACGGCGCAATTGGGGGGTTGGGTTGCCGCCAACGCAGATCCGTGATCCCGCCAACTTCTTGACTGACGTTCAAGAAACCTTTACCGTAGCCGCGACCTACTTCTTGGATGACGTCCAAGAAGAGCGGTGGTGAAGCGGAGGACGCGAGTCATGGAAATCAGTGGGCCGGCCGATCGGCGCGAGGCGGCGGCGGTGCGGCGGCGTGAGGTCTCGTTCCCCTCCGGCCAGGACGAGTGCGCGGCATGGTTGTACACCGCACCTGACCTGAACGGCCCGCGCCCGATGGTGATCATGGGGCACGGACTCGGGGCGGTGCGGGAGATGCGCCTGGATGCCTACGCGGAACGGTTCGCCGAGGCGGGTTGGTCGGTGCTGGTGTTCGACTACCGTCACCTCGGGGCCAGCGGCGGAGTGCCGCGCCAGCTCCTGGATATCAGCCGACAACGCGCCGATTGGCATGCCGCTCTGGCCTTCGCGCGCACCCTGCCGGAGGTCGATGTCGACCGGATCGCGTTGTGGGGCAGCTCTTTCGGTGGCGGACACGTCCTTCAGGTCGCCTCCGAAGACAGCCGCATCGCGGCGGTCGTGGCCCAGTGCCCCTTCACCGACGGACCCGCGTCGTTGCGCTCGCGGCTACGGACCGGCCTGCTGAGCGCGGTAGCGCTGACCGGGGCCGGCATCCTCGACACGGTCGGTTCCTGGTTGGGCGCGAAGCCGATCCTGTTGCCGATGGCGGGGACGTCCTGGATGCCCGCGTTCGTGGCCTCACCCGACGCTCTCGCCGGTGCTTCCGCGCTCCTGCCTGCGGGGACCCGGCTCTCGCGGCGCACCAGCGCGTTGTTGAAACGGCTGCCGTCGGTGCGGGCTCAGGTGTCGAAGAACATCGAGCTGAGCGAGATCGACGGTGGGGAAGCACCCGTGACCGGTGTCGGTCGCGACAGCATATGGGGTGTATTGCGCGGCCAGGACGGTGAATTCGATGCCGCCAACGCCCTGGCCGCACGGCTGGTGCTGCACCTTCCGCTCTATCGGCCCGGTCGCGCGCTGGCCCGCTTCAGCACTCCGGCGCTGCTGTGTGTCTGCGACAACGACGCGGCCGCGCCCGCGAAGACCACGAAGCGGCGCGCGCAGGGCCTGGCACACGTGCACGTCCAGAACTACCCCTGCGACCACTTCGACATCTACGTGGGCGAGCACTTCGAACGCGCCGTGCGTGACCAACTCTATTTCCTGGCAACACAATTCGACTACTCCGCACGCAACACGCAGTAGGTCGCCCCAAGGTGGACGTGCGGAGACCAGGCACTCAGCCGGCGGCTGCGGCAAGACTGCGAGCGCTGTTCAGCAACGTCTCGATCACCGCGCGCCGCTGCTCCTGATCCGTCGGATGCGTCAGCAAGCCCTCGACAACGAAAACGCCGATCGTGACCAGCGGATCCACTTCGTCAGCGGGCACGCCGAGCTCGATCAGCTCTGCCCGGAACAATCCCTCGGCCAGCGCGTGGAACTGCTCGTGCCATTCCTGAATGGATGCGGACTCCTCGGCGCGCGTGTGCACCGTGCTCACCAACCGGCCCAGCTGCTCCAATTCCCCGACCAGCCACAACAGCCGATCAGCCAAGCTCGAGCCCAGCAGTTGGCTGTAGGAGGCCATCGAGTCGGCCAGGACCGCGTCCAGGACCGCGATCAATACCGCGTCCTTGTCCTGGAAGTACCAGTACAGCGTGTTCGACACCACTCCGGCGTCGCGGGCGATCCGCGCCATCGACGCCGCGTCGTATCCCTCCTCGACGAACAACCGCCGAGCAGCCACCACGATCTCCGCACGCTTCTCTTCCCGATCCTGCGGACGTCTGTTGCGAGGCATCTCCAGTCCTGACCTAGTCCCAGCCCCGATGCTATCTTGACCAGCCCCCAAGAACGGCCCCGGAAGAGCGCAATAACCCGTTCCATCACGCCGCCGTCACCAGCTACCTGACCTACTCCCGCGGTCGGCCCTGGGTGTCCCACATAACCACTCCCCCTCACGAAGTCCGGCCTGCACGGTCGTGGCATTCTCCCCCAGACTCGCCCCGACCCGGCCCAGCGACCAACCCAACCCGTACAGATGCACGGCCCCATCGACCTGTTCCCCAGAGCCGTTCTGCCCCACTGGATCCGCGAGGCGACGCATGGTCATCGAGGTGGACCGGCAGGACCTGAGCAGCCCCCGTCCCGACAGAGTTCAGCCAGCCTGCTGGTCGGCCATATCCCGGCACATCCCGACCGCGCCGAGCACGCGATCGAAGCGGTCGAAACATCGATGCAGGACGCGATCGTGCATGCGCCCGACTCGACGAGCACGATCTTCCGATCATTCGCCTTGTAGCCGAAGGGTATTCGAACCAGTACATCGCCGAACGCGTCCACCTCAGCGTCCAGATGGTCGAAGGGCCCCGATCCGGATGCAGCACGCCAGGCAATGGTGGTCAGTCGACCTTCGGTCCGATTGATTCTGACCACGGACGGCGCTGCGGATGACCCTCGGGGCACTCGGTATCGAGTGGTCCGAGCGGAACGTGATGACGCAGAACTGGAGGCATTACTCGCTGACTGCCGGCGATGGGAGGAGATGGCTGATCCGTGCCCGGCCCGCACCCGGAGACACTATGTTTGACCGACGATCCGTCATTCCTCGATCGCATCGTTGGATACCGATGGGGTGCCGACAACCAGCCGCACTGGACAGGAGAGCGCCGTGCCGTATGAGGACAGGAAACGAGCAGCGCACCAGGCTCTGGTGGATCGCCTCCTGAACGGAAAGGGCAGGACATCCGCGGAGCGGCGCGCCCGCGCCTTCCGCAACGCCGACCTGCCCCCGCCTGTGCAGACGCTGGTCGACAAGGTCGCCACGAGGCCGACGGAGATCACCGACACGGACTTCGCCGTGGCACAGGCGGCGGGCTTCACCGAGGACGAGCTGTTCGAGCTGGTGATCTGCGCCGCGGTCGGCCAGTCCGCCCGGCTGTACGACACGGGACTGGCGGCACTGGCCGAAGCAACCGGCAAGGCGGCCCGATAATGCGACCCGAGATCCTCAACCGCGGTTACCGCCCCGCGACCAAGGTGCTGTTCACGCTCATCCGAATGTTCACCGGACAGCCGCTACCGGATGCCGCCAAACTGGTCTTCTACCGCCCCGATTTCTACGGCGCCCGGGCGAAGGCGTTCACTCACGAGGCGATGCGCGGACCTTCCGCCTGGTCGGTCGCCGACCGAGAGCTGATGGCGGCCTTCGTGTCGAAGGTCAACAAGAACCTGTTCTGCATCGGCGCACACACCGCTACCGCGGGGCAGGCCTACCAGGACGACGCGAAAGTGCAAGCGGTACTGGCAGATCCGGAATCGGCACCGATCGGCGACGGGCTGCGGGCAACGCTGCGGATGCTCGGCACGCTGACTCAGGACGGAACCGTGAGCGCCGAGGACATCCGGCAAGTGTTGGACGCAGGCGTGTCACCTCAGCAAGTCGAGGACGCGCTGGCGGTCTGCGCGGCATTCAATACAACAAACCGCCTCGCAGACGCTTTCGGCTTCGAACTACTCACTCCCGAGGGCTTCGGCGCGGGAGCCGAATACCTGCTCAAACGGGGCTACCGATAGGACCGCGACCACAACCGGCAGTTACGGCGACCGACTCGGTTGCCGACATCCGTACGCGCCGTAATGCCGCGTTCCGGTCATTCGCCGGTCCTGCAATCATTGACCGGCAAGCGATCCCGCGGCCCCGACCGCCATCTGGTCGCACGGCCTGAGGCGAGAAGCCTGCTGTGGTAACGGCTCTCAGGCTCTCGGTCGCGCGACCTGCCGGAGAACGTGCCCGATCGGGCTCCCTCAGAGGCGGCCCGCCCGGCTTTCGGCGAGGTCGTTGAACCGGGCGAGCATTCTGCCCAGTACGCGGACGTCCTCGGTGGGCCAGGTGGCGAGCATCGCGTGGAAGCGTTGTTGGCGGGCGATGCGGGCGGTCTCCACCCTTCGGCGGCCCTCGTCGGTGAGGACGAGCAGGTGGGCGCGGCCGTCGTCGGGGTCGGGGCGTCGCTCGATCAGCTGGAGTTGTTCCAGCACCTTCACCTGGCGGCTGATGGTGGCCTTGCCGACGCCGAAGTGGTCGGCCAGGTCGCTGGGGCGCGAACGGGCGCAGTCGTATATGCCGACGAGCAATCCGTATGCCGCGGGCTCGAGTTCCGGGTGCACCTCGCGTGCCACCTCGGCGGACAGTGCGCGCGCACGACGGAAGAGCACGCCGAGCTCGTGCTCGACCGCCCGGTACGCCTCGTGTTCGTCGGCGGGCGTGGTCCCCTTCGTCATCGTTTCCTCGTCTGCCCTCATACCCGGCAACCTATCGGTCTCCGTCGGACCGCCACGATCGGCGGTCCGGCGGATCGGTGTCATTCGCCGGGGTGGCCGAGCCACAGATCGTGCGAATCCTCGCCGGGACCGGTCAGCTCGATCCCGCTGCTGACCATCGGATACCCGGTGGCGGTGACGGTGTATCGACCGCCGGTCAGGCCGGTGAAGTCGTACTCTCCGTCGGGGCCGGTGGTCGTCACGCCGACCACGTTCCCGGCCGCGTCGAGCAGCCTGACGCGCGCGTCCGGGACCGGGCCGCGGCCCTCGGCCCGGATCGTGCCGTGCACCCGCATATCGGGCAGCAGTTCGATGTCCTGGCTGGTCCGGCCGCTGCCGACCTCGACCGGCAGTGCGGTCGGCCGGTAGGTGGCGGCACTGACCGCGAGCGTGTAGACGCCGGCGGTCACCGCCGGGACGAGGAAGCCGCCGTCGGCGTCGGTCGCACCGCCCGCGACGACCTCACCACGTCCGTCGGTCACGACGACCATCGCGTCTTCGATGGGTGCGCCGTCCACGCCGCGGACCGTTCCGGCCAGGGCGCCGGAGCCGGTGAGCGTCACGTCGAGGTCAACCGGGTCGTCGCCGACCAGGACGCTCGCGGCCTGCGGATCGTGATTTCCCGCCGCGGCGATCAGTACGTAGGCGCCGCGACCGGGAACATCCAGGACGTACCGTCCGTCGGCGCCGGTGGTCGCGCGGCCGATCTGGCGTCCGGCGACGTCGATCAGCGTGAGCGCCGCACCGGGCATCGGCGCACCGCCGTTGCGGACGAAACCGCGAATCATGCCGCTGCCATTCGACGCTCCCGTCCGGACCAAGGCATCCGCCGCGGCGGTGACCCGCCCGTTGGACTGGACCGGGTTGGCGGTGGAACCGAACTCCGGACGCTTGGCGTGCCGGCCGCGCGCCGAGGCGTCGGCCGCAGCAGCGGCGGGAGCAACGGCGACCGGCTCCTGGCTGTTGGACGTGCGCAGCGGCACCTCCTTGATGAACAGGATCACGATCACCGCGATCAGCACGCACGGCGCGGCGTACATGAAGACGTCGCCGACGCCGTGACCGTAGGAATCCTGAACGATCTGGCGGATCGGGGCCGGCAGGGCGGACAACTTCGGGATCGAGCCACCGCTTCCGACGGAGTGCACGCCGATGCGGGCGAGACCGTCGGTCATGTAGTGGGTGACCCGGCTACCCAGCAACGCACCGAGCGCCGAGACGCCGATCGCGCCGCCGAGCGAACGGAAGAAGGAGACGGTCGAGCTGGCCACACCGAGTTCCTGCGGGCGGACCTGATTCTGCACGCACAGCACCAGGTTCTGCATGGTCATGCCCAGGCCCGCCCCGACGCAGAGCATATAGATCGCCACCTGCCAGTAGGCGGTGTCGTAACGCACGATGCTCAGCAGGCCGTACCCGACGGTCATCACTCCGGCGCCGAGCACCAGGATGTTCTTCCAGCGTCCGGTAGTGCTGACGATGCGTCCGGAGATCGTCGACGCGACGGCCAGTCCACCGATCATCGGCAGCGTCATCAGGCCGGCCTTGGTCGGCGAATCGCCGCGGGCCAGCTGGAAGTACTGGCTCAGGAAGGTCGTCGCGCCGAACATCGCGACACCGACGAACAGGCTGGCCAGCGTCGACAGGGACAAGGTGCGGATCCGGAACAGGTGCAGCGGCACGATCGGCTCGCTCGCGAAGTTCTCCGCCACTACGAACAGCGCTGCCAGGACGATCGCGCCGCCGAGCATCGCGGCCGTCTGCCACGACAGCCAGTCGTACTTGCTGCCGGCGAAGGAGACCCAGAGCAACAGCAGAGCCGCCGCGCCGGAAACCAGCGTCGCGCCGAGCCAGTCGATCTTGACCTTCCGCCTGGTGACCGGGAGGTGCAGGGTTTTCTGCAGGACGATCAGCGCGATGACGGCGAACGGCACGCCCACGTAGAAGCACCACCGCCAGCCGAGCCAGGAGGTGTCGACGATGACACCGCCGATGAGCGGACCACCGACGGTGGCCAGGGCGAAAACCGCGCCCATATAGCCGGAGTAGCGGCCGCGCTCGCGTGGCGCGATCATCACCGCCATGATCACCTGCACCAGGGCGCTCAAGCCGCCCGCGCCGAGGCCCTGGATGACCCGGGCCGTGATGAGCATCGCGGGATTGTGCGCCTGACCGGCGATGGCCGAGCCGATGACGAAGATCGCCAGGGCCAGCTGGATCAGCAGCTTCTTGCTCACCAGGTCGGCGAGCTTGCCCCAGATCGGCGTCGTGATCGTCATCGCGAGCAGCGTCCCGGTGATCACCCAGGTGTAGGTGGTCTGGCTGGCGTGCAGATCAGCGATGATCGTCGGCAGCGCGTTCGATACGACAGTGGACGACAGGATCGTCACGAACAAGCCGAGCAGCAGCCCGGACAGTGCTTCCATGATTTGCCGATGGGACATCGGGACACCTGAATCAGGTGCCGTCGCACGCGCCTCGGCCGCCGCAACGGTTGCCATCCAACTTCCTTTCGCGCCCCAGGGGCCTGCGGGTAGGGCACGGCCCTGGGGGGATCACTCACGCAGTTTGATTGCCTTAGGCAAGTATCCACTATTTGGTTGCCGCAAGCAACTTTATTTCGGTGGCGCTGCTCACAGAAGACGCAGAGCCATCAGCGCGATGCGGGCGGGATGCTCTGCTCGTAGCGGAAAACGTTGTGGGGGTCGTACTTCGCCTTGATCCTGCGCAGGCGCTCGAAATGCTCGCTGCCCCAATAGGCGCTCTCCCACCCCTGCATTCCGACGTTCGGCACGTTGACATAGGCGCCGTCCACATAGGGCCGCAGCGCCTGGCTGAACTCGGCGATCCAGGCCTGGGCCTGCGAGGTCAGCGGGTGGCCCACGCCCGGCCGCGATGACCGGGTTCCCCAGGCCGCGCCGATCTCGCCGTAGAAGAGCGCGTCGCGGTGCGCGAACGCCGTGCCGCCGCGCGGCTCCCTCGCGATCGCGCCGCCGAACGCATCGACGAAGTAGTTGCTCTCCTCGGTGAGGGCGTTCCGCATGAAGGAGCCGACGACGTCGATCGCCCGCTCCGAGAACGGCTCTTTCACGAACTGCGAGAAGAACTTCCAGTTCGCGGGCTCTTGCGGGAGCGGGGTCTGGGCTCCCGCGAAGATATCGCCCCAGTTACCGACCTGCACCGTGACGTCGGGCTTGCCGACCGAAAGAACCGGAGTCAGCATCTGCCTGGCCTGTGCGGCCGTCCCCTCGACCAGCCACGCGGACAGCAGGATCCGGGACTTGTGGATCTCCAGCTCCGAGCCCAGACGCGGGTCGGCGGACGGGAGCGCACGCTGCCATGCCTGGAAGACTCCGTTCAGGTCGCCGAGCCCGTCCCATGTCGCCTGCACGTTCGCCAGCCGCGTGAGCGCAGCCACCTGATAGGTGAGTCGGGTGACGATGCCGAAGTTGCCGTTTCCCGCGCCGCGAAGCGCCCAGAGCAGATCGGAGTTGTGCTGCGAATCCGCGTTGATCACCTCGGCGCAGTCGGCCCCGGACGGAACGACGATCTCGACCGCGATCAGGCTGTCGCAGGCCATGCCGAGCCAGCGGTTGAGCGGGCCGAGCCCACCGCCGAGTGTGGCGCCGCAGGCGCTCACGCTCCCCTCGCTTCCGGTGGTGATCGCGAGATTCCGCTTCGCGAGCATCGTCACGGCTTCCAGCTGGTTCAGTCCGGCGCCGACCGTTGCGATACGCGCGCCGGGGTCGATCCGGGCCGACTTCAGCCCGCTGACGTCGATCACGATGCCGTTGTCGACGTTCGACCAGCCCTCGAGGGCGTGGCGGCCGCTGCGCACCCGCAGCGCGACGTCGTTCCGGCGCGCCCAGCCGAGGGCGTTCACCACGTCCTGGGTTTCCTGCGCGAAGACGATGACGAGCGGATAGTGCGAGAAGAGCTGGTCCCAGCCGAGCCGCGCGTCGTCGTAGCCCGCGTCACCGGGGCGGACGATATGACCGGTGAGCGCCGCGGACGGGCATCCGGGCCTTTGCGCCGGGTAGCCCGCGATCGCTTTCTTCGGGGCGCTCGCTCGGGCGATCTCCGGAGTGTCCGCGGCCGTCAGGCCCGAAACAACGACCGCCACCGCCGCCACCGACGTCTCGAGCAGGTCACGGCGAGAAAGATCGCTCAAGTCCGGATCCTTTCGATCGGGCTACGCCGGTATCCGGTCCCGATCGAACCGATGCCCGCCGGTCGCCGGGCATCGGCTGTCGCGGTGGACTCTTGTCACCAACCTTCTAATTCAGATGCACCACACGAAACTGCCCAGGGGGAAACAGATGTGGAGCGACCCACCACCACCGACCGGGGTTGCCTGATGCGTCGACGCAGCCACGGTTGCGGGCGCTGTGGCCGGCATCGAGCCGGCGGCAGCCGTGGGAGCCGCGAGCACAGCCAGGGGCGCCGCCAATGCGGTCACTGCCATGATCTTGATCTTTGCTTGAGACATTTTTCCGACCTTCGAGAGACTTCGTTTCGCGCCATGACGGTCTGCTACAGCCACCATCTCGACTTTCACCTGGCGGGGGTGCCGGCCGCGGAGATGAAACCACGCTCCGGAGCCGGCGTCCGCACCCTGAGTCTGGCAATCAATTGCTCAGGCAATGACCGGTTGCGCAGCGTGGATAACCATTGAACGGGTCCGGTCGCCCAGCCCGCCTGCCACCTGACATTCCGTCCGATTCGGGCGATGCGACGTCGCTCGGAGCGGACAAGTCGCCTGGATATGAATGGAAGACCCAATCATCAGCTTACGCCGATACGGTGCAGAACACAGCATCTGGCGAATCTTCAGCTATTTGTATCGGTGTTGTTATTCCGGCGGCCCGGAATCGCGCGACGGCCGGGATCGGCGGTCGGCTCACGGCCCCTT
>CBJNFW010000048.1:0-37381 GCA_966435935.1 uncultured Nocardia sp.
GGCGTCGATCACCCTACCCATCCTGGGCACGGTCCTGGTCTTCGTCGGCGCCGTGCTGGCCCTGGCCATAGGTCCGAATCCGCCCGCATGCCGAGCCGGCGGATCGGCGCCGGCCGGGGAGCGAGTCTCGGCCCGGCACGGAAAGTCCGAGGTGGCTCGACCCGGCCGTGCGAATGCCCTGTCCGAACAGGGGCCGCCGCACGATCGGCGGTAGCGTCAGTCCCGATTCGTGTCGAACAGGCAGATCGCGGCCAGCCGCAGCGGCAGCCAGTCGGCTCGCACCCATCCGGTCAGGTCGCGCGGGGCGATGATCTCGTCCCGGCTGGAATTCTCCACCAGCCCGCGTGCGTATCCGGCCAGCAGGACGGCCGGCGCAACCGTGACGGAATGCTCGGCTCCGCGTTCGACGAGGTCGCGGACGGCGGCGCCGTGTTGATCCAGCGCCGCGCAGACCGCCGGTGATCGTTCGGCCGCGATAATCGCGGGCACTCCGTGCGTTTTGTACAGGCGATTCAAAGTCTTACGCGCTGATACTTCGAGCAACGCGGAGCCGAGCGAAAACACCGGGACAGATTAGCAACTTCCGGGCATTTTCGGCAGCATCGAACGAAATCCGCGACCGGCGGCGATATCACGCCGAAACACGTTGTCAGCGAAATGCTTTCGATCCGGTCAATGCCTCACCCAGGACGAGTTGATGAACCTCGGCGGTGCCCTCGTAGGTGAGAACCGATTCCAGATTGTTCGCGTGTCGCAGCACCGGATAATCCAGCGTGATGCCGTTCGCGCCGAGAATGGTCCGGCATTGCCGGGCGATCGCGATCGCCTCCCGGGTGCTGTTGAGCTTTCCGGCACTGACCTGTTCCGGACGCAGCTCACCCCGGTCCTTCAACCGGCCCAGGTGCAGCGCCAGCAACTGTCCCTTGCCCAGTTCGACGGCCATATCCGCCAGTTTGGCCTGCGTCAGCTGATAGGCGGACAGCGGCTTGTCGAAGACCTCGCGGGTGCGCGCGTAATCGATGGTGGCGGCCAGGCAGTCCGCGGCAGCGCCCAACGCGCCGAAGACGATGCCGAACCTCGCCTCGGACAAACAGCCCAGCGGCGCGGAGAGCCCCTTACCGTCGGGCAGTAGCGCGTCCCCCGGCACTCGCACCCCCGACAGATCGAGTTCGGCGGTGATCGAGGCGCGCAGCGACAGTTTGCGAAGCATCTCGCGCGCGCTGAAGCCGGGGGTGTCCGCGGGAACGAGGAAACCGCGCACCCCCTCCTCGGTGCGCGCCCACACCACCGCGACGTCGGCCACCGATCCGTTGGTGATCCACATCTTCGAACCGTCCAGCACCCAGTCCGAGCCGTCGCGGACCGCGCGGGTGCGCATACCGCCGGGATTGGAGCCGAAATCGGGTTCGGTCAGTCCGAAGCAGCCCAGCGCCTGCCCGGTCGCCATCCGCGGGAGCCAGTGCTGCTTCTGCTCTTCGGATCCGTACTTGTGGATCGCGGTCATCGCCAGCGAACCCTGCACCGAGACCATGCTGCGCACGCCCGAATCCACCGACTCGAGCTCCATGCAGGCCAGTCCGTATTCGGTGGCCGAGGTGCCAGCACAGCCGTATCCGTCCAGATGCATGCCCAGCAGACCGAGCGCGCCCAGTTCGGGCGCGAGTTCGCGGGCCGGGAACGTGCCCTGCTCGAACCATTCGGTCACATGCGGTCGCAGACGCTGCTCGCCGAACGCGCGCACGGTGTCGCGGATCTGGCGTTCGGTATCGGTGAGCAGGGAATCGATGGCAAACAGTTCGTCCACGGTGACCATGCGCTCACCCTATGGCGCGGAGACCTGGGTAACAATGGCACCCGGCCCCTCGTACGGGGAGTTTGCGCACGGATTTAGGCTGGTCGGCATGACCGATCAGCTGGGGTTCTCCACCCGTGCCGTGCACGCCGGATTCGATCCCGATCCGCAGACGGGCGCGGTGAACGTGCCGATCTACGCCAGTTCCACCTTCGCCCAGGACGGCGTCGGCGGACTGCGCGGCGGCTTCGAGTACGCCCGCACCGGCAATCCCACTCGCACCGCGCTGGAGGCCAACCTGGCCGCGCTCGAGTCGGGGCGGCACGGCCGGGCCTTCTCCTCCGGGATGGCGGCCACGGACTGTGCGTTGCGTGCCACGCTGCGGCCCGGCGATCACCTGGTGATCCCCGACGACGCGTACGGCGGCACGTTCCGGCTGATCGACAAGGTGTTCACGCAATGGGGCATCGAATACTCGGTGGCGCCGGTCTCCGACCCGGATGCGGTACGTAATGCGTTGCGCCCCAACACCAAACTGGTGTGGGTGGAGACGCCGACCAATCCGCTGCTGAACGTCGGCGATATTCCGGCGCTGGCCGATGTCGCGCACCGCGGCGGCGCGAAACTGGTGGTGGACAACACCTTCGCCTCGCCGTATCTGCAGCAGCCGCTGCTGCTCGGCGCGGACATCGTGATCCACTCGACCACGAAATACCTTGGCGGACACTCCGATGTGGTCGGCGGCGCGCTGGTCACCGACGATCCCGAACTCGACGCGGCATTCGCGTTCCTGCAGAACGGCGCGGGCGCGGTACCCGGGCCGACCGATGCGTTCCTGACCCTTCGCGGCATCAAAACCCTTGCGGTGCGCATGGATCGGCACTGCGACAACGCCGAGACGATCGCCGAATTCCTGTCCGGGCATCCGGCCGTCGCGCAGGTGATCTATCCGGGGCTGCCGCAGCATCCCGGATATACGGTGGCGCAGAAGCAGATGCGCCGTTTCGGCGGGATGATCTCGGTGCGATTGCGGGGCGGTCGCGATGCGGCGCTGAAGTTCTGCTCGAGCACGAAATTGTTCACCCTCGCCGAATCGCTGGGCGGTGTGGAGTCGTTGATCGAACATCCGGGCGCGATGACGCACGCCTCCACCGCGGGTTCGGCACTCGAGGTGCCCGACGACCTGGTGCGCCTGTCGGTGGGCATCGAGGACATCAGCGATCTGCTCACCGATATCGAGCAGGGGCTGTAAGTTCGGCCTGCGCTCCGCTCCGGCGTGTTCGCGGCCCCTGAGGTCTTACCGACCAGCGAGACGGGCCGCGAACCACGTGCGGGCGTTGTGCTGGGTCTGCGGACCCGGTTCGCGTTCTGAAAACAGCGGCGGCCGCACCGGTGTCGGTGCGGCCGCTGTGTCGTTCCGCGCGGTCGGCCTGCTGCCGGCCGACCGGGGCTCAGCTGTGGTACGGCTCCGCGCTGACCAGGGTCACCTTCATGATGTTGCCGTTGGGCAGGGTGTACTCACGGGTCTCGCCGACCTTCGCGTTGATGAGCGCGCCGCCCAGCGGGGAGTTCGGCGAGTAGGTCTCGAGATCGGACCCGCCCAGCCCCTCCTCGCGCGTCGCGATCAGGAAGGTCTCGGTATCGGTCTCGTCGCCGTCGTAGTAGACCTTGACGACCGAACCCGGCAGCGCCACGCCCGACTTCGTCGGAGCGACGCCGACCTTGGCGTTGTTCAGCAGCTCCTGCAGCTGGCGGATGCGGGCCTCCTGCTGGCCCTGCTCCTCGCGCGCAGCGTGATAGCCGCCGTTCTCCTTGAGGTCGCCCTCCTCGCGTCGCTCGTTGATTTCGGCCGCGATGACCGGACGATTGGCAATGAGCGCGTCGAGTTCGCCCTTGAGCCTCTCATGCGACTCCGGTGTGAGCCAGGTCACTTGTGTCTCAGTCATCTCGATCACTCCCTAGTAGTTGTTCCCGGCGAACCGGGATTCCCAGATACCCGCAACCGCGCACACCCATGTGGGTGCGCACAGCAACAGACGACGGCTAGAGCGATCCCTGGGGGATTGTCGTCGAACCCCGACAGGCCCTGTTCCCTTGTGGCATTGTGTGCCGGAAACCGTCAGCGCTGGCCGTCAATGCAGCAAACACGGCTCCGAGCGTTCGGAACCGTGTATCGCATCATTTTAGCACGATTTACAAAGATGCAGGTCGGAGCCGTGATTGCAAGGCGTTTCGCCGGGATCGCCCGGTAGGGCGGCTCAGCCGGCGCGCAGGTAGGCGGGTACCTCGCCGCCGCAGCCGTAAACATCCGTCGCCGCCGGTCGGGCCACACTCCGCACGATCGTCTTCAGTTCGACGGTGCCGCTGGTCGAGGGGGCGATCAGCACCTCGCGGCGGCCGACCTCGTTGCCGTCGGTGTCCATCGCCCGCACGAAGCAGAACGCGGCCTTTTCGGGATGGGTCCGGGTCACCTTGAAATGCGCTTCGATGGTCGAATCGTTGACAACCGTATATCCCAGCTGTTCCGGATCGATATCCTTCGGCCCGAACTGCTTGTAACCGATAAACGCGATGACCAGGCCCAGCACGACCACCCCGGCGCTCAGTACGGGAAGTACCCAGCGGCGGCGCGTGGGTATCCTTCCGTAGCGATCGCCGACCGATCCGGACCCTGGCCGAGCCGCGGCGCCGGAACGCTCGGGTGAAAGCTCGTCCGCACTGGTCGTGCGCTCACCGCGCTCGCTCATGATCTGCTCGCTCCCGCAAGTATTTGGCCTACCTCACCTTTGCAGGGGGTAGCTCGGAACAAAAGAGGGTCGGATGGAACTATAGGGAGACAGGTCCGACACCCCCTGCCCGGATGGCGGCGGAGAGCGATGAGGTGAAGACGGTGAGCAACGAGGCGGAGGCGTGAGCGAGATGGTGGAGTCGTGACCGGTCTGCGTCTCATGGCGGTGCACGCTCATCCCGACGACGAGTCCAGCAAGGGCGCCGCGACGACCGCGAAGTACGCCGCGGAGGGCAACGACGTACTCGTGGTCACCCTCACCGGCGGTGAGCGCGGGTCGATCCTCAATCCGGCGATGGATACTCCCGGCATCCTCGAGCGCATGGACGAAGTGCGCCGCGAGGAGATGGCCGAGGCCGCCAAGGCGCTCGGCGTCCGCCAGCGCTGGCTCGGATTCGTCGACTCCGGGCTGCCCGAGGGCGATCCGCTGCCGCCGCTGCCGGAAGGCTCGTTCGCGCTGGTCCCGCTGGAGGAGGCCACCGAGGCGCTGGTGCGCGTGGTGCGCGAGTTCAAACCGCACGTGATCACCACGTACGACGAGAACGGCGGCTATCCGCATCCGGACCACATCATGTGCCACAAGGTTTCCGTGGCGGCGTACGAGGCCGCGGGCGATCCGGAGAAGTTCCCCGGCGCGGGCGAGCCGTGGACGCCGAGCAAGCTCTACTACGACCACGGATTCAGCATTTCGCGAATGGAGATCTTCGCTCAGGAGTACGAGCGGATCGGCGAGCCGTTCCCGATGCAGGAGTGGCTGGACCGGTTCCGCAAGGCCGCCGAGGAACGCGGCGACATCATGGGCCGGGTGACCACCCAGATCGAGTGCTCCAAGTATTTCCCGCAGCGTGACGAGGCATTGCGCGCGCACGCCACGCAGATCGATCCGAATGGGGCGTTCTTCGCGATTCCGCTGGAGATGCAGCAGCGGCTGTGGCCCACCGAGGAATTCGAACTCGCCCGGACCCGGGTGCGCACCGAGATCCCGGAGACCGATCTGTTCGCGGGTATCGAGGATCCGCAGATCGAGGTCGCGGACCGATGATTCTCACCGTTCTCGCTCAGGGCACCACCACCAACCCCACCGGGCCGGAATTCGGCAAGGCGTCCCCGCTGGGGCTGGTCATCGTGTTGATCCTGCTGGCCGGCACCGTGCTGCTGATCCGTTCGATGAACAAGCACATCAAGGGCCTGCCGGCGGATTTCTCCCCGGAGCATCCCGAACCGGATCAGGCGGCCGACGAGGGCACCGATCCGGGTGCGGCCGAGGCGGAATCCCATACCGACTCCGAATCCCAATCTCCGGCCGAGGATCCCGTCGAGGTCGACCAGTCCGATGCCGCGAGTTCCGGCGGTTCGAAGTCGAAGCCACCACGGAAATCCTGATCCCGCACCGGCGCGCTCGACAGCAGGACATCGATTCGCCTCCGTTTCCGATCTCGGGAAACGGGGGCGAATTGCTGTGTGCCCCGGGGAGTTACGTCTACCGGTTCGTGTTCAGTACGGCCGCTCGTGATGACGGTGATGGCAGATATCGCAGTCACAGTCGAAATAGCCGATTCCGGCACTTCCGTGCGCGCCGCGGCGTTCGGCGTCCTCGAGATCGGCGAACCAGGGCCGGCGTTGCGCCGGACCGGGTCCTGCGGTGTTGCTCATACCGTGGGGATACCCAGCCCGCGGCGTCCGGGGGTCACGGTTTCGGCACGTAAGACCCGACGCGGCGCGGTTCCCCGGCGGCGAGTCGACGAGATCAGTGCCGCAACGGCTTTCGGGGCGGCGAGCCATTCCCGAACGGTATTGCGCACCCATGTCCTGCGAGTGCACTCGCAGTAGGCGTCCCCGCCGTTCGCATCGATGCCCGCACCGCGGCACAGGGCGATCGCGCGTGGCGCGTGCTGATTCTGCGTGACGATGATCGCGCGGTCGATGCCGAACAGATCGTGGGCCCGCTCGCAGGTCGCACGGGTGGACAGGCCCTCGGGGTCCGCGCGGATCAGGTCCGGGCACACGCCGTGCTCGACCAGATACCTTCGCATCGAGGCGATTTCGTCACCGGAGTGCCCCTGCGCATCGCCGGAGATCAGCACCTCGCCGGCCTTGTGCGCGGCGAGCAGTTCGATCGCGATGTCGAGTCGTCCGCGCAGGTACGTCATCGGCAGCCCGTCCGGACCGATCCGCGCCCCCGGCACGATCACCACCGGTGCCCGGGGCACCGTCGACACGGTGAAACGCCGTCCGGCAGAAACCATTCGCAAACACGCGTTCGCGCCGACGACGAACAGGGGCGGTGCCGCCGCCGCGAGCGCGCCCCGCATCGACCACCGTGACCGCTGCTTTCGCACATCGACACTCTGCCAGACGACCGAGCCGGCCGGTCGGCCGGCACGGGACATCTTGCGAGGCAGCGGGTCCGGGCCGACGGCCTCCGCACACTCGGGGTAAACCTTTTCCCGGATTACGATTTCGTAACGGAATCTCGCAGCCTCTCTCCGTCGTCGCCATGGGTCCGGTTGCATGGCAGGCAGGGCCGAAGTGACCGTCGCGAGCGGTCGGTGCCCCGGTCGAGGCCGGGGTGAGCGTCAGTCGGCCGAAGGAGGGTTGTGCCATGCGGATTTGGTCGATCGAGGTCTGCGGGGGCGTATAGGCGAGCGTTCGGATGGTCGACATCTCGACCGCTTCCCCGAGTCATGTCGAATGCTCGTCACATTTTGCATGCTTCGCGAACAGATCATCGCTTCGAAGCTTCTTCCCGCCAACCGCGGTTCCGAGTATGTGAGTTTCCTGCGGAATAGCGCTGAATTCAGGTCGGCCGGGCTCGTTTTTCCGGACGATCAATTCCTCATGCCTTTGCTGTAATTCATCCGGGTGATTGTTTGAAACGCGTTCTATCATGCTCGAATGCAATAACTTTATTTCCGGATTCATCGGTGCGATATCGTGATCCAACCGATATGCTGTGGCAATGTTCAAACCGAGACTGGGTGTCCGGGCTCGTATTCTGGCCATTGCACTCGTCCCGAGCCTCGTATTGCTCGTCATCGGTGTCAGCGGCGCAGGATATGCCGTGACCCAAGGTAGGCATGCACGGGATTGGTCGAAAGCCCTGGCAGCCGCAACCCCGCAGACCAGGGAATTGGTTACCGCGGTACAACTCGAACGGCAATATTCGGTTGTCCGGCTGGCGAGCGGCGGCGGCGATCCCGGACCGCTCACGCAGGCCAGGGCCCGTTTCGACGCCATCTCGAGTGCGCTCGACCAGACCTCGCCCGAGTTCAGCAAGATCGGGCATTCCGAGGTGACCGGCAACATCGGCGGTATTCAGACCGCGAAATCGCGCTTGTTGTCGGTACGTGCTCAGGTCGACGCCGGAACGCTGCCGATCGCCGACGCGTACAACTACTTCGGCCATTTCCTGGACGCGATCTCGGTCGGCAGCGAGATTGTGGAGGCCGATGCGCCGACGCCCCAGGTGGCGAGCGCGGTGGCGACCGCGCTGACGATCGTCTCCGCCTCGGAAATGCTGTCGCGCAGTGCGGCGCTGGGCGCGGTATTGACCCACAACGAAACGTTGTCCCCGGCGCTGGCCATCGAATTCTCGCGGCTGGTCGGCGGATATCGCACCAGTATCGAATCGCAGGCCGCGCAATCGGCGGAGATCAAAGCGGTCACGACGAGCCAGGACTGGCTGCGATTGGTGATGATGGAGAACACCCTCCTCGCGCGTGCGCTGGACCCGATCACCGCGGCGCCCAGCAAATCCGGTGCGACGCCGACCCCGGCCCCGATGGCGTTCAGCGCCCAGGACTGGGCCGATACCACCGCCCAGGCCGACAACGCGCTGCTCACGCTCTGGGACGGCCAGATGCTGCGTGCGCACAATCTGGCGGCGGACACCGCGGATGCCAAAGCGCGCGACGCACTCCTGGTCGGCGGTCTGCTGCTGGCCGCCGCGGTGGCGGCCTTCGTCGTGTCGCTGCTGCTGGCCAACCGGGTCATCGCGCGCCTGGGCAGGCTGCGTAACGAGACGCTGGCGCTGGCCAACGAGCGGCTGCCGCGGATCATGCAGCGTCTGCGCGCCGGGGAGGCGGTCGACGTGAGCGCCGAGTCCGCACCGCTGGCGTTCGGCAGCGACGAGATCGGCCAGGTGGCGGACGCGTTCAACCATGCCCAGACCGAGGCCGTTTCCGCCGCCGTCACCGAGGCCGGCACCCGCGAGGGCGTGCGCAAGGTCTTCCTCAACATCGCGCACCGCAGCCAGACCGTGGTCCATCGCCAGCTCGAACTCCTGGACGAGGCGGAATCCACGCAGGAGGATCCGACGCTGCTGGATATCTTCTTCCGCCTGGACCATCTCGCCACCCGCGAACGGCGCAACGCGGAGAACCTGATCATTCTGGCCGGCGGCGAGCCCGGACGCGGGTGGCGCAATCCCGTTCAGTTGCTCGAGGTCGTCCGAAGCAGTGTCAGTGAGGCGGTCGACTTCAGCCGGGTGAAGATCGTCCGAGCCCCCGATCTGATGGTCGCCGGCAGTTCGGTGGCCGACCTGGTGCACCTGCTCGCCGAACTCATCGACAACGCCGCCAACTTCTCCCCGCCGCAATCGCAGGTGGAGGTCCGCGCCGGCATCGTGGGCAAGGGCGTCGCCGTCGAGATCGTGGATCAGGGCGTCGGGATGGGCGAGGAACAGCTCGCCCGGCTCAATGCCGTGCTGGCCGATCCGCCCGACTTCGGTGTCGGCACCTTGTCCGAGGACTCGCGACTGGGCATGTTCGTGGTGGCCCAGCTGGCGCGGCGCAACGACGTCGCGGTGCGGCTCGCGGAATCCGATTACGGCGGTGTCCGCGCCATCGTCGTCATCCCCTCGAAACTGGTTGTCGCCGATGCGTTCCCGTCCACCGGAGCGTGGCGGGCCGCCGACGCGATAGGGTCGGCGGCCGTACCCGAGCTGTCCGGTCAGGCCGCGCAGCCGTTGCCGGCGGCAGCGCGGGCCGGCGACACCGGGATCGGATTCGACGCTCCCGGACAACTCCCGCCGTATGGCGGTTCCGGCGACAACGGCCTCGCCGAATCGGGCGCACGGCCACGCCCTTCGCTGCCGCGCCGCCGCCGTCAGGCCAGTCTGGCGCCGGAGCTGGCGAACGACGGCGCCCAGCCGCAGCCGCAGGAGCAGTCCGCACCACCGGTGCGAACCGCCGAACAGGCACGAGACATGTTGTCCGCCATCGAGATCGGAACCATGCAGGGCCGCCGGGCAGACCCCGGCGCACCTGGTTCCGGTAGCCCGACGTTCTGATAGAGGAAGCACCGATGACGAACCCGCAAACCAATGATCTGAACTGGTTGCTGGACGATCTGATCGAGCGACTGGTCGGCTCCCGTTATGCGGTGGTGCATTCCACCGACGGGCTGCTCCTCGGTCGGTCCTCGTCCCTGTCCCGGGACGACGCCGAGCACTTCGGCGCGATGTCCTCGACGCTGTACGGCCTGGGCCGCAGCGCGGGCGCCCGGTTCGACGGCGGCGGCGTCCGGCAGGCCATCATCGAGCTGGATCGCGCGATCCTGTTCGTGACCGCCGCGGGCAGCCATGCCTGTCTGGCGCTGCAGGCCACCGCGGACGCGAAACTCGGAATGGTCGCCTACGAAATGAATCTCACGGTGCAACGCGTCGGAAGTCTGCTGTCCACGACACCGCGCTCGCAGCTGACCGGACAGGTCCTCAACCAGCGACTGCCATGAACCCCGACTCCAGGAGGTGGTTCGACGAGGCGGCCGGGCCGCTGGTCCGCCCGTACGCACGGACCGGCGGACGGACGTCCGGTCGAGTCCACACGCTCGACATGCTCACCATCGTCGCGGTTTCCGCCGCGGCGCCGCCGTTGCGTCGCATCGAACTGGAATACGGTCAGATCGTTCAGTTGTGCCAGCAGCCGCTGGCTGTGGCGGAGGTGTCCGCCGCACTGCGGGTGCCGCTGGCGGTCACCAAGATCCTGATCGGCGACCTGATCGCCGACGGCATACTCGTTTCCCGTGCTCCGGTCGCCGCGCACCATGCCCCGGCCGAGGACCTCGATCTCTTGCGAGCGGTACTAGATGGCATCAGAAAGCTCTGATTCGAACAAGCCCATGGCGACCTCGGTGAAGATTCTCATCGCGGGTGGATTCGGGGTCGGCAAGACCACGATGGTCGCCACCATCAGCGAGACTCCCGCGCTGTGCACCGAGGAGTTCATCACCGAATTGTCCACGGGTGTAGACGATTTGAGTGGGGTAGAGGCGAAGGTCACGACGACCGTCGCGCTGGACTTCGGTCGCGTCACGATCGACGACAGCCTGGTGCTGTACCTGTTCGGTACGCCCGGGCAGGACCGATTCTGGTTCCTGTGGGACGAATTGGCGCGCGGCGCACTGGGCGCCGTGGTCGTAGCGGACACCAGGCGATTGGAAGCGGCCTTCGCCCCGATCGACTACTTCGAACGCCGAGGTACCGCATTCGCGGTGGCGGTCAACGCTTTCGAGACCGCACCGCACTACACGCCCGCCGAAGTGCACGAGGCCCTGGACCTGAACGAGCAGACGCCGGTGCTGCTGTGCGATGCCCGCGACCGGGATTCGTGCAAGCGCGTGCTGATCACCCTCGTCGAACATCTCATCCAGCGGATCAGCGCCGCGCCGACCGCTCATCGAGCTCGATAACGACTGCGCGACACCGTAATAACCGAATACTCCCGAACAGAAGGAATTATGAAGCTATCCGTGGACCCCGCACGCTGCCAGGGGCACACCATCTGCGCGATGGTCGCACCCGAGCTGGTTCGGCTGAGCGATCTGGACGGCCACGCCACGGCCGTCGACGGCGACGTTCCGGCCCAGGCCGAAGCCGGGGCCCGGGAGGCCGTCGGCTCGTGTCCCGAACGCGCGATCTCGTTGAGCTGAAAGGGCCTCGACCATGACTGTGGAGAATGTCCGGCCGGAGTCCGACCACCGGCGCAACACCTATCACTTCGACCGGCACACCCCGGAGTACCGGCATCGCTTCGGCGAGATCACCCGGGAGATGCACGAGCGGTGCCCGATCGCATGGACCGAGACGCACGGCGGCCACTGGGTGGCCGCCGGCAACCGGGAGGTCTTCGAGCTGGCCCGCTGTCCGCACATCTCCAACGATCGGGATGTGAAGGGGGAACGGCGGGGTTACCAGGGCATCACCATTCCCTCGGACGGGCAGGCGATGCCGATCCGCAACGGGATCCTCGAGATGGACGATCCCGAACACGGTCAATTCCGTTCGGTGCTGAACCCTTATCTGTCGCCCAGCGCGGTACAGCGCTGGATTCCGTTCGTCGACGATCTGGTGCGGGCCTGCCTGGACGAGAAGATCGAGTCCGGGCGGATCGACTTCGTCGATGACCTGGCCAACGTCGTACCCGCCGTGCTGACGCTGGCGATGCTGGGTGTTCCGCTGCGCAAGTGGTCGATCTACTGCGAGCCTGCGCACGCCTCGGTCTACACGCCACCGGACTCACCCGACATGGACCGGATCAAGGAACTGCACCTGGCGATGGGGATGGATCTGTTCGCCAATCTGCAGGAGATCAGGGAGAACCCGCGCCCCGGCTTGATCGACGCGCTGGTTCGGCTGCGGATCGACGGCGAGCCGGCCGACGACATGGACCTGCTCGGCCAGTTGGCCCTGCTGATCGGCGGCGGGTTCGACACGACGACCGCGCTCACCGCGCACGCTCTCGAATGGCTCTCGGAAAACCCGGCCGAGCGCGAAACGCTCAGCCGCGAACGCGAGCTGCTGCTGAACGCGGCAACCGAGGAGTTCCTGCGCTACTTCACCCCCGCCCCCGGTGACGGCCGCACCTTCGCGCAGGACTGCGAGATCGCCGGACAGCAGTTCAAGGAGGGTGAGCGGCTCTGGTTGTCGTGGGCGATGGCCAACCGGGACCCGGCGGTGTTCCCCGACCCGGACACCTTGGTCATGGATCGAAAAGGCAACCGCCACTTCAGTTTCGGGCTCGGCATTCATCGCTGCATCGGCTCCAACATGGCCCGGATGGTGTTCAAGCGGATGCTCGTCGCGGTTTTGGATCGGATGCCGGATTTCGTCTGCGACCCCGCGGGCACCGTGCACTACGACACCATCGGAACCATCCAGGGAATGCGGCATCTGCCCGCGACCTTCACCCCCGGCCCGCGCCTCGGCGCCGGCCTGGCGGAGACGATCGACGCCTGGCAGCGCCGCTGCGAGGAGGAAAACCTGGCTGAACCGGTCACCGCGCGCGGACGCGAGTCGAACTGAGCTCAGCTCTTCCACTTCGCGAACGTGAAGAACAACACCCACATCGCAAGGCCGATAGTCGCTACGACCTGGACTTTCCGGCGAGCGAAGACCGGCGGACCCGACATCATCGGCTGTGATCGCCGACCTGTCGGTTCCGCCAGCCGGGCGACCCGGGAGCGTCCGTACAGGTTGGTCAAGACGTAGAGCGGGATGATCCCGAACGAGACGATCAACCACCACCCGCCGACCAGGGTCTCGGACATCGCCTCCCGGAACGTCGCCAGGCCGCAGGTCCGGCAGTACAGGCCACGCCATTGCTTCACCGTCCAAGTCGCGATGATCCCGGTGATACTCGAGAACCTCGCTTTGGCCGCGGGCGTCGCACCGCACACGCGGCATTCCGGGGCCCCGGCGGGCGGCGGCGCAGCAGTGGCGTACCCGGGCTGCTGGTAGCCCGGTTGCGGCGAATAATGTTGCGCCGCCGCCTGATAGGGCTGGGGCGGCGCTGCGAACCCGCCTTGTGGCGCGAACTGTGCGGGCGGAACCGCCGGTGCGGGTGCGTACGTCCCCGGCGCAGGTTGATAAGGCTGCGGCCCACTGTGCAGCGGTTGACCGGGCTGCTGTGGTTGGCCGGCCCACTGTCCAGGTGTTTGTGTCATGCTTCCCCCTCCATAGCGCGCAAACGTCGCCCGATACTACCGAATCCTCCAGCCGTCCGCCGAACCGCACCGGTGCGGCAGATAGCGCGAGATCGGTTGCTATGCAACTTGTTCCGATACGGCCCCGGTGATGACTACCGCGTACCGGACGCGACGGCACCATCTCTGCGGGCCCTGCGCATGCCCAGGCCGATAGCGCCGGCCGGGAGTCGGCGAAACGCCGAAGACGAGTCTCGATCCGGTCACCGCGCCGGCAGTCGGCTCCCCCTCGTCGCCGGGCAGCCGTACGCCGCGCGCAAGGCGCAAGCCCGGGTGGACAACGTGGTGCCTGGCTGCTTGAGGCAGGCGCGGCCGTTTCGCGCTATCACCTGTCGACCATCTGGCCCGACACGCGGGATGAGCCAGGGCATCGACTGTGGGAGGCTGGCTGTGTGAACCAATTGGCCAGCGCGACCTCGCCTTATCTGCGTCAGCATGCCGACAATCCCGTCGATTGGCGGCAGTGGGGCGCTGATGCGCTGGCCGAAGCGGTGGCGCGGGACGTGCCGATCCTGCTGTCCGTCGGATACGCCTCGTGTCACTGGTGTCATGTGATGGCGCACGAGTCGTTCGAGGATGCGGCCACAGCGGAGTTGATGAATGCCAACTACGTGTGCGTGAAGGTGGATCGGGAGGAGCGGCCCGATATCGACGCGATCTATATGTCGGCCACGGTCGCGATGACCGGGCAGGGCGGGTGGCCGATGACGTGTTTTCTGACGCCGGAGGGGGAGCCGTTCTACTGCGGGACGTACTACCCGAAGGCGCCGCGGGGTGGGATGCCGTCGTTCACGCAGGTGCTCACCGCGGTGGCGGATACCTGGCGGACGCGGCGGGCGGAGGTGGACGAGGCCGCGGGGCAGGTGGCCGACGCGTTGCGGGCGCAGGCGGGCGGGCTGCCGGACAGTGATCTCGCGGTCGGTCCGGAGTTGCTGGATCACGCGGTCGCGGCGGTGCTGCGTGATGTGGATCCGCGATACGCGGGATTCGGTGGTGCGCCGAAGTTTCCGCCGTCGGCCCTGTTGGAGGGGCTGTTGCGGCATGTCGAGCGCACCGGCGACCGGACGGCGCGCCAGGCGGTGCTCGATACGGCCGTCGCGATGGCGCGCGGCGGTATCTACGATCAGCTGCGGGGCGGATTCGCCCGGTACGCGGTCGACGCCGCCTGGGTGGTACCGCATTTCGAGAAGATGCTCTACGACAACGCCCAATTGCTGCGTGTCTACGCACATCTGGCTCGATCCGGCGCGCAGGAGTCTGCCGCGGAACAGCTTTCGCGCGGTGACCTGCCGGCCCGGGTGATGGTGGAGACAGCCGCGTTCATTCTCGACGATCTGGGGACCGAGCAGGGCGGATTCGCCTCCGGTCTCGACGCGGACACCCACGTCGATCCGGACGGGCCGGGAGTCGAGGGCGCGACCTACGTCTGGACTCCCGCGCAACTGAACGAAGTTCTCGGTGCCGACGACGGAGCCTGGGCGGCAACGGTTTTCGATGTGACCGCGGACGGGAATTTCGAACACGGCGCCTCGGTGCTCACCCTGCCGGTGCCCGCGGGCCGCGCCGACATCTCGGGCCCGGTCGATCCCGAGCGTTTCGATCGGGTCCGGACCCTGCTGCGGCAGGCCCGCGACGCGCGTCCGCAACCCGGGCGTGACGACAAGGTGGTCACCGCCTGGAACGGCATGGCGATCACCGCGCTGGCCGAGGCCGGGGCCGCCCACGCACGGCCGGATTGGATCGAAGCCGCGGCCCGGTGCGCGCGAATGTTGTTGTCGGAGCATGTGGTCGACGGCCGATTGCGACGCGCCTCGCTCGGCGGTGTGACCGGTGCGGCCCCCGGCATTCTGGAGGACTACGCCTGGCTGGCCGGCGGTCTGCTCGCGCTGTATCAGGCCACCGGCGAACCCGGTTGGCTCGACCGCGCCCAGGAACTGCTGGATATCGCCATAACTCGGTTCGCCGATCCGTCCGCTGCGGGCGCGTGGTTCGACACCGCCGACGACGCCGAATCGCTCATCTCCCGCCCGCGCGACCCGTTCGACGGCGCAACCCCCTCGGGCGCTTCGTCATTCGCCGAGGCGCTGCTGACCGCTTCGGCGCTGAGCGATCCGGATCGCGCGGGCCGCTACCGCGAACTGGCCGAATCCACCCTGTCCCGCAGCGCGATCGTGCTCGCCCGCGCGCCGCGATCGGGCGGTCACTGGCTCACGGTCGCCGAGGCGTCGGTCCAGGGCCCGCTGCAGATCGCGGTCGCGCTCCCCGAGGGCTTGGACCCGGCCACGGCCGAATTGCTCACCGCCGCACGCTGGTCCGCCCCTGGTGGATCGGTAGTACTTGCCGGACAAAAGGATTCGGCCCCGTTGCTGGACAGTCGCCCTCCGGTCGACGCCCGCCCGGCCGCCTACGTCTGCCGCGGCGCGGTCTGCGATCTCCCGGTGACCGATCCGCAGGCACTGCGCGCGTCTCTCGGGTCGAGCGCATCGAGCGGGAAGTGATTCCTCATCCCATGTGGTGACCGGCCGGACGCGCGATCGGCTCGGTGACGGTGGCCCGGCCTGCGACATCTCCGGTCGATGACAGGCAGCCTCTGCGCTCATCCCGGGCGCCTCGGCCGTCGGGTGAACTCCCTGGTGCGTGGGATGTGCCGGGCTCGGCTCCGAGCGGTTCGGACGGCGATTCGGGGTGCGGTCTGCCGGTCGTTCCCGTATGTGCCGCGTTCGCCGGGCGCATGGGCCGACCACCGACCGATGCCACGGGATCGGCCGCGTTTCCCGGGTCGGCCGCGGATCACCGTAGCGCCCGGGGCGTGGTCAGGGATGCCCGGGTGACGCGCCGTGCTCGAGAAAAGCCTGGCAGCGGGACATGTATAGCATGTGGCTATGAAGTCTCACCAGGTTGGCCGAGGAGGCTTGCCGACTGCGGCGAGTCCTTGCAGGATGGCGTGCAGAAAGCGGTCGTCGGGGTCCGGATCGACCGCTTGGACAGGGAGTTCATGTGACCATGCAGCCTCGTAGGAACCGTTCGTACCGACCGTCCGGACGCGGTGCACTGGCGCTGACCGCCGGCCTCGCCGCAGTGGTATTTGCCACTGTAACGGGCGCGGGCCCGGCGGCTGCGCGGCATGTCGGGGCCTTCGACGTCGGCGGCGCCATCGAGAAGGCATACGATCGCGCGGGCGGCACGAACTTCTTCGGCAATCCGACCACCGCCGAATCGGCCGCGCAGGGCGGCCGGTTCCAGGTCTTCGAGCGCGGCTGCTCGATCTACTGGTCCGTCGGCACCGACGCGCACGACGTCTGCGGTCTCATCCGCGACAAATATGCCGCGCTGGGTTGGGAGCGCAGCCCGCTGGGCTTCCCGGTCTCGGACGAGTCCAAGGCGGGTAACGACGGCGCCGGACGCTACAACCTGTTCCCCGGCGGAGTGATCTACTGGTCCGAGGAGACCGGCGCGCATCCGGTCTGGGGCAATATCGCCGGAGTGTGGCAGGGCAACGGCGCGGAGAAGGGCCGCTACGGCTACCCGACCAGCGACGAATACGACTACCGCGGCGGCAAGGCGCAGGACTTCCAGGGCGGCAGGATCACCTGGCACCCGTGACCTTGCATCGAAAGTAGTTGCGGCGCAGCAGGTTCGGCGGAAAGCGGCGGCTGGCCGGTGTTCGATCGCGAGCCGTACGGCCGTCGCGATTCAGCGAACCGTGCGGCCGTCGGGATGCGGGGACGACCACCGCGTCGATGCCGATGGCCGCTGTAGCGGTCCCGCCCGCAACGTGTTGAGCTGCACATTCGTGACGTTACGTCGGCGTCGCACCCCGGCGAGGTCGCGCCTGGCAACCTAATCGGCCGCTCTCGTCGCGGCGTCCGATGTGGCCGAGGCCGAGGCAGGTGAGGCGCCGTTGCCGTCCGCGGCGCTCTTGTTCCGGCCGCCGACCGGCACGGCAGGGGCGATATCGGTCCAGCAGTCCGTCGGCTCCTTGCGGCCGCGCAGGTGGATGGTCTCGTGCAGTTCCCAGGCCGCGCTCTCGTTACCCGAGGCGGCCTCGACGACGTTCTGGCTCACCAGGATTCGCCGGGCCACATGTTTGGCCTCGGTGGTCAGCCGGGACGCCTCGTTCACCGCGTCGCCGATGACGGTGAATTCCAGGCGGGTGTCCGTGCCGACGTCTCCGGCGAACACCGATCCGCGCGCCACGCCGATGCCGATATCGAGCTCACCCCCGGCGGCCACCTCGTCGCGGATCCGGCGGGCCGCGCGCAGTGCGGGAGTCGCGTTGTCGCGCAAGGCGATCGGCGCGCCGAAGATGCACAGCGCGGCATCGCCCTCGAATTTGTTCACCAGTCCGCCGTTGTCCTCGGTGGCCGAGACGACGATCGACAGCAGCCGGTTCAATTTGGCGACGAATTCGCGCGGCGCGAGTTCGGTGGACAGTTCGACCGAACCCACGACGTCCACGAACAGCGCGGTCACCACGCGAACGTCGCCGGTGAGGTCCATGCTCCCGGCCAGGGCGCGTTCGGCGACCTCGGTGCCGACATGGCGGCCGAACACATCGCGCAGCCGTTCGCGTTCGGACAGGTTCTCGGCGAGCTCGTTCACCGAATGCTCGAGCCGGCCGATCTCACTGGCGCTGCCGACCGGCACCCGCACCTCGAGATCGCCGTGCGCGATGCGGTCCAGGGCGCGACGCAGCATCCGCACCGGCGCGGCGACCGCTCGGGCGAGCGTGGCGGTGGCGATCGCGCCGACCAGCAGCCCCACCAGGGACATGTACAGCGCGGTGTGGATGCGGTCGCCCGGTGCGGCGACCGGATCGGCGAGCACGGTGATCAGCATCAGCAGCGGCATCATCCCGGAGACGCTCCAGGACAGCACGACCCGGTTGAGCACCGTGGAACTCCAGTGCATCGTCCCGCCGAGCACCGTCGCGACGAGCGGGATCGCGGGCCGGATCAGCCGGTCGACGATCAGCAGGGTGAAACCGGCCGATTCGAACGCGCCGAGGGCGAACATCGCGCCGACCACCGCGATCGCCCGCGACGGCACGACCTGTGCGAACAGCAGCGTCACGATGATCACGCCGGGCAGCCAGATGGCCAGGGCCCGAAGTGTGGTCGCCATCGGCAGGTTCAACAGCCGCCGCGCCTCGGCCTCGGTGGGTTTGCGGCCGGTGTCCAGCCAGCCGAAATAGTGGCTGCGATCGCGCACGGCGATCGCGACGCCGACCAGCGCACCCAGGATCGGGTAGATCGCGGTCTGCGCCAGCGCGCTCATCCAGTCCGGTCCGAGCCGCCCGAGGAAACCGCTCAGCCACAGTTCGATGATGATGACCGCGAGCCCGCTGACGTGGCACAGCAGCACCACGCTCGACAGCCCCCAGCGCATCCGCAGCGCCCACAGGATCAACCGATTGATCATGGCGTGGAACTTGTGCGGCAGCGCGATATCGATTCGTAGAGCACGAACGAGGAGCATAGAACCCGAGCGCGCGGCGTCGTCGGTTTCGACCGGATCGTGTCCGGTACGTCACAGGTGCGCCGTGCGATCCGGGCGGTTATCCCAGCACGACCAGCCACACCGCGACGTAGTGGCACAGGGCCGCGAGAACCGTTGCGGCGTGGAAGAATTCGTGATGTCCGAAGACGGTCGGCCAGGGGTCGGGCCACTTGGCCGCGTAGAGTATCGCGCCGATGCTGTAGGCCAGCCCGCCGACCAGCAGCAGGATCATCGCGGGCACGCCGACGTGGTGCGTCATGGGCGCCGCGACAGGCACGATCGCCCAGCCCAGCAGCAGGTACAGCGGCACGCCGACCCAGCGCGGCGCGGTCGGCCACAGCAGTTTGAGCGCGACCCCGGCCAGCGCGCCCGCCCAGACCACGGCCAGCAGTGTGGTTCCGGTGCGACCGGGCAGGCCCAGCAGTGCGAACGGCGTGTAGCTGCCCGCGATGAACAGGAAGATCATCGAATGGTCTGCCCGCTTCATACGGATGCGGGTCCGCGCGCTGGTCCAGGTCACCCGGTGGTAGGTGGCGCTGACCCCGAAGACGCCGCAGACCGTGAGCCCGTAGACCAGCGTGGACAGGCCTGCGGTCGCCGAGACGGTCGCGGACACCGCGGCCAGCGCGATTGCGGCGATGGCGGCGATACCGACCGCCCAGGTGTGTATCCAGCCCCGCATACGCGGTTTGACCGGGATGTTCGCCGCGAGCCCGATTGGGCCCAGGGCGGCGGGCATGGGCGTCACCGATTCGGACAAGGCTTACCTCCTGAGTAACCTACGGTACCGTAAGTTACCGATCTCGCCATCGCGATGCCGATGACACGTCAGCGGTCCGGTTCCCCCCGATGTACGCGGCGTGCCGATATCTCCGGGGCGTAGGGTTGCTCTCCGTGAAGCTTGCAAGTCAGGTGCGTGAGCTGCCGTATCGCATCTATCAGGCGCGGCTGTCCAAACAGCTCGCAGGCAAACAACATCCGCGTCACGTGGCCGTGGTGTGTGACGGAAATCGCCGCTGGGCGCGGGAGAACGGCTTCACCGACGTCAGTCACGGGCATCGCGTCGGTGCGCTGAAGATCGCCGAACTCGTCGGCTGGTGCGAGGCCGAGGGCATCGAGATGGTGACGGTGTATCTGCTGTCCACCGAGAACCTCAACCGCGATCCGGACGAGCTGGAAACCCTGTTCGAGGTGATCACCGACGTCGTGGAGGAACTCTCCGCGCCGGAGCTGAACTGGGGTGTGAAGATCGTCGGCTCGCTCGACGGACTGCCGGAGGACGTCGCGCGCCGGATGCGCAAGGCCGCCGACGAGAGCCACGGCCGCACCGGCGTTCACGTCAACGTGGCGATCGGATACGGCGGCCGCCAGGAGATCGCCGATGCGGTGCGCTCACTGGTCCGGCAGGAGATGGCGGCCGGCGAGACGGGCGAGGACCTGGTCCAGTCGATCACCGTCAACGCGATCGGCCAGCATCTGTACACCTCCGGGCAGCCCGATCCGGACCTGGTCATCCGCACCTCGGGCGAGCAGCGGATGTCCGGATTCCTGTTGTGGCAGAGCGCTTATTCGGAGATCTGGTTCACCGAGGCGTACTGGCCCGAATTCCGCCGGGTCGACTTCCTGCGCGCACTGCGCGATTATGCCGCCCGGCACCGGCGTTACGGCGCCTGAATCCGGGTTCGGGGCATTCGGGTTTGGGCCGGCGAATAACGGCTCGGCCCAGGATATGTTGCATTACATGATCATCCGGATGTGCGCGGTCGCGCTCGCGTACCGTCCAGTAGATGAGTGAGTCCGGGCAGCGCTGCGCGGTGACGGCCGCGACGCCGTACATCAGTTACGAGGAATTCGGCAGGCGATTCCTGGAATACGCGGCGTCCCCGGCGCGGATCGCGGGCGCGTTCTCCCGATTGACCGGCGCCGCTTTCGATTTCGGCCCGATCGGGGTCGGCCCCGGCCGGCTCGCCAAGGTGAGCGCGCAGGTACGACTCGGTGAACCGGTGCTGGTGCGCAACCTCGGCGAGGAGATCACCTTCGAACTCATCATCCCGCTGAAGGTCGATCTGCTGCTGGACCTGACCGTGGACCGCCACCGTTTCGACGTCGACGGCGCGGTCCGCGTCCACCTGATCGTCCGCACCGCCGAACCGCTGCGCGTGATCATCGATATCGCCGAACCGCGCCCGAGCGACGTGCGCGTCAACGTCGCCGCCGCCACCCGGCGCGGTCGGCTGCTACGCCTGCTGGCCAGCGTCGATCACGAGATCCGCCGCTTCATCGCCCGTTACGTAGCCCGCGAGATCCGCAAACCGCATATCGCCGCGGTCCGGGAAATAGACGTCGCCACCAGACTGGACGCGGCTTGGCGGATTTGACCTACTTCTCGAATTTATAACTTGCGCAGGCGGATTCGGTTGATGCTGTGGTCTGAGTCCTTGCGTAGCACCAGGGTTGCGCGCGGGCGGGTGGGCAGGATGTTCTCCACGAGATTGGGGCGGTTGGTCGCGTTCCAGATCTCCTGGGCCGCGATCGTCGCCTCCTGATCGTTGAATCCGGCGTAGTGGTGGAAGTGCGAGTTCGGGTCCGCGAAGGCCGTCTTGCGCAGGGACAGAAAGCGATTGACGTACCACTTCTCGATATCCTCGATCCGCGCGTCGACGTAGACCGAGAAATCGAACAGGTCCGAGACCATCAGGCGCGGCCCGGTCTGCAGGACGTTGAGCCCCTCCATGATCAGGATGTCGGGCTGGCGTACGCAGTGGAACTGATCGGGCAGGATGTCGTAGGCGATATGTGAATAAATCGGCGCGCAGACCTCGGACGCACCGGATTTCACCTCGGTCACGAAACGCAGCAGCTTGCGGCGATCGTAACTTTCCGGAAAACCCTTGCGATGCATGATTCCCCGGCGGGTGAGTTCGGCTGTCGCATAAAGGAATCCGTCAGTGGTCACCAGATCGACCCGGGGGTGGTGGTCCCAGCGGGCCAGCAGCGCCTGCAGCACGCGCGCGGTGGTGGATTTTCCGACCGCGACGCTACCGGCGATACCGATGACGAAGGGGACCTGATGGTCCGGATGCGTCTCGCCGAGAAAGGTCGCGGTGGCGGCGAACAATCGCTGTCGCGCCGCGACCTGCAGATGGATCAACCGGGCCAGCGGCAGATAAACCTCGGCGACCTCTTCCAGATCGATCTGCTCGCCGAGTCCGCGCAGGCCGATCAGTTCCTCCTCGGTGAGTACCAGGGGAGTGGACTTTCGCAGGGTGCGCCATTGTTTCCGGTCGAATTCCACATAGGGACTCGGCTCACTCATCCGTGCCATTTACCCACGCTCTCGGTTCGGTGCACATGACGCATTCGGTCCGGACGCCGTGTCGAGGATCCCGCGCCGTCCGCGCGCCCGGCGGGACGGGATCCGGTGGGCAGTCCTGGCATAGGCGAATTCTCCTCGGCGGGAAGGCCGCCCCGCACACGGGGTGTTATTACTCGCCAGTAACCATAAGTGACATTTCTCTCCCGGCCTCGGGGTTTGGCAAGCGGGCCCACTTCCCGGACTGCGTGAACGCCCGGTCGCGGTATCGTCGGCTGTCATGGACGCGCATCCGCTCGTGAGCGATTATCTGCGGCTGGGACTGGCTTTCGATCGCCTCGAACCCGGGTTCGTCGATGCCTACACCGGAGATCCCGCGCTGCGGCGCGAGGTGCAGGAGGGACCCGCGCCGCTGCCGGGCGAGTTGGCCACGCGGGCCGCGGCATTGCGCAAAGAACTGCCGGAGGCGGGGTTGTCCGGCGAACGCACCGAATTCCTCGATGCGCATCTGCGCGCCCTGGAATGTTCCGCGCGCAAGTTCGCCGGTGAGCGGATTTCCTTCATCGACGAGGTGCGCGCCTATTTCGACGTGGATATCGCACCCGGCGACGAGTCGGACTATCGCGACGCGCATCGGCAGATGGACGAGGTCCTGGCCGGCGACGGCACGCTGTTCGAGCGGGTGAGCGCGCACCGCAAGGCCGACGAGATTCCGCCGGAGCGGCTGAGTGAATGCGTCGCGGCGTTCTCCGGCGCGCTGCGCGAACTGGTCCGGGCGCGTTATCGGTTGCCCGATCACGAGCGGGTGGAATACGAAGTCGTCGGTGACAAGCCGTGGTCCGGGTTCAACTACTACCTGGGCAACTACCGGTCCCGGGTCGCGATCAACTCCGACCTCAAACAGCATATGGCGCATCTGCCCGCGCTCATCGCGCACGAGGCCTATCCCGGTCACCACACCGAGCACTGCCGCAAGGAGGCCGGGTTGGTCGGCGCGGGGCAGGCCGAACAGACGTTGTTCGTGGTCAACACCCCGCAGTGCCTGATGGCCGAGGGGCTGGCGGATCTGGCGTTGCGTTCCATCGTCGGGCCGGGCTGGGGCAAGTGGGCTCAGGAGATCTACGCCGACCTCGGCCTGCGATTCGATGGTGAACGGGCGGAACGGCTTTCGAACGCGTCGGCGCAATTGCTCGGGGTGCGCCAGGATGCCGCGCTGCTGCTGCACGACCGCGGCCGCAGCGCGGACGAGGTCGCGGATTTCCTGCAGCGCTGGAGCCTGGCCACCCCCGAACGTGCCAGGCAGTCGCTGCGCTTCCTGTCCTCACCGCTGTGGCGCGCCTACATCAGTACCTACGTGGAGGGCTATCGCCTGCTCGGCGGCTGGCTCGACCGCGCGGTGGACGAGGACGACCGGGCCGATCGTTTCCGTCGCCTGCTCGACGAACCGCTGACCCCCGGAGCGGTCCGCCGCATGTGAGCGACAGGCTCACATAGGCCACACGCAGTGCCCGCCGGAGGAAATCGTGCAGACCAGGTGCGAGAGTTGCAGCAGTAGCGCCTGAATCGGATTCGTCGGCACGTAGATCGGTTGCATGGTGAATTACCTTTCGGTGTGATCGAGTTCTGCGCGTCCCAGTCTCGGCCGGTGGGCCGCGCGCCGGTACACCCCGATTCAGGTGCCGGGGAAATCGAGGGCGCGCCGGGCCAATACACTGGGTCCGTGACCCAGACGACCGCCGCCTCTGTGAATTCTCAATCGCTCGCCGAACTCGATCCCGAACTCGCTGCCGCGATGGCGGGCGAACTCGCCCGGGAACGCGACACGCTCGAGATGATCGCCTCGGAGAACTTCGTACCGCGCGCGGTGCTGCAGGCGCAGGGCAGTGTGCTGACCAACAAGTACGCCGAGGGCTATCCGGGCCGCCGGTACTACGGCGGGTGCGAGCACGTCGACGTCGTCGAGAACCTCGCGCGCGAGCGGGTCAAGGCGCTGTTCGGCGCCGACTTCGCCAATGTGCAGCCGCATTCCGGCGCGCAGGCCAACGCCGCGGTGCTGATGGCATTGATGAATCCGGGTGAGAAACTGCTCGGCCTGGATTTGGCGCACGGCGGTCACCTGACCCACGGCATGCGGCTGAACTTCTCCGGCAAGCTCTACGAGGTGCACGCCTACGGGGTGAGCAAGGAGGATCACCGGGTCGACATGGAGGCGCTGCGCGAGCAGGCGCTGTCGGTTCGGCCGAAGGTGATCGTGGCGGGCTGGTCGGCGTATCCGCGGCATCTGGATTTCGCGGCGTTCCGGGAGATCGCGGATGAGGTCGGCGCGTACCTGTGGGTCGATATGGCGCATTTCGCCGGTCTGGTCGCCGCGGGACTGCACCCCTCGCCGGTGCCGCACGCCGACGTGGTGTCCTCGACCGTGCACAAGACCCTCGGCGGTCCGCGTTCGGGCCTGATCCTGGCCAAGCAGGACTACGCGAAGAAGCTGAACAGCGCGGTGTTCCCCGGTCAGCAGGGCGGCCCGCTGATGCACGTGATCGCCGCCAAGGCCGCGGCGTTCAAGATCGCCGGGACCGAGGAGTTCAAGCAGCGGCAGGAGCGCACGCTCTCGGGCGCGAAGATCCTCGCCGAGCGGTTGAACTCGGCCGATGTGAAGGACAAGGGCATCACGGTGCTCACCGGCGGCACCGATGTGCACCTGGTCCTGGTGGACCTGCGTAACTCGGTGCTGGACGGCCAGCAGGCCGAGGATCTGCTGCACGAGATCGGAATCACGGTGAACCGCAACGCCGTTCCGTTCGACCCGCGCCCGCCGATGGTCACCTCCGGCCTGCGCATCGGCACCGCCGCACTGGCCACGCGCGGCTTCGGCGACGCGGAGTTCGGCGAGGTCTCCGACATCATCGCGACCGCCCTCGCCGGCGGTGCGGATCTGGACGCGCTGCGCGCCCGGGTCAGCAAGCTCGCCGCCGACCGGCCGCTGTACCAGGGCCTGGAGGACTGGGGGCTGCTGTAAATTCGGCCCCCGCTCCGCTCCGGCGGGGGCCGGGCCGCGCCGTCAGTCCAGAATCGCCCCGGGGCCCGGCCTCGGTGTCGTCCAGGGTAGGCGGGGTCACCAGAGCACGAAGCGACGTGTGCCGCCGGTGAGTTCCGGCGCGTCGGCGGTCACGGTCGCGACCAGTTTTCGCGGCGCGGGGTTGACCCAATGCCGTTGGGCTGGGCCTGTTTTCAACACCACGGTGGGTACGGTCTCGTTGCCGTCGGCCACCGACCGCACGAATGCCGCGGCCTGCGGGTCGGCCCAGATGTCGACCTCGCGGTGAATGATCCCGTGGCGGTTCAGCACTCGTCGTAGCCGGGCGCAGTACGGGCAGCCTGGGCGGCGATAGACGACCAGTTCGGGGGAGATGTCGTCGGACATACGCGATGAGTCTATTCGCCGTGCCGGCGTTCGCCGGGACGGCCGAACGATTGCTCGGCATCCCGGGCGGTCACCCGAGGTGAATCCTGCTCGACCAGGGGATGACGTTATCGGGAGTTCTTGGTGAGAAAGCCCGTTCGACCTGGGCCGCTTCCGGTGCGGAATGGCACGATGAAGGCCGGACGGCAGTCTCGACGAGAACAGGGATAGCGGCACATGACCGACGTGCGGACCGGTCGTACGAATCGCAGGTCTCGCGAGCGGCCGGTGCGAGTGATCAATTCGTGGTTGATCGGCGCTGCGCTCTCGGTCGGGGCGTTCCAGCTGTTCCTGCTGCCATCGACGCTGCTGCCGCGCGATCCGGCATGGGGTTGGTCGCTGCTGGTGCCGGTGCTGCTGACCACGCCGTTCTGGTCGCTGATCCACGAGGCCGTGCACGGCTCCCTGATCCGCGACCGCGAGGTCAACGACCGGTGCGGGCGCGCACTGGCGGTGCTGTACGGCTCGCCGTTCGCGATGCTCAAGATCGGCCATCTGCTGCACCACCGGTACAGCCGCACCCGGGAACGCACCGAGATCTACGATCCGGCGACGTCCAGCTGGGCGAGATCCGCACCCGGTTACTATCTGCGCCTGTGCGGCGGTCTCTACCTGCTCGAACTCGCGGCATTGCCGCTGGCCGCGCTCCCGGTCGCGGCGATACGCGGACTGGGCCGGCGGGTGGCGGCGCCCGATTCCGTCGCCGGACCGCTCTTCGAGCGGATCGCGCAGGCCAAGGTGCTGCGGCAGTTCCGCGTGGACGCGGCCGCGATCGTGATGCTGCACGCCGCGGCGTTCCTCGCCTACGGCCGCTACGGCTGGATGCTGCTCGCGGCGCTGGGCGGACGGGCGTTCGTGATCTCCCTGTCCGACAACGCCTACCACTACGGCACCGAACTGGACGCACCGCTGGAGGCGCTGAATCTGCGTCTGCCCCGCATCCTGGAACAGGTCGCGTTGAGCTTCAACCTGCACGGTGTGCATCATCATCACCCGGGGCTGCGCTGGTACGAGCTGCGCGCGGCGTTCCTCGACGAGGGCGGGCGCTACGACCTGGGCTGGGCCGCCGCGGCCGCACGCCAGTTCCGCGGTCCCATCGAACTCGCGTGAGCGCCGCGGCGATCCGCACCCGAGCCGATCGAGGCGATTCCCGCCGCCGGGATGTCTCGGCGGCGGGACGCCCCTGACTAGTCCTTGTGCACCAGCGGGCTCAGCGCCTTTCCGGCGAGTTCCAGCACGCCCGGCTCGTGGCCGTTGGTGACCATGTTGACGATGATGCCGTCCACGCCGTGGTCCAGTACGCGGCGCTGCACCTGCTCGGCGACGTCGTCCGGGGTGCCGACGAACTGACGGTCGCTCAGATCCGCGCCGGGCTGCCTGGCCGCCACTTCGGCCTGGAGCTTGCGGGCGCGGTCGCCGTCCTCGTCCACGATGGCGAAGCCCAGGAAGCTGGTCTCCAGGGTCTGCGGATCGCGGCCGTTCTCCTCGCACCGTGCGCGCACCGCATCGATCTTGCGCGGCAATTCGCTTGCGTTGCAGATGATGTTGAGGTGATCCGCGTAGCGAGCGGCCATCCCGAAGGTTTTCTTCTCCCCGCCGCCGCCGAGCATGATCGGCAGGTCGTCGCGAATGCGCGGCTCGTTCAGCGCCTCGCGGGTGTGGTACCACTTGCCCTCGAACGTGGGGTGCTCGCCGTGCAGCATCGGCGCGATGATCGCCAGCGCCTCCTCCAGACGTTCGAAACGTTCGGTGAAGGTGCCGAATTCGTACCCGTACCCGATGTGCTCGAACTCGAACCAGCCCGCGCCGATCCCGAGTACCGCGCGCCCGCCGCTGACCACGTCCAGCGTGGTGACGGTCTTGGCCAGCATCGCCGGATTGCGGTAGGTGTTCCCGGTTACCAAGGTGGACAACTGGATTCGCTCGGTCGCGGTGGCCAGTGCCCCGAGTGCGGTGTACGCCTCCAGCATCGGCTCCTCGGGCGCTCCGAGATTGGGCAGCTGGTAGAAGTGGTCCATCACGAACGCGGCGTCGAAACCCGCCGCCTCCGCCGCCCGAGCCTGCTCGATCACCGACGGGAACAGCTCCCTCGCCGACGCCGCATGACTGAAATGCGGCATCTGATACCCCAGCCGGATCCGCCGCTTGCCGGCCGATCCGGAACCTTGCGTCTGTGCGTTCGTCATGGGTGAAACGCTATGACCTGGAGTGCACTCCATGTCAACGCGAACCGGCGCGGTTTCGCTGTGAGTGATCACGGGGTCACGCGGACGCCCGTCATCCGTGTTCGGTGAGGTACTCCACGTACAGCGGCCGCAGGATCTCCGCGATGTCGCCTTCTCCGGCGTGCACGTAATCGTCCAGCATCGGCAGCACGTATTTGATGTCGGCGGCGCTCTCGCCGACATTGCCCGTCGCGGCCTCGGCCGCGGGGATCTGCTCCAGCAACCGCCACAGGAAGCGCACGTCACCATGGCGCACGGCGTACTTGACGGCACGGTCGTGCAGTTCCTTCGACGAGAGCTTCTCCAGTTCCACAGCATCGGCCATACGACGACTCTATCGGCTCGCAACGTGCGGGTCTCGCGCGTCGCGGCAATTCGTGCTGCCATGGAGGTATGGCACAGCAACCGTCGATGAGCTTCGCGGTGAAACGCGTCTACGACGCACCAGACCCGGACGACGGCCGGCGTGTACTCGTCGACCGGCTCTGGCCGCGCGGTATCAGCAAACAGCAAGCGCACATCGACGAGTGGTTGAAGGAGGTCACCCCGTCGAACGATCTGCGCCGCTGGTTCCACGCCGACCCCCGGCAGCGCGGCGCGGAGTTCGCCGACAGGTATCGGACCGAGCTCGAGGACTCCGAACACCGGCAGGGCCTCGAGCATCTGCGGGAGTTGCGCGCGGCCGGTCCGGTCACTCTGGTGACCGCGGTGAAAGACCCTGCGCACAGCCACATTCCGGTGCTGCTCGCGCAATTCGGCGCGGAACTCGCCTGAATGCCCGGAATGCCCGGGATCGCAGTCGGTTCGGCCGCGCGCGGTGCCGCGCGGTGTCCGAAACCGCTCGAGCAGCGGATTTTTCGTGATTCGGCAGCCGATCGCGCGAATGACTCACTGAGATACATATCACACCGAGGCATCGGGCTCGCATCCCCGGTCCAGCCGCACGTTAACGGGAACTTCACCAACACGCTTGCCGAACCGGCGAGCCGGATCGGCTGAACCGCAGTAACGTCGGATGTGCGGGCCGCGTAGGTGTGGTTCGTGCGGGAGGTCCTGATCGTGGCTGAGCAAATCAGTGCGAGGGGGCCGGCACCCGGCCCTCGGGTCGAATGACCCCGGGTCGGACCGGTCCAGCGAGATAGGTCCGGGCGGGTGTAGCCCGGACAACAAAGGAGCCCACCGTGACTGATGCACGCTCCGTCATCGCTTCCTCGAACGCCCGCTCCGATGTGAGCGGAGGCTCCGGAAAGGGAGCCCACACCTCCGGGTCCGGTCGGAAATCCGGATCGAAAACCTTCGTGATCGACACCTCCGTACTGCTGTCGGACCCCTGGGCCATCACCCGCTTCGGCGAGAACCAGGTCGTCCTGCCGCTGGTGGTGATCAGCGAACTCGAAGCCAAACGGCACCACCACGAGCTCGGCTGGTTCGCGCGGGAAGCGCTTCGGCTGCTGGACGATCTGCGAATCGAACACGGTCGGCTCGACGAGCCGATTCCGATCGGGTCCTTGGGCGGCACGCTGCACGTCGAGCTCAATCACACCGATCCGGAGGTGTTACCGGTCGGATTCCGCACCGACACCAACGATTCCCGCATCCTGGCCTGCGCGCTCAATCTGGCTGCCGAGGGCCGCACGGTGGTGCTGGTGTCGAAGGACATTCCGCTGCGGGTCAAGGCCGGTGCGGTGGGTCTGCAGGCCGACGAATACCACGCGCAGGACGTCGTCACCTCCGGCTGGACCGGGATGACCGAACTCGATGTCGCCGCCGACATCGTGGACCGGCTCTACGCCGAATCCTCGATCGATCTGGACGAGGCCCGAGACCTACCCTGCCACACCGGAATTCGCCTGCTCGGCACGAACGGCAGCGCGCTGGCCCGGGTGACCCCGGACAAGCGGGTGCAGCTGGTGCGCGGCGATCGGGAGGCGTTCGGGCTGCACGGCCGGTCGGCCGAACAGCGGGTCGCGCTGGATCTGCTGCTGGACGAGAGCGTCGGCATCATCTCCCTCGGCGGCAAGGCGGGCACGGGTAAATCCGCGCTGGCGCTGACCGCGGGTCTGGAGGCGGTGCTGGAACGCCGGTCGCAGCGCAAGGTGGTGGTCTTCCGCCCGCTCTACGCGGTCGGCGGACAGGAACTGGGCTATCTGCCCGGATCCGAGAGCGAGAAGATGGGGCCCTGGGCGCAGGCGGTGTTCGACACCCTCGACGGGCTGGCCAGTCCGGAGGTGATGGAGGAGGTGCTCAGCCGCGGCATGCTGGAGGTGTTGCCGCTGACGCACATTCGCGGCCGGTCCCTGCACGATTCGTTCGTGATCGTCGACGAGGCGCAGTCGCTCGAACGCAATGTGCTGCTGACGGTGCTGAGCCGGTTGGGCAGCGGATCGCGGGTGGTGCTCACCCACGACGTCGCCCAGCGCGACAATCTGCGCGTCGGCCGGCACGACGGGGTCGCGGCGGTGATCGAGAAACTGAAGGGGCATCCGCTGTTCGCGCACGTCACGCTGACGCGCAGCGAGCGGTCGCCGATCGCCGCGCTGGTCACGGAGATGCTTGAGGAGTACGGTCCGCACGCCTGATTGCGGATAGTTTGCAGTATTCGACAATCTCGAGGAGTCGGCAGGTATATTGCGCCGAGATACCTGTTCGGCGCGATTCAGTTGAAACGCCAGTGATTCGCTGAGTCGTAGCAGAGCACCGGCTCCGGGTTGCCGACGGTTCGTTCCGCGCGGGCCGTCGGCAACCTCTCTCGAGAGGATGGATATGAACCACTTCGCTCGACGCTCGGCCGCGACGACCTTGACCCTGGCTGCCGCGGCATTGCTGTTCACCGCCGCGTGCAGCAGCGACAACAACAACAGTTCCGCCGCCACCTCCGCGGCCACCAGTGCCACGAAGGAGTCCGCCGCGAAGGAGTCCGGCGCAAACGAAACCGGTGCGAACAAAACCGGTGCGAACGAAACCGGTGCGAACGAAACCGGTGCGAACGGGGCCGCGGCGGAGACCAAGATCCAAACCCCCGCCGGCGAGATCACCGTCGCCGGGCACGTGCTGACCAAGTACAACGAAATGGGCGGTCCCGCGGGCACACTCGGTGCGCCGACCGGCAACTCCATGAACGGCCCGAACGGCGGCTCCTGCCAGGAGTTCGTCGGTGGCGCGATCTGCTGGAGCGAACAGACCGATGCGCACGTGGTCTGGGGCGAGATCCGCAAGGCGTGGGACGGCAACGGCGGCATCAACGGCAAACTCGGCTATCCGACCAGCGACGAGAAGGACATCGCCAACGGCAAGCAGAGCGATTTCACCGGCGGCACCATCACCTGGGTGAACAACCAGACGTCGGTGACGATGAAGTAGTTCGCATCGTGGTGTGTGACAGCCCGGGGACGATGTTCCCGGGCTGTTGTACGGTAGATCCCCGTTTCGGTCCCCGAGTAGGTAGGTTGTCCGCGTGCGAACTCTCTTGACCGATCGTGAGCTGCTGGAATCGCTTGCGGCGGAGGCGGAAGAAAATCTTCGGCGACACATCGCCACGGTCGACGGCTGGCAGCCGCACGATTACGTGCCCTGGGACGACGGTCGCAACTTCGCTTTCCTCGGCGGAACCGATTGGGAGCCCGGCCAATCCGGCCTCGGCGAGGTCGCGAAGCTGGCGCTGACCGTCGGTGTGCTGATCGCCGACAACCTCCCGTCGTACCACCGTGAGCTGGGCAAGTACCTGCGCACCGGCCCGTGGTGGCGCTGGGTCGGGCGGTGGACCGCGGAGGAGAACCGGCACGCGATCATGATCCGGAACTATCTGATGGTCACCCGCGCGGTGGATCCGGTCGAACTCGAGCGGATGCGGATGTCGCATATGACCACCGGCTTCCGCCGGCCCGCACTGCATCTGCTCGATGTGCTGGCCGCCAGCGCGTTCGAGGAGCGGGCCGCGGCGATCCGGCACCGCAATATCGCGGCGCTGGACGAGAATCCGATCGTCACCGCGATGTCCGAACGCATCGCCGCCGACGACGAACTCCAGTCCGAGTTCTTCGCCGATCTCGTCGCGGCCGCGCTGGATCGCGCGCCCGACCAGACCGCGCGCGCGATCGCCGACCGGGTCGCGGACTTCGCGGTCCCCGAGATCACCCTCGCCGACGGCCGCTCCAGCACCGCGATCCTGGCCGAGGCGGGCATCTACGACCCGGCGCGCGAGCCCGAACTCGTATTCGGCCCGCTCCTGGCCCGGTGGAACTTCTTCACCCGCACCGACCTCGGCGCGGACGGCGAGAAAGCCCGAGCCGAGCTGTCGAACCTGCGCTAACGACGTTTGGAGGCGGGGGAGCGCACCGCGTTCCAGAGGCCGGTCGCCGTGCCGCGCAGGAAGTTCTCCCAGCTGAAGTGGTCGTGCCAGAGGGTGATGCGGCCGTCGACGAGTTCGAAGGTGCCGCACACCCAGAAGGCGATCTCGACCGGGCCCGCGCGCAGATAGTCGGTCCGCTCGGTGAGGACGGTGTCGCCCTCGGAGACGGGGCGGCCGTCGGCCTCGATGGCGATGTGGTGCATATCGACGCGGAAGCCGAACGATTCCCGCGACAGGCCGCGCAGCAGGCCGCCGACGCGGCTGACGCCGCGCACATCGGGCAGTGAGGTGTTCTTCCAGACGATATCGGGGTCGAGCAGTTCGAGCGCCTCGTCCACCGCGCTCATCTCCAACGCCGCGAAGAATTCGCGAACCGTGGTGATCGCATCCTGCCGTAGCTCGGGTTTTTCGGACATGGTCCGACTGTATGCCGCGGCGGGGTCCGAATCCACGGAATCGGGGCCCGTTCGGCCCGTCGTGTTCGCCGCTTCTGTGCGTTTTGTTCGCCAGGGGCCGCGGATATCGCCGAAGCCCTGGTACTGATCGGGTCGGTTCAGCGTGCGGGCGGTGGTTCGGAACCGGCGCCGTCGAGCTTTCGGGCCGCGATGAGGGCCGCGAGGCCGTCGAGGATGCGATCGATGCCGAAGTGCAGGGCGTTGTCGCGGGCCTCGGGTGCGACGGGTTCGCTGAAGGCCGCGAGGGTGTGCGGATAGCGATCGGCCCGAGCGGCCAGGGTGCGGGTCAGCTGATCGGCCATCTGATCCTCCAGTCCGTCGCTGCTGCCGCCCAGGGCGGCGGCGTGGGCGAGGGTCTGCGCCTGGCCGGAGAGCGTTGCGAGGGTGTCCAGACGTTCGGGACCGGTGAGGCCGCTGTCGGCCAGCGGCGCCAGACCTGCCTCGAACCAGCCGATCTCGTTGGGGCCGAGGGGGCGTGCGGTGACCAGGATGCCGAGCATCCAGGTGTGTTCGCACAAGCGCTGATAGGTCGTCAGGCACCAGGCGCGCAGTTGGGCGCGCCATGGCGGTTCGGCCGAATCCTTCGTCGCCGCAACGAGATCGGGCGCGTCGCCCATCGCGGCGTCCAGCATCAACGCGGTCAGTTCGGCCTTGCCGGGAACGTAGCGGTACAGCGCCATCTTCGCGCAGCCCAGGCGCTCGGCCAGACGCTGCATCGAAAGGTTGACCAGCCCTTCGGAATCCGCGAACGCGATCGCCTCGGTGACGATGCGCTCCAGTGACAGCGAGGGCTTGGGCCCGCGCTTGGGCCGATGCGCGGTGCCCCACAGCAGTTCGATAGCGGTCGGTGCGGTCATTTCACCATCCTTGCCGATCGGGTCTTGACTCCGAAACTGTGTCCACCGTACGCTAAATTGCGTCCAACAGACACAGTTAAAGGAAAGCCGAGTTCACCATGCGTAATCAGACCGTTCTCATCTCCGGCGCCAGCATCGCCGGGCCCGCCCTGGCCTACTGGCTGCACCGCTACGGCTTCGAGGTGACAGTCGTCGAGCGCGCGCCCGAGCTGCGCCCCGGCGGTCAGGCCATCGACTTCAAGGGGCCCACCCATCGCGCGGTACTCGAGCGCATGGGCGTGTGGGACGAGATCGTGCGGCAGCAGACCGGTAAGACCGATATGGTCTTCGCCGACGACGCGGGCCGCGAATTGGCCGTGATATCAGGCGATTTCACCGGCGGTGACGTGGAGATCCTGCGCGGCGACCTGGCGCGGATCCTGTACGAGCGGACCGCGGGACGCTGCGAATACCTGTTCGGCGATTCGGTCACCGCGCTCACCGACACCGCCGAGGGCGTCCACGTCGAATTCGAGCGTGCGCCCGCGCGCACCTTCGATCTTGTCTTCGGCGCCGACGGGATTCATTCCCGGGTGCGCCGCCTGGCCTTCGGTCCGGAGTCCGATTACGTCCACCACCTGGGCTACTACTACTGCATCGCCGGTGCGCCCGGATGGGGGCACGATCCGAGCGGGCCGCGTGTGCGCGGGCGGGCGTCGGCCTACAGCGCGCCGGGCAAGCTGGCCGTGCGCGGCGGCGCGAAGGCTGCGCACCACTACATCTTCGCCTCGCCGGTGCTCGATATCGGCCGCGACGATGTGGCCGCGCAGCAGCGCCTGATCGCGGAACAGTTCGCCGGGCTCGGCGGGCCCATCCCCTCGATGATGGCCGAACTGCCCGGACTCGACCCGTTCTACCTCGATTCGATCAGCCAGGTCCGGATGAAGGGGCGCTACACCAAGGGGCGGGTCGCGCTGGTCGGCGATTCGGCCTACGGAAATACCTTGGGCGGCTTCGGAACCGGGCTCGCGGTCGTCGGAGCCTATGTCCTGGCCGGTGAATTGGCCACCGCCGGTGGCGAATACGCGGGTGCGTTCGACCGCTACGACGAGGTCATGCGCCGCTACGCCAAGATCGCGGGCAACTCCAACGCCGGCCGGTTCCTCGCGCCGCGGACCGCACGCGGTATCGCGATGCGGAACTGGTTCGTCGGCTCACGCACCTTCGGTCTCATGACGCGCTTCGGCGACAATGCCGCCAAGGATATCGATCTGCTGAATTACCCGGCAATGGCCGGCGCGGCCGAGTGAATCGCGCGGGCGGCATTGTTCCGGGGACGGGTACGGCGCTCGAGCTATTTCCGGCAGGTCATCGGCGAATTCGGCGGAACATGAAACATTCGAGCTGTTACCGACGATCAACCATATGACCGCGCAAAGTGGCAGAGAGAAAGGAAAGCGCAATGGTTATCGGAGATCTTTCCCAGCTCATCAATATGGCCGTCGGGTGGTTCGACCAGGTCCGCCACGTGATCGGAATCTGACGCAGCCGCTTGCCGCGAGCAATCTCGAAAGGAGGAAACAATGGTCCTCAACGATATATCGCAGGTCATCGACTTCCTCGTGCACCTGTTCGATCAGGCGCGTTCGATCGTCGGCGTGTAGTGCGCGGCGCGCGCTGACACGACCTTATCTCGCGGCTCTCGGCTGTATCGTTCGGCAGGCGGATAATCATCCACCCGAACGATCAGCCGGGGCCGCCACAGGAAATTGTCTACTCGGTCTCGGTCACCTTCGCCATGGACAATACGTCCAGTCGGCGGTCGAGTTCTTCCAGGGACAGTTCGTCGCCGATCAATCCGCGGTCGATGACCGTCTGGCGAATGGTTTTGCCCTCCTTCAACGCCTCTTTCGCGACCGCGGCCGCCTCCTCGTAACCGATTGCCGAATTCAACGGCGTGACGATCGAGGGCGAGGACTCGGCCAGCGTGCGCAGGCGCTCGGTGTCGGCGACGAGCCCGTCGATGCACCTGTCGGCGAACAAGCGGGATACGTTGGCCAGCAACCGAATCGATTCCAGTACATTGCGAGCCATCATCGGGATGTAGACGTTCAACTCGAACGCGCCGTTGCCGCCGCCCCAGGCGATCGCGGCGTCGTTACCGATCACCTGCGCCGCGACCTGGGTAACCGCTTCGGGCAGAACCGGATTCACCTTTCCCGGCATGATGGAGGAGCCCGGTTGCAGATCCGGAAGCCGGATCTCGGCCAAGCCGGTCAGCGGACCCGAGCCCATCCAGCGGATATCGTTGGCGATCTTGGTCAGCGAGATCGCGACGGTGCGCAGCGCGCCCGAGACCTCCACCAGTCCGTCGCGAGCGGCTTGGGCCTCGAAATGGTTTGCGGCCTCGGACAATTGGTCGAGACCGGTGGAGCGGCGGAGTTCGGCGACCACGCGTGCGCCGAAACCGTCGGGTGCGTTGAGTCCGGTGCCGACCGCGGTGCCGCCGATGGGCAGCTCACCCAGCCGCGCCAGCGTCGCGGTCAGCCGGTCGATACCGGCCTCGACCTGCCGGGTGTACCCGCCGAACTCCTGTCCGAGGGTCACCGGCACCGCGTCCATCAGATGGGTGCGGCCGGACTTGACCACGGTGCGCCATTCGGTCGCCTTGTCCAGCAAGCGAATTCGCAGATGATCCAGAGCCGGTACGAGATCGCGAACCACGGCCTCGGTCGCGGCCAGGTGCGTGGCGGTGGGGAAGGTGTCGTTCGAGGACTGCGACATGTTGACATCGTCGTTGGGGTGCACGGTCACTCCGGCCGCCGCGGCCAGGCCGGCGATCACCTCGTTGGCGTTCATATTGGAACTGGTGCCCGAGCCGGTCTGGAACACGTCGATCGGGAACTGATCGTCGTGAGCGCCCTCGGCGATCTCGTTCGCCGCGCTGATGATCGCCTCGGCCTTACCGGAATCGAGCAGCCCCAGATCCCGATTGACCGCCGCGCAGGCCGCCTTGAGCAGCCCCAACGCCCGGATCTGTGCCCGCTCGAGCCCCCGACCGCTGATCGGGAAGTTCTCCACGGCCCGCTGCGTCTGCGCCCGCCACAACGCCGTCACCGGAACCCGAACCTCACCCATCGTGTCGTGCTCGACCCGATACTCCGTCTGCTCAGTCATAATTCCGAGCCTAGGCCCGCACAAACTCCCAGCGGGCAGCCACGCGTGAGTCATTTCGCACATGCCACAGAGGAATACGCCCCCGCAGAATCCCCGACGTCGCAGGCAAGAAGTGAAACACCCATGACCGCCCTCTCGCGACCCGGACCGCCCTCGCGTGGCGCGCTGATCGGCAAGGCGTCTCTGTGCGCTGGGTAGTCGCTCGCGAGCGAAATGCTCGGACCGTCACCCCGAAGGTTTTCGGCGTGGCTTGCGCCGCTCCCTACCGATGCGAAGCGAGGCGGTGGCCAGTGTGCTCGGTGGCGAGGCGTCTCTGTCGGGCTGGTTAGTCGTTCGCGAGGCGAACTGTTCGGACCGTCATCTTGAAGGTTTTCGGCGTGGCTTGCGCCGCCCCAACCGATGCGAAGCGAGGCGATAATCAACGCGCCCAGCGGCGAAGCGTCTCCGTCCGGCTGGGAGTCGCCCGCGAAGCGATAGGTTCAGCAACACCAGCCACAAAGGTTTTC
>CBJNFW010000049.1:0-37247 GCA_966435935.1 uncultured Nocardia sp.
CGCTGTGGGCCGCCGAACTCGCGCGCACGACGTTGACCGCGCGGCAGCTTTCCCGCCGCGGCGGTGCGCTGCGCTGCCGGCTGGACGGCGATCGCGTCCAGCTCGCCGGGCGATGCCGCCGATATCTGGACGGCGTGGTGCGGCTGCCGGAGTGAGCTGTCGCGGCTCAGTCCTGCGGTGCGATCGCGGGGAGCCGCACGACCTGCCCGGCGTAGGCCAGGCCGGCGCCGAAGCCCAGCAGCAGCGCGATGCCGCCCGGCTTCGCCTCGCCCGAGCGCAGCAGCTGTTCCATCGCCATCGGAATGGACGCGGCGCTGGTGTTCCCGGTCTCGGCGATGTCCCGGGCAACCGCGACGCTCTCGGGCATGCCCAGCGCCTTGACCAGCGCGTCGGTGATGCGACTGTTGGCCTGGTGCGGGACGAAGGCGTCCAGATCCTCGACGGTGACTCCGGCGTTGTTCAGCGCGTCGCGGCACGCCTTGTCCAGGAAGGTGACCGCCCACCGGAACACCGCGGTGCCGTTCATCCGGATATAGGGCCGCTGCGAGGTGCCGCCGCTGGCCTCCGCGGCCGCGACCTCGGCGAAGTACTCCTGAAAGTCCTTGTCCTGCTTGATCGCCGCGGTCTGGCTGCCGTCCGAGCCCCAGGCCACCGGACCGATGCCCTCGGTCTCGGCGGGACCGACCACGACCGCGCCGGCACCGTCGGCGAAGATGAACGCGCAGGTGCGGTCGGTGGGATCGAGCAGGTCCGACAGGCGTTCGACGCCGATCACCAGCACGTTGCGGGCCTGGCCCGCGCGCACCAGATTCGCCGCGTTGGCCAGGGCGTAGCAGAATCCGGCACACCCGGCGGAGACGTCGAATGCGGCGGCGTTGTGCATACCCAGTTCGGTGGCGACCACCGCGCCCGCCGACGGGCCCAGCACCATCTGGGAGGACGTCGCGAGGACGACCGCGTCCACCTGGTCGGCAGACAGATCCGCGGCCTCCAGCGCCCGCCGTGCCGCGATGGTGCTCATGGACACGATGGTCTCGTCGGGTTCGGCCCAGTGCCGGGCGGCGATACCGGATCGGGATCGGATCCATTCGTCGGACGAGTCGATGCGGTCGACGATCTCGGCATTGGGGACGATCCGGCGCGGCCGGTAGACGCCGATGCCCAGGGGTGCGGCATGGGCGTTCGGTGCGGCGGTGGCGATGAGCGCGGGCATGCGGATCCTTACTCTCGGTGAACCAAACGGTCCATGCAGAAAAGGTCTAACATGAACCGATCGGTTCAGGCAAGGGTAGGAGGGAGATCCTTATGGCAGCGGGACCGCGCGCTCGGTTGATCGCCAGCACCATCTCGACGGTGCAGGAGCACGGCGTGCACGCCGCGGGCCTGAGCGAGCTACTCAAACGCAGCAACGCCTCGCGCAACTCCCTCTACCAGCATTTTCCGGAGGGCAAGGGGGAACTGGTCGAGGCCGCGGCGAGAATCGTTGCGCGCGTGGTCTATTCGCACGTGGCGAAGATGGCCGACGCATTGGCGTCCGCCCCCTCGGCCGAACGCTGGCTCGACGACCTGGTCGCGTTCTGGCGGGCTCCGCTCGAAGCCAGCGACTACCGCGCCGGATCGTTCATGATGGCCGCCGCGCTCGACGAGATGAATCCCGCCGTGCAGTCCACCGCCGGGCAGGCCTTCGCCGAGTGGACCGCCCGGCTCGCGGACGGAATGGTGGCCGCGGGAATGGAGCAGGCCACCGCCTGCTCGGTCGCGGGCATGGTCCTGTCCACGATCGAGGGCGCCATCGTGCAGAGCCGCGCCCTCAAGTCCAGCCACCCCTTCGACGAGGTCCGCACCCAGCTGTCCATCCTGCTCCGGCACCATTTGAGCTGATTGCCGTGGTTCGGCCGCGGTCGGTGGCGGGGCGGACAGCGAGAAGGGCCGCGGGTCGGGGCTTTCGTCCCTGATTCGCGGCCCTGGGATGTATTTCCCTGCTCGGGCACTCGTGTCGTGCCTGCGGCCTCCGCTTCGCTCCGCTTCGTGAATGGTCGGGGGCTGTGCCGATCGGGTTGCCCGGAGGATCAGGCGGTAGCCGCGTCGGAGGCGATGTCGTCCGCCAGGGGAGCGACGGCGCCGATGATCTGGGCGACGATGTCGTCCGGTACGCCCGCGGCCTTCAGGGAATCGGTCAGATGGCTGGCAACCAGGTTGAAATGCTTCATCATGATGCCGCGGCCCTGGTGTACCTGCTTCATCGGCGCGCCGGTGTAGGGTTCGGGGCCGCCCAGGGCGGCGGCGAAGAATTCGACCTGACGGCCCTTGAGCCTGGACATGTTCGTGCCGGTGAAGAAACCCTTCAGCTCGTCGTCGGCGAGCACTCGGACGTAGAAGTCCTCGACAACAGTCTCGAGCGCCTCGTGCCCGCCGATCTTGTCGTAGATGGCCGGTTCCGGTGTGGTGGTCTTGGATTTGAAGAGTGAGGGAATTCGCATGTTCCAAGCACATCAGCGAGCTGTTGCCACTCGGTTAGTCCGCTGTCGCGGGCCGATTACCGTGCATGGCAGGCGAATTGCCGCGATCTCACCGGTGCCGGCCCCGGATTGTGAGGCCCGGGCGCGACGGCGGAAATCCGCTCGACACTATTACCGTACGGAAGTACCGTTCTGGCGTGCGTGTGCGACGGTCCGAGACGGCGGTGGAGTTCGAATCCGAAGGTTCCGGTGGTCGGCGAGCACGGTGGGGGAGCGGTGGCGCCGTGTTCGGGGCCGCCGCCTACATCCTGTGGGGATCGTTCCCGGCGTTCTTCGGACTGCTGGAGTTCACCAACCCGGTCGAGATCCTGGTCGAACGGATCCTGTGGACGCTGGTGGTGGTGTTGATCGTCCTGACGGTGGCGGGACGGATCCGCGAACTGCTCGCGATCGATCGGCGGACCTGGCAGCTCGCGGCCGTGGCGGCGGTGGCGATCGCGCTCAACTGGGGTGTGTACGTGTACGGCGTCACTTCCGGGCACGTCGTCGAGTGCGCACTCGGCTACTTCATCAACCCGCTGGTGACCGTGTTGTTCGGAGTGGTGCTCTTTCGTGAGCGGCTGGTCTGGCCGCAGTGGATCGCCCTCGCGCTGGGCGTGCTGGCGGTGCTGGTGCTGACCGTCGACTACGGTCGCCCGCCGGTGATCGCGCTCGTCCTGGCCTGCTCGTTCGCCACCTACGGCCTGGTCAAGAAGGTGATCCGGCTGGACCCGCTGCGCAGTGTCGCCGCCGAGGGGCTGGTGTCCGCGCCGTTCGCGGTGGCGGCCGTGGTCGTGCTCGGCGTCACCGGTCATGCGGCCTTCGGTCACGGCGTGGGGCATTCGGCGCTGCTCGTCGCGGCGGGTCCGGTCACCTTGATCCCGCTGCTGCTGTTCGCGCTCGCCGCCTCCCGGACGCCGCTGTCGACGATGGGAATCCTGCAATACCTCACTCCCGCACTGCAAATGGCCTGGGGCGTCCTGGTCGGCCACGAGCCGATGCCCGCCTCGCGGTGGGCCGGATTCGGACTGATCTGGCTGGCGCTGGTGGTCTTCACCGGCGACGCCCTGCGCAGACGTCGCGCGAAGGGCGACGCGCCGGCGGCGGCCCCGGATGCCGCCTCGTTGCGGGGGGCCGGTGATCGAGGCTAGGTTCGAAGTCGACGATGCTCCCGTAGGCCGACTCGTACCGGTCCGGGGCCGGCGTCGTCACTTTCCAGGGGAGCGATCTTGTCCATTCACTTCAACCACACCATCGTCGCCAGTCACGACCCCGCCGCGAGCGCCCGGTTCTGGGCGGACATGCTGGGGCTCGAGGTCGGTGCGCAATACGGCCCGTTCATACCGGTCACGGTCGACAACGGGGTCACCTTCGACTTCGCCCAGGTTCCGTCCACGGTGACCGATATCCCGGTGGCGCACTACGCGTTCCTGGTCTCCGAGCAGGACTTCGACGCGGGGTTCGCGCGAATCCAGGAGCGAGGGCTGCGGTATTGGGCCGATCCGCACGGGCAGCACGAGGGTGAGATCAACCACAACGACGGCGGCCGGGGCGTGTACTTCTTCGACCCCAGCGGCCACGCCCTCGAACTGCTGACCGTCCCGTACGGCGGTTGGCCCGAATCGTAGCCGAGATTCACCGCGGCACACCGTGATTCGAATGCGGTACGGGCCGCGCCACCCCTCATCCGTGGTGCGGCCCGTACCGGTCACGGCGTGCCCGGAGGCACCCGTCGGGCGAAGTCGTTGGTATAGGTCTTCGCCGGATCGATGCGGTCGTGCACCGGCCGCACATTGGCCGAGTACCTGCCGAGAATATTCAGGACGTTCTGCGCGCCTTCGGATTTCATCAGACCGTCGCCGTTGAACATGCCGATCGAATCGCGGATGGACCGGACGTACAGATCCCTGCCGCCCGCGGCGTACTGCGGTGGCATCCGGGCCGCGATCTGCTCCGGGGTATGCGTCTTGATCCAGCGCAGGGCCTGGACGAAGGCGTTGACCAGCTTCTGCACGATCTCCGGATGTGACTGCACGGTGTCGCAGCGCATATACAGCGACGAGGCCGGGTACAACCCGCCCAGCGCCGCCCGGGTCCCGGCCTCGGTGCGCATGTCGAGCATGACCCGGGCGGTCCCGGCCTGCACCATCTGCGCGACCGTCGGATCGGTGGTCATGCCCGCGTCGATGCCGCCGTGGTTCATGCCGGCGATGAACGTCTGTCCCGCACCGACTTTCACGCGGTCGTACTGTGAGGTCCCGAGCCCGGCCTGTCCGGCCAGGGCCTGGGTGATGAAGTCGGTGGACGAGCCCAGCGAGGTGATGCCCAGCTTCTTGCCCGCGAAATCCGCGGGCGAGTTGATCTTCTCGCTCTGCGCCTTCGAGACGAGTTCGACCTCGCCCGGGACGTCGGAGAGCTGCGCCACCGTGCGCAGGCACTGATCCTTGGACTGCAGGTCGATGGTGTGGTCGTAGAAGCCGACCACAGCCTGCACGTCCCCGGTCAGCAGGGTCGTCTCCGCGGTGGCGCCGGACTGCTGGTCCAGCAGCCGCACGTCGATGTCGTTGTCCGCGAAGTAGTTCAGCCGCTGGGCCAGCATCGCGGGCAGGTAGATCACCTTGTCGATGCCGCCGATCATGATGGTGATCTGCGGCCGCCCGTTCTTGGTGGGGATGACCCGGGAATCACGGCATCCGGTCACCAGCAGCAGTGAGCATACGGCGAGCATCGCCACCGCGATGTGCTTGCGATATCTCATCTCTCACACCTCGCGCGCCGACTGAGCCTGCGACGGGCGCCATTTGAGCAATCTGCTCTCGGCGAATCCGATCGCCCACTCGGCCACCAGCGCCACCACGGTGATGATGATCATGCCCGCGTAGATGCCCGCGGCGTCGAAGGTGTTCTGCGCGTTGGAGATCAGCAGCCCGAGACCCTTGCTCGCGCCCGCGTATTCGCCGACCACCGCACCGATCAGCGCGAAGCCGAAGGCGGTGTGCAGACTGGACAGAATCCAGGTGGTCGCGCTGGGCAGCACGATCTGCGACAGCACCTGCCGGCGGCTCGCGCCGAGGATGCGGGCGTTGTCGATGACGTTGCCGTCCACCTCGCGCGCACCGGTGAAGGCGTTGAAGAACACCGCGAAGAAGGTCAGCACGACGACCGTGGCCACCTTCGACTCCAGCCCCAGCCCGAACCAGATGATGAACAGCGAAGCCAGCACGATGCGCGGAACGGCGTTGAGCGCCTTGATGAACGGCGCGGCGACCTCGGCCCAGTACCGGCTGCGGCCGAGCAGCACGCCCAGCACCACACCGGCGACCGCGCCGATCACGAAGCCGACCACGGCCTCCTGGACGGTGGTCAGGATCTGTAACCAGATCGATCCGAACTGCGTTCCGCTGCCGAACCATTCGACCAGCCGATCCCAGATCAGCGACGGTTTGGAGTAGAAGAACGGGTCGATCCACAGCGTGGCGGTCAACTGCCAGGCCCCCAGCCACAGCACGATGATCGCGACCCGCAGGCCCCACGTGCGCGCCCGGGACGCCAGCGCGCGGCGGCGGGCGGCGGCGAGGATCTGTTCCTCGGACTCGGCCTCGAATTCCTCTGCCGCCGAGCCGTTTTCGGTGATATCAAGCGACACGACCGGCTCCCTTCGCGCGGGCGGCCTCGACCTGATCGCGCAGCGTGCCCCAGATTTCGGTGTACAGCGTGCGGAAGGCGTCGGTCAGGCGCACCTCCTCGACATTGCGCGGGCGCTCGAGATCGACCCGGAAGTCGCCGCAGACCGTCGCGGGGCTCGCCGTCATCACCACCACCCGGTCGGCCAGTGCGATGGCCTCCTCCAGATCGTGAGTCACGAATATGACGGCCGCACCGGTGCCGGACCATACCCGCAGCAGTTCGTCCTGCATGAGTTGGCGGGTCTGCACGTCCAGGGCGCTGAACGGCTCGTCCATGAGGATGATCTCGGGATCGTTCACCAGGGTCTGGGCCAGTGCGACGCGCTTGCGCATTCCGCCGGAAAGCTGGTGCGGGTAGTACTTCTCGAATCCGGCCAGCCCGACCGTGCGGACCCACTGCGAAGCTTGTTCGCGCGCCCGAGCTTTCGGCGCGCCGCGCAGTCGCGGCCCGAACGCGACGTTGTCCAGGACCGTGCGCCACGGCAGTACCGCGTCCTGCTGGAACATGTACCCGATGCCCTCGGGAATTCCGTCGACGTCCTTGCCGCGCACCAGCGTTCGTCCCGCCGAGGTGCGCTCGAGCCCGGACACCAGCGACAACGTGGTCGACTTGCCGCAGCCGGTCGGTCCGACCACGGCGACGAATTCGCCCGGGTCCACGGTGAAGCGCAGATTGCGCACCGCCGTGTGGATACCACCGCCGGTTCCGGGAAAGCGCTTGGTCGCGCCCCGGAACTCGATGACAGGGTTGGTCATGGCCTTACTCCTGAACACTCTCGCCGCACCTCACGTGCGACCGCTGCCTGACCATAAAGTGCTCCGGGTCACATCCACCCCGTTGTGCGCACAATCCGCCTAACCGGCAATCTCCGCATTCTGCTCATTGTGCTCAGCGGTATGGCCGGTCGACGCCGCGCATCCCGTTCGGTCGAGCTGCGGGTGAGCCGACTCGCTGCGCTGATCGTGAGTTGGCCGGTCGGAGCCGGGCGTTATCCGTGGGCGAACCGCGGATCGGGTGACCGCGGATCTTGTGCTCGTTTTGCTCAGAGTGGTATGACATGGGCGATGTTCGTGTTCGGCCGCGGTGTGCGGTTGCGGACGCAGATCGTGTTACTGCAAGTGGTGCTCGTCGCGCTGACGCTCGGTATCGCGTTCGGCGTATTCGCGTATGTGAGTGATCAGCGGCTGTCCGGTGAGTACGGACAGCGGGCGCTGGCGATCGCGCGTACCGTGGCGGCGGACCCCGCGGTCCGGGACGAGGTGAGCAGTTATTCGACGGCTACCGTGCCGCACGGCCCGGAAACCGATGGCGAACTGGCCGCAGGCCGGCTCGAGCGGATCGCGGAGGAGACCCGGACTCGAACCGGTGCGTTGTACGTGGTGGTCACCGACGACAAGGGGATCCGGTTGGCGCATCCGACCCGAGACCGGCTGGGGGAGATGGTGAGCACCGATCCCTCGGCGGCACTGGGCGGCGTCGAGGTGGTGATCCGGGAACGCGGCACGCTCGGCGAGTCGGTGCGGGCGAAAGTGCCTGTGCTGCAACCCGCGGCGAACAAGGTCGTCGGGGAGGTGAGCGTCGGCATCTCCACCGCCGCCGTGCACGATCAGTTGCTGTGGGATCTGCGGCGCGCGGGTCTGCTCGCGGGGGTGGCGCTGTTCGCGGGCGTCATCGGGTCGGTGCTGCTGGCCCGGCGGTGGCACGAGCTGACCTTGGGGCTGCAACCGGCCGAACTCGCGGAGCTTGTGCGCGAGCAGACGGCGGTGCTGCACGGTATCGGTGAGGGCGTGGTCGCGGTCGATTCCGGTTGGCGCACAACGGTTGTCAACGACGAGGCGCGGCGGCTGCTCGGTATCGACGGCGCCCCCGGGGTGAGTGTGGACCAGATCGGGTTGACACCGCGCATCGTCGAGGTGTTCCGGGCGGCTCAGGCCCGTCCGGTGCCCGCGGCGGTCGGGGACCGGCTACTCGTCGTGACCGCTCGCACCGTGAGCCGTGAGGGACGGGAACTGGGCGCGGTGCTGAGCGTGCGCGACCGCACCGATGTCGAATCGCTGACCAGGCAACTCGACGCGGTGCGGTCGATGAGTACGGTGCTGCGGGCCCAGCGTCACGAATTCGCCAATCGCCTGCATCTGCTCAGCGGTCTGCTGCACGGCGGTCGCCCGGAGGAGGCGACCCAGTACCTCGAGGAGTTGCTCGGCTCGGGACCGCTCGGCGCGGCGCTCCCGGGGATGGACGCCCTGCGCGACCCCTATCTGCAGGCATTCCTGGCCGCGAAGGCGGCCCACGCTCGCGAGAGCGGGGTCGGTCTGCGGCTGGGACCCAATACCTGGGTCGATGCGAATCTCGCTGTGCCCGTGGATGTCACGACGATTCTGGGCAATCTGCTCGACAACGCCATCGAGGCGGCGCGGGCGGGCATCGCCGCCACGGGGGACCGCACCGCGATGCGGCGCACGGCGGGACTTCACCTCTCCGAGGCGTCCGGGGCGGGGCAGGCGCGGCCGGTCCCGCAGGGCGCCTCCGGCCCAGCGGTCGTGGATCGTCCGATGCCGGACAGCGCCGTGACGGATTTCGATGCGGATGCACCGCCCGCGCCGAGTCAGGTCGAGGTCGAACTCGTGCAGGAGGGCTCGACGTTACACATCACCGTCGCCGACAGTGGTGCGGGGGTGCCACTGGACATGGTGGATTCGATTTTCACCGAAGGCGTTTCGACTCGGCCGGACAACGGTGCGCCCGGCGGGCGCGGCGTGGGGTTGGCGTTGTCGCGGCAGGTGGCGCGGGCGCTCGGCGGGGACGTGGTGCTGGCGAGTCCGGGCGGCGGCGAGGGCGCCCTGCCCGGTGCGGAATTCATCGCCCGGTTGCCCGGGGTGCTGGAGGAGGCAGGAGGGGTATGAGTACGGAATTTCGGGTCCTGGTCGTCGACGACGATTTCCGGGTCGCCAATCTGCATGCCGGAATCGTCTCGGCGCTACCGGGTTTCACGGTCGGCGATACGGTGCACACTCTGGCGGCGGCCCGGTCGGCGCTCGCGGCTTCGCAGTACGACCTGACGCTGGTCGACGTGTATCTGCCCGATGGTTCCGGTGTCGATCTGGTGCGTGAGATCTCCTGTGACGCAATGATGCTCACCGCGGCTACCGAATCCGACACCGTCCGCGCGGCGCTGTCCGCGGGAGTGCTGGCCTATCTGGTGAAACCGTTCGACCATGCGGCCTTGGCCGCGAGATTGGCCGGATACGCGCGATACCGCAAGCTGCTGTCCGTACCCGTTGTCACGCCCCGGGACATCGAGGCGGCCCTGGAGGCGTTACGTCCCACCGGCCCGCCGGGTCCGTCCTCTTCCGGAGTATCGGCCGTTTCCCCTTCTCCGACAAAGGATCTGGTGCTGCGAGCAGTGCGGGACGCACCGGAACCCCTGTCCGCGGCGGAGGTCTCGGCCGCGACCGGCGTCTCCCGGGCCACCGCCCAGCGCTATCTGGCCACACTCGTGGGCGCCGGCGCACTGCGCATGCAGTTGCGATACGGCAGTACCGGCCGCCCGGAACAGGAGTACGTCGCGGTCGGCGGATCTGTCGGGGAGGTGCGGGCGTGAGCCGGTTCGAGGTGTGGGCGCCGGCGGCGGAGCGGGTGCGGGCCGAGGTGGACGGGGTGGTCCATCCGATGCGCGCCGATGCCGGGGGATGGTGGTCGGCCGAGGTGGATGCCGGCCCTGAGGCGCGGTACGGCTTCCTGCTGGACCATGATCCGACGGTGTTGCCGGATCCGCGATCGCCGCGGCAGCCCGACGGCGTGCACGGCCGCTCGGCCCGGCACGCCCTCGACCCGGCGGGCTGGACCGACTCCGGCTGGCCGGGAAGGCAATTGGCCGGATCGGTGTTCTACGAACTGCACATCGGGACGTTCACCCCGCAGGGTACGTTCGAGGCGGCGATCGAGCGCCTGGATCACCTGGTCGGCCTCGGGGTGACAACGGTCGAGCTGATGCCGGTCAACGCCTTCAACGGGGTGTGGAACTGGGGGTACGACGGTGTGCTCTGGTATGCGGTGCACGAACCGTACGGCGGTCCGGACGGGCTGCAACGTTTCGTGAACGCCTGCCACAGCGCGGGTCTGGCGGTCGCGCTGGACGTCGTCTACAACCATCTCGGTCCGTCGGGCAACTACCTGCCCAGGTTCGGGCCCTACCTCGGCCGGGAGTCGAACACCTGGGGGCAGCGCCTGAATCTGGACGGCCCCGATTCGGACGAGGTGCGCCGCTACATCATCGAGAACGCGCTGCGCTGGTTCGCCGAATTCCACATCGACGCACTGCGTTTGGACGCCGTGCACGCCCTCGTGGACCACCGGGCCATCGGACTGCTCGAGGAGCTGGCCACCGAGACCGCCGCGTTGTCCGGGCGGCTGGGTCGCCCGCTGACCCTGATCGCGGAGAGCGATCTGAACGACCCGCGCCTGATAACTCCCTGTGCGGCAGGCGGTTTCGGACTGCACGGGCAGTGGAACGACGATCTGCACCACGCCGTGCACGCCGCGGTATCGGGCGAACGGCACGGCTACTACACCGATTTCGGCTCGATGCGTTGTTTGTCAGACACTCTGCGTAACGGATTCTTCCACGCCGCAACGTATTCCAGCTTCCGCGGCAGAACCCATGGACGCCCCCTGGACACACGCACCGTACCCGGCAGTGCCCTGCTGGGCTACACCTGCACCCACGACCAGATCGGAAATCGGGCTCGCGGTGACCGTCCGTCGGCCTATCTCACCGACGGTCAGCTCGCGGTGAAAGCGGCGCTGATCCTCACCTCGCCGTACACCCCGATGTTGTTCATGGGCGAGGAGTGGGGTGCTCGAACTCCGTTCCAGTTCTTCACCTCTCACCCCGAACCGGAGCTGGCGGCGGCGGTCGCGGAAGGTCGCAGCGCCGAATTCGCCGACCACGGCTGGCCCGCCACCGATATTCCCGATCCGCAGGACCCGGCCACCTTCTACCGCTCGAAACTCGACTGGTCCGAGCCGGGGAGCCTCGCGAACGCTCGCCTGTTGAACTGCTACCGCACACTGCTGGCGCTGCGACGCACCCATCCCGAGCTGGCGGATCCCCGCCTCGATCGCCTCACCATCGAACACGACGAAGCCGAACGATGGATAATCGTGCACCGCAACGGCATCCAGCTCGCCTGCAACCTGTCCGCGAATCCGGTTCGGCTGCCGATCACGGGTGACCCGCTGCTGGTCTGGGATCCCATCCACCGAACCGGCTCACACACAACACTTCCCGGGCACTCGTTCGCTCTCCTGACCGATACCGGAAGTGGGCGTCCGGCTGGGCAGTGATTCGGCATCCGCTCGCAGTCAGGCGATACCCGTAACGGAGCGCCTTCCGGGAAGGTAAGGGACGCAAGGGAATTGCGCGGCTGTCGAGTGAGTTCCCGCGGCCGCGAGCCCGATGACGCGCGGGCGGGTTGGCCGCTATCGCTGTGCTGTTCCCGGCGGTACCTGTTGGTGCAGCCAGCCGGTCAGGTAGTCGAGCACCTCCGGCGCGATGGTGGTCTGGATCTGCCCGTACTCGGCCGGGCTGCCCGTTGTGGCGGGTTGCATGAGGTGGTTGAGGCCGTCGAAGACGCGCACATCCGCATCGGGGTCCGAGGCCAGCAGCGTGCGAGCGAGCGGGGCGTTCTGGTCGACCGGTACCTGCAGATCCTTCGAGCCGAAGATCGCCGCGACGGGTATGCGCAGTGATTCCAGCGCCGCGGCCGGATCGTAGCCGAGGAACGAGGTGAAGTTCGTGGTGAGGAACCGGTCCAGTACGGACTCGGGTTGCCGTTGCTCGGCTGGGAGGGTGGCGTTGTGCTCGATCGCGTACCGCCGGGCCCGATCCGGATCGCCGTTGAGCAGCAGCGTGGCGAGGGTGTCGACGAAGCCGATCTGCGCGGCGACCTCGTCGGCGGATGCGTTGCGCGCGGCCAGCAGCGCCTGGTTCTGTGCCAGCAGAACCTCCTTACCGGACGCCGCGGGACCGGCCAACGTGATCACGAATGCGATCCGGTTCTCCGGCCGGGACGCGACCAGCGGTGCGATGTAGCCGCCCTCGCTGTGGCCGAGCAAACCGATGCGCTCGGAGTCGATGTTCCGGTCCGAACGCAGAAAATCCACTCCCGCGACGACGTCGCCGGCCAGATCCTCGTAGTCGGCGTCGGCCAGGATGCCGCCGGTGCCGCCGACACCGCGTTTATCGGTGCGCAGCACGGCATATCCGGCTCGGGTGAGCGCGTCGGCGAGTACCAGAAACGGCTTGTGTCCGAAGATCTCCTCGTTCCGGTCGCTCTTTCCGCTGCCGTTGAGCAGGATTACCGCTGGGTACGGGCCCGGGGTCGAGGGCCGGGTGAGCGTCCCGGCGATGGTGATATCCCCGCTGCGGTACGTCACGTCCTCGGACCGGTACGGCAGCGGAGGAACCGGCTCCTGCGGGCGCGGCGGCACCGGGACGGCTCCGCGATGCAGCGTCAACGGCAGGTCGTGCCCGGACTGGGTGAACGTCCCGGTGATAACCGCACGCACGGGGTCGTAGCGGCCGTCGAAGGCGGGTGCACCGGGTAGCCCGGGGACGATGAAGGCGACCTTGTCGGACGCGGCGTGCACCTGTGCGAGCGGGTGCGCGAACAAGCCCTGAACCGGAATCGAGAGACTGGCGCTGTCGCCGTCGAGAGTGATGCCCAGTGGCAGCGGCTGTCCGGGAAGCTCCAGCGTGCCGGTCCAGTCACCCGCGAGCGTATCCCGGGTCTCCGCTGTTCCTGGCCGGCGCGGCGGAGGTGCGCACGCCGCCGCGATGATCAGCAGAATCAGCGCCATGACCCGCAACGATCGCATAACTCAGCGTAGCCGCCCGTACGGAGGACACCCACCGTCGATATGGTGGATATGTGAGCAATGACGCTTTCTCGTCCGGCCTCGCGGCGCTGCCCGAGGGGGTGCACGGATCCGCCGCCGCCGGATTCGCACCGCTGGTGCGCGCCTTCGCGACCTTCGTAGGCGGCCGCCCCGGTGCGGGAGGCGGTCTGACGGTCATGCGGCACGGCGAACCTCTCGTGGAAATCTGGACCGGGGAGGCATCGCCCGGCACCGATTGGTCACGCGATACCGGCGCCCTGGTCTTCTCGGCGACCAAAGGCGTCGCCGCAACGGTTGTGCACCGGCTCGCGGACCGCGGCCTGTTGGATTACGACGCGCCCGTCGCGGAATACTGGCCCGACTTCGGCGTCGCCGGTAAGGAACGAATTACGGTGCGGCACTTGCTGTCCCACCGTGCCGGGCTTTCCTCGCTGCCGCCGATAGCGGTCGGGATCGACGATGTGCTCGACCACGAGCTGATGGAACACCGGCTGGCGGCGGCCTCGCCCGACCGGCTGCTGGGCGTCCCGGCGTACCACGCGCTCACCTTCGGCTGGCTGGTGGCCGGGCTGGCCCGCGCGGTCACCGGCCGCCGCATGTCCGAACTGTTCCGCACCGAGGTCGCCGAACCACTCGGCGTCGACGGCATCCATCTGGGCCGCCCTCCGCAAGGTTCGACGACGACCGTCGCGGCACTGCGTGGTTCGCTGCTGTCGGGAGTTCGGGCACCGCTCGGCGCGCTGTTCTTCGGCCATGCCCACGGGATCCCGGGCACCCTCGGCGCGGTAACGCGATCGCTGTTCCTGCCGGGTGTGGAAACCATTCTCGAAGGCGAGGATCCGCTGATCCTCGGCACGGAAATGGGTGCGGGCAACGGAATATGCACGGCGTCCGGGCTGGCCACGCTGTACGGCGCGCTCGGCGACGGCATGATCGACGGCCGCAGGTATCTGTCCGCGCGCACGGTTCGTGCGCTGCGCCAGGTGCAGACCTACCGCCTGGACCGCACGCTGTTCTACCTGCCGATGATGTGGCATCTGGGCTACCACTCCATGCCGACCACCGGCTCGCGCACCGGCTTCGGCCACATCGGCCTCGGCGGTTCGTTCGGCTGGACCGACCCGCAACAGGGCCTGTCAGTCGGTTTCGCGCACAACCGGCTGGACATGAGCCGCTTCGCCTGGGACCAGATCGCCTCCACCTGGATCCTTCCCCTGGTCGTCCGCGGTGCGCACGCCGTCCCGCGAGTACGTGAGGTCCGCGAATCCCGCGGAGCCGCATAGGCTTCGCGGGGATCGGTCGTTGTTCGTGCGGAACGTGTTGTCGCGCAGCGCCTGTGTCAGGTGAGGTAGCGGTAGGCGGGGGAGTTGGGGTCCAGGCGTTCGCATTGGAGGGGAGAGGCGTGCATGCGGACCAGGAGGGGTTGCAGGCCGTCCGGGGAGCCGAGCTGGACGCCGACCAGGGCCGCGCCGGTTTCGCGGTTGTTGCGTTTGACGTATTCGAACAGGGTGATGTCGTCCTCGGGGCCCAGGACCTGGTCCAGGAAGCGGCGCAGGGCGCCGGGCTCCTGGGGGAAATCCACCAGGAAATAGTGTTTCAGGCCCTGGTGGACGAGGGAACGTTCGATGACCTCGCCGTAGCGCGAGACGTCGTTGTTGCCGCCGGAGATCAGGCAGACCACGGTGGAGCCGGGGGTGATGTCGATCTCGGCGAGCCCGGCCACCGACAGCGCGCCCGCCGGTTCGGCGATGATGCCCTCGTTCTGGTACAGCTCCAGCATGGCCGTGCAGATCGCACCCTCGTCGACCAGCATCATCCGGAAAGAGCCTGCGCCCCTCGGGGATTCGGTCGCGGTGAGCAGCGGGAGGGAAGCGTGCGAGACGACCCGGCCGCCGAAACTGGTGACCGCGGCGTAGGGCAGATCGCCGATCCGCCGCACGGCCGCGCCGTCGACGAAGGGGTCCACCTCGGGCAGCGTGACCGGGCCACCGGCCACCAGCGCCGCGGTCATCGAGGCGGCTCCCGCCGGTTCGACCGCGAGAATCGCTGTGGCGGGCGAACGTTCGCGCAGATAGGTGCCGATTCCGGCCAGGCAGCCACCGCCGCCGACCGGAACGATCACCAGATCCGGTGTGCGGCCGAGCTGTTCGAGGATCTCGGCGGCGATGGTGCCCTGCCCGGCGGCGGTGCGGGGGTCGTCGAAGGGCGGCACCATCGTCGCGCCGGTGCGGGCGACGTCGGCGGCGGCCTCCGCGGCCGCCGCGTCGAAGGTGTCGCCGATGGCGAGCAGTTCCACGAACTCGCCGCCGTGCGCGCGGATTCGATCGCGCTTCTGCTTCGGGGTCGTCGTCGGGACGTAGATGCGGCCGGTGATACCCATCGCGCGGCAGGCGAACGCGACACCTTGGGCATGATTTCCGGCGCTGGCGGTCACCACGCCCGCCGCGCGCTCGGCGTCGGTGAGTTGCACGATCAGGTTGTAGGCGCCGCGCAGTTTGTAGGAGCGCACGGCCGTAAGGTCCTCGCGCTTGACGTAGATCTCCGCGCCGCACAGCGTCGAGAGCCGATCGATCCGTTGTAGCGGCGTGGGCTCGATGATGTCGGAAATTCGCTTGGCGGCAGCATCGATCTCGTCCGCGCTCAGTTCGGGCAGCGGACCGGACAACTTCTCTGCGACATCAAGCGGTTCGGACACCCGAACATGCTATCCGGGACCCGAACCGGTGTGACGTGCACCCGCCGGCTGTGTGCCGGTGGGGGGCCCGTCCGCCGAAGTGACGGTGACCTGGGCGGATATTCGTGATTTTCGGGACTGCGAGTGCTGCGCGGGCCGGACCGTCCGGATCGGGGCGCACCGGTCGGGCAGTGTTGGGCGGAAGAGAAGTTCGGTGGACCGAACTTAGATATGCGTGTACCCTGACGAGATGGCAGTGGTGAACCCTGAGCGAACCGTCGCCCGCGGCGCGCGGACGGTCGATATCGCCGGTGCGCAGTGGCCGTTGTACAAGCTCGAGGCGCTGGCACTGGGGTTGCTGGTCGGTCTCGTCCTGGGGCTGGTCACCGGATCCGTGCAGGTCGCCGTGCTCGTCGCCGCCGCGGTGGCCGCGCTGCGCTGGACGGTCGCCGCTGCCGGTCGGCTGGTTCGCCCGGTCTCCTGATCTCGGCTCGGCGGCCGGGCTCACTCCGGTCGACAGTACCGGCATGATGTTCCGGGCTGTGGCGATCGCGGATTATGGCCTCGGGGCGAGCTGTGAACAGGTCCGGACATGGGCGCTGGTTCCCGGCCCTGCTCGGGCCGGCTCGATGGGACCGAATGGTCGAGTGGGCGCCTCGTGGACATATCGTGCCGACCGGACGCGGCGGCCATTCATAGTTCCGAATGGGATCGTTTGGTGCGCAGCATCTTTCGAAATTTCTCCGATTTCGCGGCCGAGGTTCGCGACCAGTGCGTCTGTGAGCGCTAACATCCATACGTCCGAAATTCTCCCGCGCGGTGAAACGAGAATTGCCGCCTCCGGCATCGCTTGAGGCGCAGGGTGATTCACCCCCAGCCGGGCGGGCAGTGGCACGGATGGATGCGGGCGCTAACCTGAGTCATGGATCGACGCCGGTAGTCCGGCACGGAAGGTGGGGATGTGAAGGACCGGAACGGGCGCTCCCCGGGAAAGCCGGGCCGTCCGGCGGTGATGACGGACGTGGCCAAGCTGGCCGGTGTGTCACATCAGACCGTCTCGCGCGTGCTGAACGACAGCCCGCAGGTGCGCGCCGAAACGCGCGAGCGCGTTCTGGCCGCCGTCGAAACGCTGGGATATCGCCCCAATGCCATGGCCCGCGGTCTGGTCAGCCGGCGTTCGAAGGTCCTGGGCGTGGTCACCTTCGACACCGTGCTGTTCGGTCCGGCATCGATGATGCTGGGCATCGAAAGGGCCGCGCGCGCAGCCGGTTACGGCGTCAGTATCGCCACCCTGGAGACCGTGGACCGGCCCAGCGTGCTGGCCGCGGTGAACACCCTCGCCGATCAGGGCGTCGATGGGGTGATCGTCATCGCGCCGCAGCAGACCACCGCCGCCGCATTGCACTCGATGCCCCGCCAACTGGTCGTGGTCGCGGTCGAGGCCGGCCAGGACGCCGGACTGCCCGCCGCCGCCGTGGACCAGTTCGAAGGCACCCGGCTGGCCGTGCGACACCTGCTCGACCTGGGACATCGCACCGTATGGCACGTCTCCGGCCCGGCCGGTTGGCTCGAGGCGCGCGACCGCGCCGAGGGCTGGCGGCGCGCCCTGGAAGCGGCCGGTGCGGAGATCCCGCCGCTGATCGGCGGTGATTGGAGCGCCCGCTCGGGCTACGAGGCCGGTCTGGTGCTGGCCGCCCAATCCGGGGTCACCGCGGTCTTCGCCGCCAACGATCAGATGGCGCTGGGCCTGCTGCGTGCCTTCGCCGAACGCGGAATCCGTGTCCCCGAAGACGTTTCGGTGGTCGGCTTCGACGACATCCCCGAGGCCGCGTACCTGACCCCGCCCCTGACCACCATGCGCCAGGACTTCGACGAGGTCGGCCGCCGCAGCATGCAACTGCTGCTGCAACTCCTGGAATCCGACACCGACGTCCCCGAACCGCCCCCGGTGGTCCCCACCCTCGTCGTCCGCGAAAGCACCGCCCCGCCCGCGCGGTAGCAGCGGCGATCCCGGCCGGTTCAGCGATCCTGTCGCGTTACCTCGCCGCCTCCTCAGCCGGCCAGGCACCCCGGGCCGAGCAATGCCTTCAGGTCGCCCATGAGTGCCGAGGAGGGGGAGACGCGGAGGTTGTCCGCGACCTTGAGGACGGTGGTCTTCTCTCGGGAGCCGACGTGGCGGATGTGGACGTCCGCGGTGCCCGGGTGGCTGGACAGGACGCGTTTGAGGGCGCTGACCTTGTCGGGGGTGCACAGCCGGGTCGGGATGGTCACGGCGAGCGGTTTCTCCACGCCGATCGCGGACAGGTCCGGCACCACCAGATCGTTGGCGATCAGCGAGATCCGATCGTCGCGCATCGAGACGCGGGCCTTGACCAGCACGACCGCGTCGTCGACGACGTCCATGCCGTACACCGAATAGGACTGCGGGAAGAACAGCACCTCGATCCCACCGGTGAGATCCTCCAATTGCGCCGAGGCCCAGGGGAGTCCGTTCTTGTTGACGCGCCGGTTCACCGAGGCCAGGATGCCGCCGATGGTGACCTGGGCGCCGTCCTTCACATCGCCCTGCAGAATCGATGGGATGGGCGTATCCGCCTGTGCCGCAAGCACATGCTCGACCCCGTTGAGCGGATGCCCGGACACGTAGAGCCCCAGCATCTCTCGCTCCAGCGCGAGCTTGTGCTTGGACTCCCACTCCTCGTCGGGAACCTTCACATCGAAGACCGAGGCCATCGATTCATCGCCGTCGTCCAGCCCGCCGAACAGGTCGAACTGGCCGATCGCCTCGGCTTTCTTGGTGGACATCACCGCGTCGATGGCATCGGAGTGCACCAGCAGCAGACCCTTGCGGGGATGGCCGAGCGAGTCGAAAGCGCCTGCCTTGATGAGGGATTCGGTGACCTTCTTGGTGCAGGCGACGGTGTCGATCTTGTTCAGGTAGTCGGAGAAGTCGGTGAACTTCGACTTCTCCTTGCGGGCGGCGATGATCGAGGACACCACGTTCGCCCCGACGTTGCGCACCGCACCCAGCCCGAACCGGATGTCCGCGCCGACCGAGGCGAAGTTGTGCTCGGACTCGTTCACATCCGGCGGCAGCACCGTGATCCCCAGGCGGCGGCAGTCGGACAGGTAGACCGCGGCCTTGTCCTTGTCGTCGCCGACGCTGGTGAGCAGCGCGGCCATGTATTCGGCCGGATAGTTCGCCTTCAGATAGGCGGTCCAGTAGGACACCAGGCCGTAGGCGGCGGCGTGCGATTTGTTGAACGCGTATCCGGCGAAGGGAAGGATGGTGTCCCACAGCGCTTTGATCGAGGCCTTGGAGAATCCGTTCTCCAGCATGCCCTTCTCGAAGCCCTCGAATTCGGCCTCGAGGACCTCGGCCTTCTTCTTACCCATCGCGCGGCGCAGAATGTCCGCTCGGCCGAGCGAGTACCCGGCCACCTTCTGCGCGACGTGCATGATCTGCTCTTGGTAGACGATCAGGCCGAAGGTCTCGCCCAGGATGTCCTTCAGCGGCTCCTCGAGCTCGGGATGGATCGGTTTGACCTCTTGCCGGTTGTTCTTGCGGTCGGCGTAGTCGTTGTGCGCGTTCATGCCCATCGGGCCGGGGCGGTACAGCGCGCCGACCGCGACGATGTCCTCGAACGCGGTGGGCTGCATGCGGCGCAGCAGATCTCGCATGGGACCACCATCGAGCTGGAACACGCCGAGAGTGTCGCCGCGCGAAAGCAATTCGAAGGTGGCCTTGTCGTCCAGCGGCAGCGTGTCCATGTCCAGGTCGATGCCGCGGTTGGCCTTGATGTTGTCCAGCGCGTCACCGATCACCGTCAGGTTGCGCAGGCCCAGGAAGTCCATCTTCAACAGGCCGATGGCCTCGCACGACGGATAGTCCCAGCCGGTGATGATCGCGCCGTCCTGCGCGCGCTTCCACACCGGGATCGCGTCGGTGAGCGGCTCACTGGACATGATGACCGCGCAGGCGTGCACGCCGGCATTGCGGATCAGGCCCTCGAGACCCTTGGCCGTCTCGTAGATCTTGGCGATCTCCGGATTGGTCTCGATCAGCGTGCGGACCTCGGCGGCTTCCTTGTACCGCTCGTGCTCGGGATCGGTGATGCCCGAGACCGAGATGTCCTTGGCCATGATCGGCGGCGGCAGCGCCTTGGTGATCTGGTCGGCGATGGCGAAACCGGGCTGCCCGTGCAGAACTCGGGCCGAATCCTTCAGTGCGGCCTTGGTTTTGATGGTGCCGAAGGTGATGACCTGCGCGACGCGGTCGCTGCCCCACTTCTCCGAGGCGTAACGCACCATTTCACCGCGACGGCGATCGTCGAAGTCGATATCGATATCGGGCATCGACACGCGCTCGGGATTCAGGAACCGCTCGAACAGCAGACCGTGCGGCAGCGGGTCGATATTGGTGATGCCCAGCGCGTAGGCGACCAGCGAACCGGCCGCCGAACCACGGCCCGGACCGACCCGGATGCCGACCTCGCGGGCATGGTTGATCAGGTCGCCGACGACGAGGAAGTAGGCCGGGAAGCCCATCTCCAGGATGACGCCGATCTCGTACTCGACCTGGTCGATGTACTTCTGCGGCGGGCCGCCGGGGAACCGGCGGTCCAGGCCGCGGCGCACCTCCTCACGCAGCCAGCTGGCCTGGGTGTGCCCTTCGGGCACGGGGAAGATCGGCATCCGGTCCCGGTGGGTCCACACGTCCTCGTAGGACTGCACCCGCTCGCCGATCAGCACCGTGTTGTCACACGCCCCGGGCACCTCGGCATCCCAGATGGCACGCATCTCGTCGGCGGATTTGAGGTAGTAGCCGCTGCCGTCGAATTTGAAGCGGGTCGGGTCCGAGAGCGTCTTGCCGGTCTGAATGCACAGCAGCGCTTCGTGGTTCGTGGCGTCGGACTCGTGTACGTAGTGGCAGTCGTTGGTGGCCAGCGGGCGGATGCCGAGCTTCTTGCCGACCTCGAGCAGACCCTGGCGCACCCGCGTCTCGATGGACAGGCCGTGGTCCATCACCTCGAGGAAGAAATTGTCCTTGCCGAAGATCTCCTGCCACTTGGCCGCGGCCTCGAGCGCCTCGCGCTCGTGCCCCAGGCGCAGCCGGGTCTGCACCTCGCCCGAGGGACAGCCGGTGGTGGCGATGATGCCCTCGGCGTACTCGGCGATGATCTCGGCGTCCATCCGGGACCACTTGCCGAGCTGACCCTCGATCGAGGCCAGCGAGGAGAGCTTGAACAGGTTGCGCAGACCGGTCGCGTTCTCCGCGACCATCGTCATATGGGTGTACGCACCGGAACCGGAGACGTCGTCGCCCTTCTGGCTCGGATCACCCCACTGGACACGTTTGGTGTTGAACCGCGACTCGGGCGCGATGTACGCCTCGATGCCGATGATCGGCTTGATGCCCTGCTTCTTGGCCGAGTTGTAGAACTCCGAGGCGCCGAACATATTGCCGTGGTCGGTCATGCCGACGGCGGTCATGCCGAGCCGCTCGGCCTCCTTGAACAGCGGCGTTATCTTCGCCGCGCCGTCGAGCATCGAGTACTCGGTGTGGTTGTGGAGGTGAACGAATCCCGAGGCTGACACGGCTAGAGATTATGCCCCGGGTACGACAGGAATCGTGGAGGTGGGCCGAGGTCCGCGCGAAAGCGCATGTGGTAGCCGTTCGGTCGTGTCGACCGGGTCCGGATCCGAGTGCCCGGTGTGCGAAACCAGTGTGTGCGGGAGGTGTTTTCGGGGAATGATGAGGCTGTGCGCGGGACGCCCGGGACGATTCGGGTAGTCGGCTACGCGCGCGGGGCTCATGCGTGGGGCGGGAGGATCCAGTTATGAAACGTCTGGTTGTGTGCTGTGACGGCACGTGGGGAACGGCGAGCAATCCGTCGGTGTCCAATGTCGTCAAGATCGCGGAATCGGTGCGGCTGGACACCACGGCGGCAGCCGGGGGGTCGGTCGGGCAGCGGGTGTTCTATACCGACGGGCCCGGCTCGCGCGGCTACCTGCTGGACAAATACCTCGGCGGCGCGTTCGGGCTCGGCCTGGACGCCGGGCTGTCCACCATGTACTGGCAGCTGGCGCTGAACTGGGAGCCCGGCGACGAGATCTTCGTCTTCGGATTCAGTCGCGGCGCCTACACGGCCCGCAGTCTCACCGGCCTGATCGCCCGGATCGGTCTGCTGTCCGCCGAAGCGATGATCGAGGGCCGGTATCCCGAAGCGATGCGGATCTTCCGCCAGCGCAAGGATGATCCGGACGATCCCGATCCGCAGGAGTGGGTCGATTTCCGCGCTCGGCACTGTCAGTATCCGGTGCCGATCAAATTCGTGGGCGTCTTCGACACGGTCGGTGCGATGGGCGTTCCCGGAATCACCTCGTGGCGTTACCGATTCCACGATCTGCGGCTGTCACCGGGCGTGCACACCGCGCGTCAGGCGCTGGCCGTCGACGAGCGCCGGCGCATCTACCAGCCCTGCCTGTGGGAGGTCACCGACGAGGAAGGCGTCACCCAGCAGCGGCCCGATCGCGTCAAACAGGTGTGGTTCGAGGGCTGCCACACCGATATCGGCGGCGGCATGCCCGACAGCCGGCTCTCGGATCGGACGCTGCGCTGGATGGTGCGCGAGGCACGGGAACAGGGCCTGGAATTCGACGACGACCTGCTGGCCAAGATCTTCCAACGCGGCGAATCCGCCACCGGGCCGGTACATCCGAGCAATTCGCTGACCTGGGCCTACCGGGTGACGAATCTGATCGGGACGCTGCTGCGCCCGGGTAACCCGAGGTTCTACCGGGACGCCTGGCGGCGGCTGTGCGCACCCGATGACAAGCGCGTGTACCTGGCCTCCTGCGCGAAACCGCACGGCGACTACGACCCGCCCAACCTGCGCCGCTGGGCGCAGGAGTGCAGCGACAACGTCCCCGTCGAACAGACCGGAAACCCCGCCGCCCCAACCAATCCCACCGCAGCGGAACAAGCCCTGGCCTGACCGGCGAGCCTTGAAGCGCCGAAAATACAACTAGCGCACCAGCAGTGCGACCGGTAGCCGGGTGAACAGCTTCTCCAGGCGGACGCGGGTGGTGAAGGTGTGTCCGGTGAGGCGGTCGGTCCAGGTGCCATGGGGCAGGTCCAATGCCGCATCGCCCCAACCGGTTTCGCTCAGCCGGAGGCTGTGGCGGGTGGCGGCCACGATGACCTGCGGCGGCTCGTCCACCGGGCCGCGGGCATAGGCGATCAGGTGTCCGGCGCGGTCGCCCGCGGCGAACAGCGGCGTGTACGCGCCGCCGACGAAACATTCGGGACGTTCGCGCCGCAGCCACAGCGCATAGGCCACGATCCACATCTTGGCCGCACCGCTGGAATCCAGTTCCGGTGTGCCGGTGAGTGATTGCAGCATCGTCAGGCGATGGCCGAAATCGACCGGGCGGCGGTTGTCCGGATCGACGAGCGAATCCTCCCAGAGTTCGCAGCCCTGGTAGATATCGGGGATGCCGGGACCGCAGAGCTGAAGCAGCTTTTGCGACAGCGCATCCGACCACGCGTGCGGCGCGAGCTTGATCACCGTCTCGGACAGCCCGCCGCCGACCTGGCCGTCGATCACCGCGTCGATCCACTGGTGCAGTGCGGACTCGAACTCGAGATCCGGTTCCTCCCAGGAGGTTTTGGTGCCCGCCTCGCGGGCGGCCTTCTCCGCGAACAGATGGAGACGCTCGCGCAGGCCCGCGACCGTCGCGGCGGGCCGCCCGTCGTTCGGCCACATCCCGAACATGTTCTGCAACAAGAACAGTGCCGTCGCCTCGTCCGGCGGCGGAGTGTTCTCGAACCAGCGGGGCACCGACTCGGCCCACAGCTCCGCGGCCTGGGACAGCACCCCGATCCGGGCGCGCACGTCCTCGCCGCGTTTGGTGTCGTGGGTGGTGAGCGTCGTCATCGTCGCCGGCCACCGTTGCGCGCGTTCGGAATTGGCCAGATGGAACTCCAGCACGGACCGGCCGAACCGGGCGGGATTGCCGCCCACCTCCTGCAGTGAGACCAGTCGCGCGCCCTGGTAGTACATGGTGTCCTCGACGGCCTTGGCGGTCACCGCCCCACATACCTGATGCAGGCGCACGGCTGCCTCTCCGTTCGCGGCCAGCGCGGTGACCAGCACCGATAGCGGCGCGGTCAGTTCGCTGTTGCGCTTGCACACCTTCTGCACCACCGCGGTGATCATGCCCGCCAGCGGTGCGTAGTCGGTGCGGTAGACGGGCATGAACGAGAGCACCTCGATCGTGGCGTTGGTCAGCGCCATATCGCTGATCGGCACGGTGTCGATGCCGCTGACTCCCGCGTCCCGCTTGATCGCGGCGACGAGCCTGCGGATCTCGGGAACGAGCATCGTCTCGGCCACAGCGCGCTTGATGCGATGTTCGTTGTTGCCGATCCACGCGCCGTTGCTGCCGTGCCCACAGTACTTGCGCGACAGTTCGGTGAGGACCTTCTCCCCGTCCGGATCGATGAGTACCCCGCCCAGATCCGCCAGCGCGTCGTAGCCGGTGGTGCCGTCGATGGGCAGCATCGCGTCCAGCGGCTCGCGATTGGACAGTACCTTCTCCACCACCAGCAACCGGCGCGGTCCGATCAGCCGGCGCAAACGGGCCAGATACGCGGCGGGATGGGCCAGCCCGTCCGGATGATCCACGCGCACACCGTCGATCAGATCGTGCTCACACCAGGCGGACAGTTCGCGGTGGGTGATCTCGAAGACCGCGGGATCCTCCTGCCGGATCGCCGCCAGGCTCGACACCGAGAAGAACCTGCGGTAGGTGCAGATCCCGGCCTTCCAGCTGACCAGGCGATAATGCTGCTTGTCGTGGATCCGAAGCGCGTTCTCCCCATCGGTACCGGCGGCGATGGGAAAGCGCAGATCGTGCAGTGCCAGCATCGGTTCCGGGCCGCTGCGATCGACGGTCAGCGCGGCCGGATCGTTCTCGTTCTGCAGCACCGGCAGCGCCAGCCGCCCGCCCGCGCCGTTGTTCGAACTCCAGTCGATGTCGAAGAAGTGCGCGAACTGGGATTTGCGGCCGTGGCACAACACGTCCCACCACCACGGGTTCTGTCGCGGATCGCTCACCCCGACGTGGTTCGGCACCAGATCGATGATCAAACCCATTCCGCGACTGCGTAACTCGTCCGAGAGCGCCTTGAGCCCGCCCGGACCGCCGAGCGCCACGGACACCGTCGTCGGATCGGTGACGTCGTAGCCGTGCGTGGAGCCGCGCATCGCGCTCATGACCGGGGACAGATACAGATGCGAGATGCCCAGTTGCTGCAGGTATTCCGCGATCGCGCGGGCATCGGCGAAGGTCAGCGCGTCCGGTCGCAGCTGCAACCGATAGGTGCTGCGGACGTTCGTCTGCCGGAGCACCGGTGTCGTGTGTGACTCGGGGGAAACGAATTCTGTCATCTCTGTCTTGATCTCATCATGGCGTTCGTGCGGCCCTACATCCTCGCCCACACCGGTTCCGGTGTATCGGGCCGGTCCGTCCGGCGCAATACCAGCAGGCAACGGTCCGGCACCTCGACCACGGCCGGCGCGTCGTAGTCGACCGGTGCGTGTCCGGTGGGGGTCGAACAATCCAGGGCCACGGACCACCGGGTGCCGAAATCCGGTCCCGGCAGGGTGAACTCGATGGGCGCGTCGTGAGCGTTGAAGCAGAGCAGGAACGAATCGTCCCGGATGCGCTCACCGCGCGGGCCCGGCTCGTTGATCCGCGCGCCGTTCAGGAAAACCGCCAGGGAGCGGCCGAATCCGGAATCCCAGTCCGCGGCGGTCATCTCGGCGCCGGACGGAGTCAGCCAGGCGATGTCGGGCGCGTCGAGGCGACCGTCGCGGTCGTCTCCGGCGCTGGGGCGGCCGTCGAAGAAGCGGCGGCGTCGGAACACCGGATGTGCCGCGCGCAGCGCCAAGGCGGCGCGGGTGAACTGGAGCAGCTCCGAGTTCTTCTGTGCCAGAGTCCAATCCACCCAGGACAAGGACGAGTCCTGGCAGTAGGCGTTGTTGTTGCCGTGCTGGGTACGGCCCATTTCGTCACCGTGCAGCAGCATCGGGGTGCCCTGGGAGAGAGCGAGGGTGGCGATCATATTGCGCGTCTGGCGATCTCGCAGGGCCAGAACTCGCGGGTCGTCGGTCGGGCCCTCGACGCCGCAGTTCCAGGACCGGTTGTAGTTCTCGCCGTCCTGGTTGTCCTCGCCGTTGTCCTGGTTGTGTTTGTCGTTGTACGACACCAGATCCCGCAGCGTGAACCCGTCGTGCGCGGTGACGAAGTTGATACTGGCCCCGGGGCGGCGGCCGGTGGCCTCGTACAGATCCGACGAGCCGGTGAGCCGGGAGGCGAACTCGCCCAGCGTCGCCGGTTCGCCGCGCCAGTAATCGCGAACCGTGTCCCGGTATTTGCCGTTCCACTCGGTCCACAGGCTGGGGAAGTTGCCGACCTGATAGCCGCCCTCCCCGACGTCCCAGGGTTCGGCGATGAGTTTGACCTGGCTGACCACCGGATCCTGCTGGACCAGATCGAAGAAGGTGGACAGCCGGTCGACATCGTGCAGTTCGCGGGCCAGGGTGGCCGCCAGATCGAAGCGGAACCCGTCGACGTGCATCTCCAGTACCCAGTAGCGCAGCGAATCCATGATCAACTGCAGGGTGTGCGGATGCCGGACGTTGAGGCTGTTGCCGGTGCCGGTGTAGTCGACGTAGTGCTGCGGATCTTCCTGTGCCAGACGGTAGTACGCCGCGTTGTCGATTCCGCGCAGGCACAGGGTCGGCCCCAGGTGATTGCCCTCGCCGGTGTGGTTGTAGACCACATCGAGAATCACCTCGATGCCCCCGGCGTGCAGGGCGCGCACCATGGCCTTGAATTCGGTGACCGCGGCGCCGGCGCGCGGATCGGCGGCGTATTCGTGATGCGGGGCCAGATAGCCGAAACTGTTGTAACCCCAGTAGTTTCGCAGCCCCTTGTCCAACAGCAGCCGGTCGTGCAGGAATTGGTGCACCGGCATCAGCTCGACCGCGGTCACGCCCAGTCCGATGAGGTGTTCGATGATCGCGGGATGCGCCATGCCCGCGTAGGTTCCGCGCAGTTCGGGCGGCACCTGCGGATGCGTCATCGTCATACCCTTGACGTGCGCCTCGTAGATGACCGTCTCGTGATAGGGCCGTCGCGGCGAGCGGTCGTCGGCCCAGTCGAAGTACGGGTTGATCACGACACCGGTCATGGTGTGCCCCAGCGAATCCCGGCCCGGTGTGTACAGCGAAGGATCGTTGCCGAACTCGCCGGTGAACGCCTTGCCGTACGGATCGAGCAACAACTTGCTCGAGTCGCAGCGCAGTCCGCGTTCGGGTTCGAACGGGCCGTGTACCCGGAAGCCGTAGCGTTGTCCGGGGCCGACCGTGGGCACGTACGCGTGCCACACGTAGCCGTCGATCTCCTCGAGCGGAATGCGGATCTCCGTCCCGTCCCGTCCGATCAGGCACAACTCCACCCGCTCGGCGACCTCGGAGAAGAGGGAGAAGTTGGTTCCGGCTCCGTCGTAGGTGGCGCCCAACGGGTAGGCGGTGCCGGGCCAGACGCCGAGCGGCGCGACCTCACCGAGTGCGTCGGGTGGAACCATGCCTCCGACAGTAACGGGCGTTCCTGTGGACCCGGCGCGGGTGGGCGTCGAGATGTGGCGTTCGGCGCATTTCTCGCACCGCGCCGGCGCGGACTCAGCGCAGCGCGCGACGCCAGGTCTGCCCGAGCAGATCCCTGCCGAAACTGTGGTGCGGCTCGGACTCGACCAGTTCGAATCCGGCCCGCTGGTAGATGTGCCGGGCCGAGGTCAGCACGTCGTTGGTCCACAACACCATCTCGCGGTATCCGGCGGCGGTGGCGAATTCCAGGCACTGCCCGACCAGTGCGGTGCCCACGCCCCGGCCCCGGGCGGACGGTTCCACCAGGAGCAACCGCAGGCGTGCGGTGTCGTCGTCCTCGCGCATGCAGAACACGGCGCCGAGTCGCTCGCCGCCCGCCTCGGCGATCCAGGCGCGTTCGGTGTGCGGATCGTGCGATTCCAGGAAGCCGGTCACGATCCGCGCGACGAGGGTTTCGTAACTGCCGTCCCAGCCGTATTCGGCGGCGTACAGCACGGCGTTGCGCGCGATCACCCAGCCGTAGTCCCCGGGGCGCGGGTCGCGGATGCGCACCGGTGCGTCGCGGCCGTCGAGGATGGTCTCGATGGTGTGCATGGCCTCGACCAGGCGGGTGTGGTCGGCGGCCGGCCGTTCCCCGAGCAGGCCGGCGATGCCGCGGCTGGAGCGCTCGTCCAGGTCGGCGAAGACGGTGCGGCCCCGGCCGGTCAGCCGCACCTGCTGGCGACGGGCGTCCTGCTCGCTGCGTCGTCGCTCGACCAGGCCGTCCTGCTCGAAGCGGGCCAGGATGCGGCTGAGATAGCCGGGGTCCAGGTCCAGGCTCCGGCGCAGTTCGACCACGTCCGCGGTGTCGGAGTGGGCCAGTTCGAACAGGATGCGCGCCTCGGTCAACGAATAGTCGGTGTCGACGAGGTGTTCGTGCAGGACGCCGATCAAACGGGTGTACCGGCGATTGAATTCGCGGACGGCGTGGATGTGCTCGATGGCGACGTCGGTACTCGTGAGGGCGGTGTTCATGGGCTCCGCTTCCGGTTCGCTTATCTTTGACACGGTCAGAATATTCTTTGCCTCCGTCAAAAGATAGCGCGACGGCCTTCCGGTGTGGACGGTTTTCGCGTGCGGATGCCGAGGGGCGGGGCGCCGATGGTAACTTGAACGACGTTCAAGGACGCCCTCGCGAAGGATTGCCGTGGTACTGACCCCCGACGAGATCACCGCGCTGGATGCCGCCCACGTCTGGCATCCCTACGGCGGTTTTCCGGCTCCGACCGAACCGCTGGTCGTGGCCTCCGCCGCCGGAACCCGGCTCACCCTGGCCGACGGTCGCGAACTGGTCGACGGGATGAGTTCCTGGTGGGCCGCGGTGCACGGTTACCGGCATCCGGTGCTGGACGCCGCGCTGACCGAGCAGGCGCAGCGGATGAGCCACGTCATGTTCGGCGGTTTGACCCACGAACCCGCGGCGCGACTCTGCCAGTTGCTGGTCGAACACACCCCGGACGGGCTGGACAAGGTGTTCCTGTGCGATTCGGGGTCGGTGTCGGTCGAGGTGGCGGCCAAGATGTGCCTGCAATACTGGCGGGCGCTGGGCAAGCCGGAAAAGCGCCGGCTGCTCACCTGGCGCGGCGGTTATCACGGCGACACCTTCACGCCGATGAGTGTGTGCGACCCCGAGGGGGGCATGCATTCGCTGTGGACCGATGTGCTCACCGAGCAGATCTTCGCCCCCGTGCCGCCGAAGGACTACGAGCCGGAGTACGTCCGCGAACTCGAGCGCCTGCTGGCCGAGCACGCCGCGGAGACCGCCGCGGTGATCATCGAGCCGATCGTGCAGGGTGCGGGCGGTATGCGCTTCCATCATCCGGACTATCCGAAAGACCTGCGCCGCCTCTGCGACGAGTACGGCGTCCTGCTGGTATTCGACGAGATCGCCACCGGATTCGGCCGCACCGGAACGTTTTTCGCCGCGGACCGGGTCGGTGTGCGGCCCGACGTGATGTGCCTCGGCAAGGCCCTCACGGGCGGATACCTGACCCTGGCCGCGACCCTGTGCACGTCGCGGATCGCCGAGACGATCAGCGCCGGGCACGGCGGGCTCATGCACGGGCCGACCTTCATGGGCAATCCGCTGGCCTGCGCGGTCGCGGTCGCCTCGATCGAACTGCTGCTGGATCGCGACTGGTACGGCGAGGTCGCCGGGATCGAGGCCCGGCTCACCGCCGGGCTGGCCGCGGCGCAAGAGGTTCCGGGCGTGGTGGAGGTGCGGGTGCGGGGTGCGATCGGCGTCGTCGAACTCGACCATCCGGTCGATATGCGCAAGGCCACGCACGCCGCCGTGGACGCCGGGGTCTGGCTGCGCCCGTTCCGCAACCTCGTCTACACGATGCCCCCGTTCATCAGCACTCCGGACGATATCGCCCGGATCACCGCCGGTGTGGTCGCGGCGGCCGCGAGCTGAATCCGTTCGGGCGCGGACCGGTCCGCGCGGCGGGGGGGGGATCGGTTCGTCGGGGGGGGGAAGGTGATCGCCGAGTCACCAGCGGTTGTCGCCAGTCGTACCCCAGCAGCCAACGGTATCGCCGGGCGCTTTCCTGATGTGTGGTGTGTGCACAGCTGGATCGGCAGCGACCGATGTCTGCCGCCGCCCCGGTCCAGAGGCCGGAGGTCCGCGTCGCGGCGTATCGACGGACCGTTGCTCGGGCGGGCCTTGCTCCTGAACGGCGTTCAAGTATGCTTCTCTGCTGTGAGTAGCGATCCGTTGAGCTGGTTGGACGAGCGGGCCACCGCGCGCGTGAGCGCCGGACTGCGGCGGGAACTGCGGGCGCGCCGGCCCCGCTCCGCGGCGATCGATCTGGCCTCCAACGACTATCTGGGCCTGTCCCGGCATCCCGAGGTGATCGCCGGCGCGGTCGATGCCGTGCGCACCTGGGGAACCGGATCGACCGGGTCGCGCCTGGTGACCGGGACGACGACCGCGCACGAGGATTTCGAGGCCGAATTGGCCGAATTCGTCGGCGCGGAAGCGGGATTGGTGTTCGCCACCGGATACGCCGCCAACCTCGGCGTGGTCACGGCACTGGCCGGGCGCGGCTCGCTGGTGGTGTCCGATGCGGGCAGTCACGCCTCGCTGGTGGACGCCTGCCGCCTCTCGCGGGCCCGGGTCGAAATCGCCCCGCACTGCGATGTCGAGGCGGTGGACCGGCTGCTGGCCGAGCGCAGCGAGGAGCGGGCGCTGGTGCTCACCGATTCGGTGTTCAGTGCCGACGGTGATCTCGCGCCGCTGACCGATCTGCATCGGGTGGTCAACGCCAACGGCGCGGTGCTGATCGTCGACGAGGCGCACGGCATCGGCGTGCGCGGCGAGGGCGGGCGCGGGCTGGTGCACGAGCTGGGCCTGGCCGGACTGCCCGATCTGATCGTCACGGCGACACTGTCGAAAGCTTTTGCCGCCCAAGGCGGTGCGGTGCTGTCCAGCGAGCGTGTCCGGGCGCATCTGATCGATTCCGCGCGCACGTTCATCTTCGACACCGGACTGGCCCCGGCGGCTGTCGGCGCGGCCCGCGCGGCGCTGGGAGTGCTGCGGCGCGATCCGGGCATGGGCGGTCGGGTGCTGACCCGCGCGGCGCAGATCGCCCGCATCGCCGGTGTGCCACAGCCGGATTCGGCGGTGGTGTCGGTGGTGCTGGGCAAGGCGCAGGTCGCCTACGATGCCGCCGGCGCGTGCCGGGCGCGCGGACTGAACGTGGGATGCTTCCGTCCGCCGTCGGTGCCCGAGGGCACCTCGCGGCTGCGGCTGACTGCGCGCGCCGATCTCACCGACGCCGAGATGGACACCATCGCAACGGTTCTGGGCGAGGTGCTGGCGCAGGCGCGAGCCGGGGCGGCCGATCCGCGCCCGGAGGTGATTCCCGTCGGCGCGTCCGTGTCGTAACTGTTTTCTCTTGTGGGAGTGAGGATTTCGTGAGTGTACTGATCGTGACCGGCACGTCCACCGACGTGGGCAAGACGGTCGTCACCGCGGCGCTGGCGGCCGCGGCGCGTGCGGCCGGACGTTCGGTGGCGGTCTGCAAACCGGCCCAGACCGGCGTGCGGCCGGGTGAGCCGGGCGACCTCGCGGAGATCGTCCGGCTCGCCGGTGTCACGCGCACACTGGAATTGGCCCGCTACCCGGATCCGCTCGCCCCCGACACCGCCGCCCGCCGCTGCGGCAGCCCGCTGCTGACCCTGGCCGAAACGGCCGCGGGGGTGGAATCGCTCGCCGACGCCGATCTCACTCTGGTGGAGGGCGCCGGCGGATTGCTGGTCCGGATGGGCGATTTCACGCTGCTGGACTTGGCGCAGAAGATCAACGCGCCGGTGCTGGTGGTCGCGGCCGCGGGCCTGGGGACTCTCAACCACAGTGAGCTCACCACCCGCGCGCTGTCCGCCGCCGGGGTGCCCTGCGCCGGATTGGTCATCGGATCCTGGCCGGTGGCACCGGATCTGGCCTCGCAATGCAATCGCGGCGATCTGCCCGCGGTCACCGGCGTGGACCTGGTCGGCAGCATTCCCGAGGGTGCGGGCCGATGGGATCCGGAACGTTTCGCCCAGGCCGCCTCGGGCTGGTTCGCGCCGACCTGGTCCGCACGCTACCTCTCGGCGTGATCGCGGCCTGCGCATATGCCTGTGAGCGGATCCTCCATGACGTCGGGATAACGCTGCGTTTTAGGCGGTTTCGCGGCGGCTGATGGTAGACCGGGGCCGAGGGGGTTGGCTCGCGGTTGCGCATCGCGCCGCACTGCCCGAACCACACCACGCGGCCGTCGTCTTCCCAGCAGCTGTACCCGTCAGGGTGGAGTTGGTCGTCATCGTGGTGATGTCGGGGTGGGCGATGAGCCGTGGCGTGGTCGGTTTCCGCCTCGGCTGCGAGCGGCGCCGGATTCCAAGGTATCGCGTCCGTAGTGAATCGGACGGTCGGGTGCTCAGCGCACCCGGCTACCCAGCAGGTGCCGTACGCCGCCGAGGAAGAGTTGCAGGCCGAAGTCGAAACGATCGGTGGCACTGGGGGTTTCGCCACCGGTGAGGGATTCGTGCACGGGCGAGGACTGCTCGTCCAGCGCGCCCGCGGAATCCATCTGCATGCGCGACTGCTCGTCCACCGTCCCGCCCAGGATGTAGTAGAGCAGCGTGTACGCGGCCCGATCGGCCTCCTCGCGGGTCATCCCGCCGCGAATCAGCGCCCCGGCCAAGCGCTCCCGGCCCTTGCTGGTGGTCAGGCGGGAGGCGTAGGTGGCCGAGACGACCTCGGCCCCGTCGCGATAGGCCAGCAGGCACGAGCGCAGCCGATGGGCGAGTTCGGTGACCTGCCCGGACCAGTCGTCGGCTTCCACCGTGTCTTCCATCGGCGCGAGGATCCGGTCGGCCACCGCGCCGAGCAGGGCCTGTTTGTTGGGGAAGTGCCAGTACAGCGCGCCGGGTTGGACGTTGAGCGAGGTCGCCAGCCGGCGCATGGTCAGATCGGCCAGTCCGTACTGGTCGAGAATGGCGACGGCTCCGTCGACGACGTCGGTGCGGTGCAGCTGCACGGCTGGCCCTTTCTGACGACCTTCATTTTCCGGCTTTGACTTCCTGTCTTCAGGTACCTTAGCCTGAACACCGTTCAAGTACACCGTTCACGTTGCGCGGCCGCCCCGGCCGGACGAAGGGATTGCGCAGTGACCCAGGCACCCGTCAGGACCGAAGTCGATATTCTGGCGACCGCTCGCGAGCAGGTGCTCGAGCGCGGCGTCGGGCTCACGCAGGAGCAGACCGAGCAGGTGCTGCGGCTCGGGGACGATCGCCTCGAGGAGTTGCTGAGCCTGGCGCACGAGGTGCGGATGCGCTGGTGCGGTCCGGAGGTCGAGGTCGAGGGCATCATCTCGCTCAAGACCGGCGGCTGCCCCGAGGACTGCCACTTCTGCTCGCAGTCGGGTCTGTTCCAGTCCCCGGTGCGCGCGGCGTGGCTGGACATCCCCTCGCTGGTGGAGGCCGCCAAGCAGACCGCCAAGACCGGTGCGACCGAATTCTGCATCGTCGCGGCCGTGCGCGGCCCGGACGAGCGGCTGATGGCGCAGGTCGCCGCCGGTGTGGAGGCCATCCGCAACGAGGTCGACATCCAGGTCGCCTGTTCGCTGGGCATGCTGAACCAGGAGCAGGTCGACCAGCTCGCCGCGATGGGTGTGCACCGCTACAACCACAACCTGGAGACCTCCAAGTCGCACTTCCCGAACGTGGTCACCACGCACACCTGGGAAGAGCGCTGGGGCACCCTGCGCATGGTGCGCGAGGCCGGTATGGAGGTGTGCTGCGGCGGCATCCTGGGCATGGGCGAGACCATCGAGCAGCGGGCCGAATTCGCCGCGCAGCTGGCCGAATTGGAGCCCGACGAGGTGCCGCTGAACTTCTTGAACCCGCGTCCGGGCACCCCGTTCGGGGATCTCGAGGTGCTGCCCGCGGCCGAGGCGCTCAAGGCCGTGGCCGCGTTCCGGCTCGCCCTGCCGCGCACCATCCTGCGCTTCGCGGGCGGCCGTGAGATCACGCTCGGTGATCTGGGCGCCAAACAGGGCATCCTCGGCGGCATCAACGCGGTCATCGTCGGCAACTACCTGACCACGCTGGGCCGCCCCGCCGAGGCCGATCTAGACTTGCTGGGCGAGTTGAAGATGCCGATCAAGGCGCTCAACGAAACCCTGTAGAGCGCACCACCGCAGGCCCTTTCGGGCCTGCACTTCATCGAGGCATGGAGGGGTTTCGAGAGTGGTCATCGATATGGAAGAACGCTACAACCCGTATACGGGTCAGCGGGTCGTCACAGGCGTTGACGACCCGCTGCCTGTTGCCGCCGCGTTGGGCCTCGAGCCGCCGCGATTCTGTGAGCAGTGCGGACGCCGGATGATCGTGCAGGTGCATCCCGAGGGCTGGTGGGCAAAGTGCTCCCGGCACGGTGTGATCGACTCGAAATCTCTGGACCATCGCTGATGATCCATCCGGGTGCCGCCGAACCGTCCACCTCGCGACGGCGTGAGGTGCGTGCCGCGCTCTGGGTCGTGCTCGCGGTATTGCTGGTCAGCGCGCTCGGCGGCGCGGTGTGGGCGGCGCTGGCCCCGGCCGAACGGGTTCTCGTGGTACAGCCCGGACGCGGTGCGGCGCTGACCGGGGAGAGCGGTCACCGCTTCGACGCGATCGCGCTGTTCGCCTGCATCGCCATGGTGGCCGGGGTGCTCACTGCCGCGGCGGTGTGGCGGTTGCGCCGGGTTCGCGGTCCGATCATGCAGTGCGCCTTGCTGTTCGGTTCGCTGGCAGGCGCGGAGCTGATGTCCTGGTTCGGTGAACTCGTGGCCCGGTGGATGTATCCGCACCCGTCGAATCCGCCCCTGCGCACCATCGTCGCGATGCCGCCCACGGTCGACGGCTGGCGCACCCTCGTCGACCACTGGATCCACGCCGACCTCTCCGCGGGCGCGTGGACCGTCGTCATGGTGCAGCCGTTGTTCGCGGCCCTGGTGATCCTGCTGCTGGCCGCGCTGAGCACCTCCGAGGATCTGGGTGTGGGCTCGGCCGATCATCCGGATGACCGGCCCTACACTTCCGAGATCTCCTACGGCCCCTATGGCACGCCGCTGTCCAACAACAGTGTCTCCCTGGGACACACCGGGCCGTTCGAGGGCGCCGACTCCCGCTGACTCATGTGCACAGACCCGCTCGATACTCGTGCGGCATCGCGCGGTTTCCGGTTCGCCGCTCGCGCGGTTTCTGACCAGCCGCTCGGTGATGGTTCCGTCGCGGTGACGCGCCGCGATGAACCCCTTTGTCGTGAAACCGGATCGTCCTCGGAACCTCCTGTGGCGCAGGAAATTCGGTGGCCGACCCAGCTGCCGACGGTTACCGTGGGAAACGAGCAACCGAGGCGACGAGCGGAAGGAGGTCGGCGATGAACAATACCCGGGACCGCGCCCGCCCGGCGGACCAGGCGGCCGAGCGCCCCGCCGAACGCGCCGACCTCACCGCGTGGCGTGCCCGTCACGAACTACGCAGATCCAATGCGGCACAACCGATTGCGAGCAAGCGCACCTACCGCCGCACCAGTAAGCACCGCAAGCGGGACACCGAGCGCTGACCGCGACGCGCACGCCGGCTCGACGTCGGAGGTCTTCCGATCGCCTCCGAGCCCCCACAGGCTCGCCGCATCGGTCCCGAGGTTCGCCGGCCGTGCAGAATGGGAAGTCCGCACTGTTCCCGCGAGTCGATCGACCTCGGTGCGAGCGGCCCACCGGTACCGAGCAGATGGATCGAATCGGGTGTAGGGGGCGTGGCCGGAGTTCATTCGCGTGTTCATGCTGGATCGGCAGGTCGCGCCACCGAGTAGGGGACGAGCGGGCAGCCCGCCGGTGCCGAGCGGATGGATCGAACCAGGTCTCGGGGGTGCGTGGCCGGAGTTTTTCGCGTGTCCATGCTGGATCAGCAGGTCGCGCCACCGAGTAGGTATAGAACTGTGGGATGGCCGATGATCTGCTCGATCGTGCTCGTGCGCTGCTCCGGGACGCTCCGGTGGCCGACGGACACAACGATCTGCCGTGGGCGATGCGCTCGCATGTGCGCTACGACCTGGAGGCGCTGGACCTGGCGGCGGACCAGTCCGGGGTTCTGCATACCGATCTGAACAGACTGCGGGCCGGCGGGGTCGGTGCGCAGTTCTGGTCGGTGTACGTGCCGTCGAGCCTGGCGGGAGACCGGGCGGTCGGTGCGACGCTAGAGCAGATCGATTTCGTGCGGGCGATGATCGCCCGGTATCCGGATCGGCTGCGGGCGGCGTTCGGCGCCGATGATATGGAAGCCGCACGGGCACAAGGGAAGGTCGCCTCGCTCATGGGCGCCGAAGGCGGGCACAGCATCGACTGTTCGCTGGCCGCGTTGCGGTCGCTGTATCTGCTGGGTGTGCGGTACCTGACGCTGACCCACAACGACAATGTGCCGTGGGCGGATTCGGCCACCGACGAACCGAAGGCGCACGGGCTCACCCGATTCGGGCAGGAGGTGGTGCGCGAGATGAATCGGCTCGGCATGCTGGTCGACCTGTCCCACGTCTCGGACGACACCATGCGTGCCGCGCTCGCGGTGTCACGAGCGCCGGTGATCTTCTCCCATTCCTCGGTGCGGTCGCTGTGTGATCACCCCCGCAACGTTCCCGACGATGTGCTGAAGTCGTTGTCCGCCAACGGTGGTGTGGCGATGGTGACCTTCGTTCCGCAGTTCGTGCTGCCCGCCGCGGCCCGGTGGGTCGTGGACGCCGACGCCAACATGCGTGAGCACGGTTTCCATCCGCTCGATACCGGCCCGGCCGCGATGGCATGCCAGCGGACGTTCGAGGCCGCGAACCCGCGCCCGGTGCCGACGGTCGCCGATGTGGCGAACCACGTCGATCACGTGCGCGAGGCGGCCGGGCTCGACCATATCGGCCTCGGCGGGGATTTCGACGGAATCGCCTTCGTCACCGCGGGTCTGGACGACGTCTCCGGATATCCGAATCTGATCGCCGAACTCCTCCGGCGCGGTTGGTCCACGTCCGAGCTGGCGAAACTCACCTGGCACAACGCCGTTCGCGTGTTACGCGATGCCGAGGACGTGGCCCGCGAGCTGCGCCGCACCCGCGCGCCGTCGATCGCGACCATCGATCAACTCGACGGAAACGACTGAGCGGCAAGCAGTTCGGTGCCCCGCGACCGGGGTGACCGCTGCTGCTCAATGCGTTTCGCGCGCAGTCCCCTCGTGGCTGGTCTCGTACTCCGCCTCGATCGT
>CBJNFW010000050.1:0-36132 GCA_966435935.1 uncultured Nocardia sp.
GCGACCCAAAACCCCCCGACCCGCAATTGCGGCTGCTGCTCGAATGTGCCAGTGAGACACTGGAATCCGCGGCCATCGACCCGGCCCGATTCGATGGGGCGATCAGCGTATTCGCCGGCTCCGGCCCGGATTCGTACTATCAGCACCACCTGCTCCCGCGCGAGCGCCGCGACCCGGCCGCGCGGATGGACCATCTGCTCGGCAACAGCAAGGATTTCCTCGCCGCGCGCATCGCCTGGTCGCTGGGATTGCGCGGTCCGGCGGTGAACGTGCAGGCCGGATGCGCGACCTCGCTGGTCGCGGTGCACCTGGCCGCGCAGAGCCTGCTGGCGGGTGAATCCGATCTGGCCCTGGCCGGTGGCGCGACGGTCTACGTGCCCCAGTACACCGGCTATCGGTACCGCGAGGGCGGGATCAACTCTGCCGATGGACATTGCCGCGCCTTCTCCGCCGACGCCGACGGCACCACCCCCGGCGACGGCGTCGCGGTGCTGGCGCTGCGGCGGCTGGCCGACGCCATCGCCGACGGCGATCCCATCCTCGGCGTCCTGGAATCCACGGCGGTGAACAACGACGGCGCGGGCAAGGCCGGATTCGCCGCACCCGACGCCGGTGCGCAGGCCGAGGCGGTCGCCGAGGCGCTGAGCGTGGCGGGCATCGAGGCCGACGACCTGGACTACCTCGAAACCCACGGCACCGGAACGGCACTCGGCGACGAGATCGAAATCGCCGCCCTCACCGAAGGTTTCGAGGGTCTGCTGCGCGATCGCGGTCACCGCGTGTGGATCGGCACGCACAAACCCAATATCGGCGATACCTGGGCCGCCGCGGGCGCTCTGGGCGTGGCCAAGGTGCTGCTTTCGCTCACCCACGGCGAACTGCCGCCGAGCATCAACTGCTCACCGCTCAATCCGCGCATCGACTTCGACGCCACCCCGTTCGCGGTCAATCCCGCCCTGCGGCCCTGGCCGGAGCACGAGTCCGGGCGTCCGCGACGAGCGGGCGTGCACGTCTTCGGGTTGGGCGGCACCAATGCCCACGCCGTACTCGCGCAGGCCCCGCGCCGCGCACCGGGGGCACCGCCGCGGGCCGCGGAACTGTTGATGATATCCGCCCGAAGTGCCGCCCAGTTGCGCGAGGTGCGCCACGAGCTGGCCGATCACCTTGCCGCACAACCCCATACGGATTTGCGGGCGTTCGCGTGGACGTTGCAGTCCGGTCGGCAGTTCCATCCGGTGCGGGCCGCGTTCATCGTCACCGACACCGCCGATGCCGAACGCGTACTGCGCGAGGAATCGTACGAATCCTCGAATTTCACCGTGTCCGCGGCGGACGCACCGGCAGCGGACGCCTCGGCCGGCATCGACCTCGACAACCTCGGCGGCGAGGAATATCTCGCGACGCTGCGCACCGTCGGCCGGTCCTGGCTCGACGATCGCCCCGATCACGACCCGGCCGTCCTGCGCGGCGCGCACACCCCGGTCCGGCTGGCTCTGCCGGGTCATCCGTACCTGCGCCAACGTTGCTGGGCGGCGCCACCGCAGGGGGCCGCAAGTCCCAGCGCCACGGGCATTCCCGAGCCGCCCCGGCAGCTCGACACGATCGCCCCCGAAACCGCCCATCCCCGCCCGATCACCATGGCGCCCTACGTCGAGCCCCGCTCGGCGACCGAGACCACCGTCACTCGAATCTGGGCGCGGGAGTTCGGCTTCGACCGGATCGGCGCACACGACGAATTCTTCGATCTGGGCGGTCATTCGCTGCTGGCCGCGCGCATCGTCGACCGCTTGCGCGAAACCTGCGCCGTGGACCTGTCGATTCGCGAACTGCTCTCGGAGGCAGCCACTCCCGCGCGGCTGGCAGCGCTGATCGATGCTCGCGATCGGATCGAGACCGCCGACGGCACGCACACCTGGCAGCCAGGCGCGCACATACCGCTCAGCGCCGCACAGCGGCGGATGTGGCTGTTCATGCGGCTCTACCCGGCCTCGAGTGCGTACAACATCGGATTCCCGATGCGGCTGCGCGGCGCCGTCGACGTCGAGGCGCTGCGGCGGGCGGCCAAAGGGCTGCTGGCCAGGCACGCCGCGTTGCGCACCCGATTCGTGGTGCACGAGAACGCCCCGTTCGCCGTCGTCGGCGAAGTGGACGACACGCTCGACATCCTGACCATTCGCGACCGCGACGACCGCACCGCCGAACAATGGATCGCCGAGGTGGACGCGGCTCCGTTCGACCTGAGCGCCGGCCCGCTGGTGCGGCTGGCCTTCGCACCCGCCGAGAATCCCGATGGGCCGCACCTGATGCTGCTGTGCGCGCACCACAGCATCGCCGACGGTATGAGCGTGGCCGTTCTGCACGCCGAACTCGCCGAGCTGTACGCGGCCGATCTCAAGGCGCGCGCGGCGCGGCTGCCCGCCCGGGTGGCGCAGTTCCCCGAACTCGTGTTGCGGCGCGAGGATCCGGCGCGGCGGTCCGAACGCGCTGCGGCACTGGACTATTGGCGAGAACGTCTCGCGGGTGAGCCCGCCGTGCTCGATCTGCCCGCCGATCGCCCGCGTCCGGATACGCCCACCTTCGCCGGGCACGCGAGAACTTTCGACCTCGCCGCCGGACCCTCGGCCGCGCTGCGCGAACTCGCCCGAAGCCGGCACGCGAGCACCTTCGCACTCGTCACCGCCGCCTTCATCACGGTGCTGCACCGCCTGACCGGGCAGACCGACATCCTGACCGGCACCGTCACCCACGGTCGCCTGGACGCGGCCGAGCGCGATGCGGTCGGCTGCTTCGCCGATGCCGTCCTGCTGCGCGAGCGCATCACACCCGACCTCACCTTCGCCGCCCTGCTCGCGCGGGTGCGCGACACCATCGGCGAAGCGCTGGCGCACCAGTCGGTGGCCTTCGACGAACTGATCGCGGAGCTGGGCTGGGATGCCACCGCCAACCGGACGCCGATCCCGCAGGCCATGGTGATCGGCCAGCAGCCGGTGCAACCGCTGCGCATGGGCGGCGTGGTCGGCGAGCCGATCGTCGACCGGGTCGACACGGCGCGATTCGATCTGGTGTGCAACGTCTGGGAGGAGGAGGGCCGCATTCGAGGCGCGGTGACCGGCGCGCTGGACATCCTCGCGGTCGAAACCATCGCACGCATCGCCGAGGCGATCACCGCGGCGTTGGAACACCTTGCCGCCGATCCGGATTCGCCGCTCGCCGAGGTGTCGATCGTCCCGGCGTCCCAGCGTGAACTGCTGTACACGGGATGGACCGGTGCGGCACATCCGGATTCGGCCGATGTGTCGCGTACCGGAATTCCGCGCGGCGCTCGCCCGCCGGCGGTGCCCGAACTGGTACTCCGAGCGGCGCGGCGCGATCCGGCGGCGATCGCCATCACCACCAATGCGGGCTCGATCAGCTACGGCGAACTGCTCGCGGCCTCCGAACGCCTGGCCCGCAGACTGTTGGACGCGGGCGTGACGCGCGAGCAGATCGTCGCGGTATCGCTACCGCGCGGTATCGACTACGTCGTCTCGCTGCTCGGGGTGATGCGCGCGGGCGCGGCATTCGTGCCGGTGGAGCAGGCTTGGCCCGCCGAACGCCGCCGGCAGGTGCTCGCGCAGGCCGGGGTATCCCTGATGATCGCCGACCCCGAGGCGACTCAGACTGTGCCACAGGGTATTTCGGTGATCGATATCCGGGCTGAGGACGAACCGGGTCCGCATCCGCTGCCCGCGGTGGATCCCGAACAGCTCGCCTACGTGATGTTCACCTCCGGCTCGACCGGAACCCCCAAGGGCGTGATGATCCGGCACGGCGCCATCGGTTACCGGCTGCGCTGGCAGCAGGGCCTGCTGGACTTCGGCCCATCGGACGCCGTGCTGTTCAAGGCTCCGCTGGGCTTCGACATCTCGATCAACGAGATCTTCCTGCCGCTGGCGGTCGGCGGCAGGCTCGCCGTCGTGACGCCCGGACGCGAGGCCGATATCGGGCATCTGCTGGAGGTGATCGAGCGTGACAAGGTCACCTTCTTCTACGTCGTGGCCTCGATGCTCGATCTGATCCTCGACCGCCGCGACAGTGCCACCCGCGCCCGGTCGCTTCGCTATGTGTGGTGTGGCGGTGAGGCTTTGACCGACGAGTTGTACCGGCGATTCGCCGCCGACTTCCCCGAGGCGACCATGTTCCACGGGTACGGCCCGGCCGAGGCGACCATCGGAGTGGCGTGCCGCCGGTACACGCCCTCGGGCGGATCGGGCGGCGCGGTCACCATGGGGACACCCAACCCCGGTGCGCGCGTGTACGTGCTGGATCGCCGGATGCGTCCGGTCCCCGCCGGAATGCCGGGCGAGTTGTACATCGGCGGTCTGCCGCTGGGGCGCGGCTATGTCAACGCGCCCGCCCGCACGGCGGAATCCTTTGTCGCGGATGTTGTTTCCGGACTGCCCGGCACGCGTCTCTACCGGACCGGCGATCTGGCGAAGTTCACCGCGTCCGGCGAACTGCAGTTCTGCGGCCGCGTCGATCACCAGGTCAAGGTGCACGGGCACCGGGTGGAACTGCCGGAACTCGAAGCGGTGGCGCTGCGTCACCCGGATGTGCGCCGCGCCGCGGTGGTCCTGGATTCCGACGGCGAACTCGCGGCGTTCTGTCAGCCCGAGGACGGCGCGCGGTGCGATGTGAGCACGCTGCGGCAGTGGTTCACCCGGTGGGTTCCGGCCTTCATGGTTCCGCGCGGTATCACCGTGCTGGACCGGATCCCGCTCACCGACGCGGGCAAGGTCGACCGAAAAGGTCTGGCCGCCTTGGCCGTTCCCCCGCCGGATGATACCGCCGACCGGGTCGCGCCCAGCGGTGATACCGAACTGAGGCTGGCCCGGATCTGGTGCGAGGTGCTCGGTGTCGACTCGGTCGGATCGAATCGCAACTTCTTCGAACTCGGCGGCCATTCCATGGCCATGGTGCGCGTGCAGAACCTGATCGACGCCGAGTTCGGCACCGAGATCGCGCTGTTGGAGTTGTTCGAGCACACCACGATCGGCCGGCTCGCCACCCATCTGGACGAGCAGCGCGCCGGCGAGGCCGGTGTGTCCGGCGCGCCGGCCCGGGTGGACAGCGACGCCGTCGCCGCGGCCCGGCGACGTGCCGAGGCGGCCAAGACCGCGCAGCGAGCTGCCGCCGCACGCCGAAGGAACGGGAAATGACGACCGAACGCTACGAGCCGTTTCCGCTGACGGATACTCAACGTGCCTACCTGATCGGCCGCGGTGACTTCTATCCGCTCGGAAACGTCTCCACGCACGCGTATCTCGAATACCGCTGCGTTATCGACCCGGACCGGTTCGCCGCGGCGTGGGCGCGCGTGGTGGACCGGCACGACATGTTGCGCGCGGTGGTGGATCCGCGCACCGCCACCCAGCGCGTCCTGGCCGAGGTGCCCGATTCCGGTCTGGCCGTGCGTGATCTGCGCGGACTCGACGAGTCGGCCGCCGCGGCGGAACTCGCGGCGATCCGCGACACGATGGCGCACGAGGTGCGCGCCTGCGACCGGTATCCGATCTTCGGCATGGCGTTGTCGCTGCTGGCCGATACCGAGCGGGAGCACGAGGTGCGTGCCCGATTGCACGTCGGTATCGACGGATTGACGCTGGACTACGCGAGTTGGCATGTGCTACTGCGTGATCTGTCGATCTACTACGACGATCCCGGCGCCGAACCGCCGGCCCTCACCTGTTCCTTCCGCGACTATGTGCTCGCCGCACAGGATCTCGCCGATCCCGAGGACATCGCCGAGGCGAACGAGTACTGGGATCGGGTGCTGGCGGATCTGCCCGGCCCGCCGCAGCTTCCGCTGCGACGCGACCCGGAGTCGGTGACCCATCCCCGGTTCGATCGGCTCGACGATTGCCTGGACGCGCCGACCTGTTCGCGCTTGCGGGCCGGCGCCACCGCGCACGGACTCACCCCCAGCGGTCTGATGGTCGCCGCCTTCGCGCAGGTCCTCGCGCATTGGAGCGCGACACCACGGTTCACGCTGAACATCCCGCGCATGGGCCGCGACGAACTGCTGGACGGCGTACCGGACGTCGCCGGTGAATTCGCCACCTTCACCCTGGTCGATATCGACGCGAGCGAGCGGGAACCGTTCGCCGACTTCGCCTTCCGGGCGCAGCGCCGGATGTGGGAGGCGCTCGAGCACGGCATGGTCAGCGGCACGGAGCTGCTGCGCAGACTCGGTGAACTGCACGGCGCTCAGCACGGTCCTGTGCTGATGCCCGTGGTGCTGACCAGCACGCTGGCCTTCTCCAAGGGAGATTCCGCGCTCGTGCGTGCGCTCGAGCCGGTCCATCACATCACCTCCACGCCCCAGGTGTATCTCGACGTGCAACTCGAGGAACGACTCGGTGAGCTGTACATCAACTGGGACTATGTGCGCGATGTGCTGCGGCCCGGCGTCGTCGAGGCGATGTTCACGGCTTGGTCCGCTCTGCTGCGCAACCTCGCCGACAGCGAGACACGTTGGCGCAGTAGCGATCCCGTCGGTTTCGACGCCGCGCTCGCGACGGGTACGCGGTGGCGGCGCGGCATCGACAGCGACGGCCTCGGCAACAGGCCCGCGGGCCACGGCACCGTCCCCGTTCCCGGCGAGCGGCCACCAGGACGATCCGAAACCCCCGATCCGGCGCCGGACGATGCGGCGCGCGAGGATGTTCCAGGGCTCGTCGGCGATACCGATCTCGCGCACACCGACTTTCTGCGGCAGGTTCGGATACGGCCAGATGCCACGGCGGTGCGCGGGGCCGATGGCAGCGCATTCACCTACGCGCAGCTGCGTGCCCGAGCGGCGGCCGTGGCGTGCCGGCTGCGCGACGTCGTGCCGGAACCCGATGCGGGCGAACCGATCGTCGCGATCGTCATGGGCAAATCTCCGCAGCAGTTCGCCGCGGCGATCGGCGTGCTGTGCGCCGGAATGGCCTACCTGCCCATCGATCCCGAGTTGCCCACCGCATCGATTGCCGCACTGCTGGAGCGAGCGCACCCGATCGCGCTGCTGACCGATACCGCGACCGAGCACGTACTGCCGAGCAGCGCAGCGCCCGCGCTGGCCGTCGACCGGCTCACATCCGCACCACGGCAGGAACTTCCGCGGCTCGCCACCACCGCGCGCAGCCTGGCCTATCTGCTGCCGACGTCCGGATCGACCGGAGAACCCAAACTCGTCGCGATCGAACACGGTGGCGTGGTCAACTGTCTGCGCGCGACCGCACGCGCCTTCGGCCTCGGGCCCGAGGATCGTTCGCTCGCGGTCACCGCGCTGCACCACGATATGTCGCTGTTCGACGTGTTCGGCGTCCTGGGCGCGGGCGGCTGCGTCGTCGTACCCGACGCCGCCCGGCGCACCGATCCGCAACATTGGCTGGCGCTGATGTCCGAACACGGTGTGACCCTGTGGAATTCGGTGCCCGCGATGATGCGGATGCTGCTGGACCACCATCGCGAGAATCCGGAGGCCGAACTCGGTTCGATCCCGCTCCGGCTGAGTTTCCTGGGAGGAGACTGGTTTCCGCTCGAACTGGCCGCCGGCTACCGCGAGGTCTTCCACACCGCCGAACTCGTCAGCGTTGGCGGGCCGACCGAGACGACGCTGTGGAATATCTGGCATCGCGTCGGCGATCTCACCGAGTACCGGGATTGGATCAGCGTCCCGTACGGCGAGCCGATTCCCGGCGCGCGATATCACCTGCTCGACGAGCGCGGGTTCGAATGCCCGGACTGGGTGGTCGGCGAAATGTGCTGCAGTGGAATCGGTATCGCCCGCGAGTACCGCGGCGATCCGCAGCTCACCGGCGAGCGATTCGTCCGGCATCCGGTCACCGGCGAAAGGCTCTATCGCACAGGCGATCTGGGTCGCCGCCGCCCGGACGGCACACTGGAGTTCATCGGCCGGCGTGATTCGCAGGTCCAGTTGCGCGGCCGCCGGGTCGAGCCGTCGGCCGTCGAGGCCGCGCTGCGGAGTCATCCCGATGTGCACCATGCCGTGGTCACGGCGGTCCCGCAGCCGTCCGGCCCGGGACACCGCGCACTGATCGCCCACGTGGTGGCCGATGCCGACGAGCGGACGTTGCGCGCCCACCTGCTCGACCACATCGCCGCGTATCTGGTACCCAGCCGGATCCTGGTCCTGGACACGCTGCCGCTCACCGCGAGCGGCAAGGTCGATCGCGCGAGGTTGACCGCACTCGGACAGTCGGCCCTGACCGAGCCGACCGCGGCGAATCGGGATCGCCCCTCGGACTCGGCGCTGACCACGGTGATCGCCGCCGCCTGGGCCGATGTCCTGGGCCTGGCACAGGTGGGCCCGCACGAGAACTTCTTCGCCCTCGGCGGAGATTCGCTGTCCGCCACCAGGATTCTGGCTCGATTGCGGCGGGAACTCGCCGGATGCGAGGTGTCCGCACGAGCGGTGCTGGCCGGTATCGATGTCGCGACCTGCGCGCACGAGCTGCTCGCGCACGCGGGGCCGGCGATCGAGCAAGCCGCCCGGCGCGCACTCGAGGACAGGCCCGGACCGGAGATCTCGGCAACCCCGGCCCCCGCCGACGGCACATCCGTACCGCATACCGGCCCGCTGTCCGCTGCCCAGCGCCGCATGTGGTTCGCCGAGCGGCTGGCCCCCGGACGCGCGGCCAACCACCTGGCGGTGACGATCCGGTTCGACGACGCGCTGGACCCGGACGCCCTGTGCGCGGCCTTGTCGGACGTGGTCGCCCGGCATGCCGTCCTGCGAACCGTCTACCTCATCGACGCGAATGGTGTTCCCGCACAACATGTCCTGGAACGGCCCTCTGCCCCTGATCGAGCACGGCCCGCCACCCTCGCACGCGCCCAGGCCGGGACAACTCAGCCGTTCGACGCGGCCGGCGCCGCAATACCCGGCCGGACAACGCGGCCCGGTGCGCCTCATACCTCTCGGTCGAGGGACCGCGGCGATCACGCCCCGGCTCGGGCCGATGCGGTTCGCCCGTTCGAAGTCGTCCGGATCAGCGCTCCCCACCCCCTCGCCCAGGCCCATGCCGAGGCGCTCCGGCCGTTCGAGCTGAGCACCGAACCGCCGATCCGGGCGGGGCTGGCCCGGGACGAGACCGCGGGCAGCTGGATGTTGTGGATCGTGTTGCACCACATCGCATTCGACAACAACTGCTGGGACATCCTGTTCGGCGATCTGTCCGCGGCCTACCGCGCGCGGCGCCGTGGCGAGATCGCCACGCTCGCCCCGGCGGGCCGGTACCTGGACTACGCGCTGGCGGAGGCCGACCGCGCGCGGGACGCGGAGTACGCCGCCGCCCGCGACTACTGGCGTTCGCGACCGCTGCGGGCCCGTGCGGGTCGGACCCTCTCACCTCGCGGCGGGCGGCGAGTGATCCGGGAACTCACCGCATCGGATCTCGACGCTGTCGCCGAAACGGCACGCGGACAGGGTATTTCGGATACGACGGTGCTGATGACGGCCGCGGCGCTCACGATCGGGCGTCGCACCGGCCACGACACCGTGGTACTGGCCGTGCCGGTGATCGATCGCGGTGCGCCGGGCGCGGAGTCGGTATTGGGCAATTTCGGCAACCTCGTCCTGGTCGACATCGACCTCGCGGCCACGAATCTCCTCGCCGAGGTCGCGGCGAAGAGCATCGAAGCCTATGCGCATCAACAGGTTCCGTTCGACGTCGTGGTGGCGGACCAGCGCGCGGCGCGGCCGCAGGAAACCGGTCCGCTGTTCGATGCCGTCTTCTCCGCACGTGGCGAACTGGCTGGCGAACTCGCTCTCGACGGCGTACACACCAGCCTCACCCCGCTCGATCTCGGCACCGCGCGTTTCGACCTCGTTCTCGAATGCGTCGACAGCGGCGGTGGACGCCAACTCGGTGTCGTCGCCGACAGCGACCGCTATCGCGACGACGACGCCGAGTCCCTGCTCGGCGAATTCCACGCCACCCTGCTCAGCTTGACCACCGCCCGGAAGGAAGTCCAGATGACCGGCACCAGCGAATTCGAGGAATTGCCCGGCGGCCCCGATGCCGACGCGATCGCCGTGATCGGTATGGACGGTCGCTTCCCCGGCGCACCCGACCTGGCGGCCTTCTGGGACAACCTGGTCGAAGGTCGCGAGGGCGCAGCGGAATTCACCCTCGCGCAATTCCTCGCCGCGGGCGGGACCGAGGCCGAATTCGCCGATCCCGCGCTGGTCCGGGTCGCCTCCACCGTCGAGGGCATCGACCGGTTCGACGCCGATTTCTTCGGCTACCGGCCGTCGGAGGCGGAGCTGATCGACCCGCAGCAACGCCTGTTCCTGGAATGCTGCCATCAGGCCCTGGAGCAGGCCGGGCAGGTGCCCGGCCGCTTCGACGGCCGGATCGGGGTCTACGCGGGCAGCAGCCAGAGCCGCTACTTCCTGGAGAACGTGTACCCGCACGTCATGGGCCAGGCGAACTCGATGGCCTCACTTCCCGCCACCTCGGGCAGCTCGCCCGGCGGCATCGCCACCCGCGTCGCCTACAAACTGGGCCTGACCGGCCCGGCGATGAGTGTGCAGACCGCATGCTCCACCTCGCTGGTCGCGATCCACGTGGCCTGCCAGGACCTGTTGAGCTACCAGTGCGATGTGGCGCTGGCGGGCGGTGCGTCGCTGAATCCCAATCCGCACCAGGGTTATCAGGCCATCGCCGACGGCCCGCTGTCCCCGGACGGTCGCTGTCGTGCCTTCGATGCCGACGCCAACGGCATGTTCCCGGGTGACGGCGTGGGGGTTGTGGTACTCAAGCGCCTGGCCGACGCACTCGCCGACGGTGACCCGGTCCGGGCGGTGATCAAGGGGTCCGCGGTCAACAACGACGGCAACCGCAAGGCTGGTTACGGCGCGCCCAGTGCGCCCGGCCAGGTGGAGGTCATCCTCGCCGCGCAGGCCGCGGCCGGGACCACCCCGGAGAAGATCGGATACGTCGAGGCGCACGGCACCGGCACACCGGTGGGCGATCCGATCGAGCTGCGTGCGCTCGACGACGCGTTCCGCACCGGCACGGACCGCACGGGGTATTGCCTGCTCGGTTCGGTCAAGACCAATCTCGGCCACCTGGACGCCGCGGCGGGGATCGCCGGATTCATCAAAACCGTTCTGGCTCTGGAGAATCGGACGATACCGCCGAGCCTGCACTTCACCGAGCCGAATCCGCTGTTCGATCTGGATGCCAGCCCGTTCCGGGTCGTCACGGGCCTGACCGAATGGGACGACACCCGGCCGGAGCTGGCCGCGGTCAGTTCGTTCGGTATCGGCGGAACGAACGCGCACGTCATCCTCGGGCGCGCGCCCGAGCGCGAGCCGCGTCCGGACGACTTCGAAATTGCCGGTGGCCCAGCGGTTCTGACTCTCTCCGCGCGTACCCCCAAGGCGCTCGGGCAGGCCGCCGAGCAGTTGGCGGCGCACCTGGCGTCGAACCCGCGACTTTCCCTCGCCGACGTCGCGCACACCCTGCGCGTCGGGCGCGAGACGCACGACTATCGCACGGCCGTCGTCGCTTCGGGGATCGAGGAAGCCCGCGCCGCCCTGGCCGCCGCAACGCCCGTGGCCGCCCGCGCCGAGCGTCCGGTCGTACTCGTCCTGCCCGGCGGCGGCACCGCGTACCCGCGAATGGGCCTGGGGCTCTACGACTCCGAGCCGGCGTTCCGCGAGATCATCGATGCCGCCGCCGCGACCGCCGAGCCGCTCACCGGCGTCGACCTCGTCGCCCATCTGCACGATCCGCAAGGGTTCGCCGAGTCCGGGGATTCGGCGGTCGCCTTCGTCGGAATCGTCGCCACCGAGATCGCCCTCGCGGCGACCCTGACCCGATACGGCCTCACGCCCGCCGCGCTCATCGGCCACAGTCTCGGCGAATACAGCGCGGCCTGCATCGCGGGCGTGATGAGTCTGGCGGACACGCTCCGGGTGGTGGTCGAGCGCGCGCGACTGCTCGACCGGGCGGGCGGCGCCGCCACCAGCGTCCTGCTCGGCACCGATGAACTCGCCGGGTACCTCACCGGGAACCTGGGTATCGCCACGGTCAACGGGCCGCTGCACACGACGGTATCCGGTCCCGTCGACGAGATCGCCGCGCTGGAGGCCGTATTGGAGGCCCAGGGCGTCGATGTCAACCGGCTGCCGCTGCCCGCGGTGCATTCGTCGCTGCTGGACCCCGAATTGCCCGCGCTGGCAGAGGTTCTGGCCACCATCGCGCTCAGCGCGCCGCGAATTCCGGTGATCTCCAACGTCTCCGGCACCTGGCTGACCGCCGCCGAGGCCACCGATCCGGATTACTGGCTGCGTCACACTCGCCGGACCGTTCGCTTCGCCGACGGTATCGACACGTTGGTGAAGGAGTACGCGCCGCTGTTCGTCGAGGCCGGACCCGGCCGGGGTTTGACCCGGCTGATCGAACTGCAGGCCGGGAAGGACGCGGTCGCGCCACCGGCCATGCGGCATCGCCGCGACGAAAGCGAGGACCGGGTGGTCCTGCGGCAAGCCCTCGGCGGTGTCTGGGCCGGTGGCGGCGCGGTCGATCTGACGCTCACCGGCTCTGCGGACGCCCGGAAGGTGACCTTGCCCGGCTATCCCTACCAGCGCCGCCGGTTCTGGATCGATCCGCCCGCCCGCGGCGCGACGCGGCAGTTCGACCTGTTCGAATTTCTCGATCGCCGCGAAAGCGAACTGCGCCGGCGGATTCCGGTCGAGCACGTCGAGCAGGGCCTGGATTCGCGGCTGGAAGCACTGTGCGCGCTCTACGTCGCCCGGTTCCTGCGTGAAATCGGTTGTGCCACCGAGCCGGGCGCACTGATCGACCCGGCGGCGATCGCGGCCGAGCACAGGTTCGTCGCGCCCTACGAACGATTCTTCGACGCTCTGCTGTCGCTGCTGCTCGCGGACGGCTACGCGGTGCGCGAGGGTGATCGGCTACGCATCACCGACAAGCCCTGCGGCGAGGGCGAACTCGACCGGGAACGGTCCGCGCTGCGGACGCGGTATCCCGACGCCGAGGAGGAACTCGCCTTCCTGGACTACTGCTCGGCGCGCTACCGCCAGGTGTGCACCGGTGAAATCGCCGGCACCGAGGTGATGTTCGCGAACGGCTCGGATGATCGCTCCACCGATGTGGTCGACAAACGGCTGGCCCACAGCGACGTCGCGATCTACACCCGACTGATCGGCGCGGCGCTGCGCGAACTCGCCGCCGGCCGTGACCGGCCGCTGCGGATCCTGGAAGTCGGTGCGGGCCAGGGCTATCTGACCTGGGTGGTGGCCGAGGCGGTACACGGCACGCCGGTCGAGTACACCTTCACCGACCTCGGGCGCTCGTTCGTCGTCGCGGCCCAGCGCCGGGCCCAGGCGCAGGGCTACGACTGGATGCGCTTCGGCGTCCTGGACGTCACGGCGGACGCCGAGGCGCAGGGCTTCACCGAACCGTTCGACGTGGTGCTCGCGTTCAACGTGCTGCATGCCACCCCGGAGCTGGCCACGACGGTGGCCAAGGTGCATTCGCTGCTCGCCCCCGGCGGCAGTCTGATGCTGCTGGAATCCGCTCAGCAGCGCCGGGTTTCGATGCTGACCGCGGGTCTGTTCGAGGGTTGGTGGTACTTCACCGATTCGCTGCGCACCCATTCGCCGCTGGTCACCCCGAGGCAGTGGGCCGAATTGCTGCGCGACGCCGGATTCGCCGATGTGCGAGTGCAATCCGGTATCGATACCTACCGGGACGCGATCCCGGTGGACCACGCGCTGATCGTCGGCTCGCGCGGACGCGCCGAAACCCGCTCGGACGCATCGCAACCGTCTTCGTCCGGGCGCGGAATGTTCGGCGGCGGTTCGGCATTCAACGCGCGGCCCGCACTGTCGGTGCCCTATCGCGAACCGGACGGACCGCTACAGGGTCGCATCGCCGAGGCCTGGCAGGCGGTGCTCGGCATCGACAAGGTCGGCGCCGACGACGACTTCTTCGACCTCGGCGGTGAATCCTTGCTGGCGATGCAGCTGGTCACCAGTCTGCGCAAGGAGCTAGGCGTCAGCCTTTCGGTCAAACAGTTCTTCTCCTCTGGCAATCTGACCGTCGCCGGTCTGGCCGAATTGGTCGAACGCGCTCGTTCGGACAACGGTGCGGGCGAGGCGGCGGACTTGATCGTCCCGAGCGCGCGGCGTGCGGTGCGGTCATGAGCGCGCCCCTGAACTTCCCGGCATCCTTCGCCCAGCAGCGAATGTGGTTCCTGCACAGGCTCGATCCCGGTGATCCGTCCTATCATGTACCGCTGCTGTTGCGGATTCGCGGGCCGCTCGACGCCGAGGCGCTGGCCGGGGCGTTCGAGGATGTGATCGACCGTCAGGAGCAACTGCGCACCTCCTTCGCCGATGTGGACGGCGAACTCCAGCAGCGGGTGCATCCGCGCGGCCGCTTCGAACTGGCACGGCATCGCGTCGAGGCGAGTGACGCGGCCGACACCGAACTGGTCGACCGGCCCGCCGTGGCAGCGGTACTGCGCGGACTCATCGACGCGCCGTTCGACCTCGGCGAACCGGGTGCGCTGCGCGCGGCGTTGCTCGATCTCGGCGGCGAGGACCGATTGCTGGCCATCGTGGTGCATCACATCGTGGTCGACGGCGTGTCGCTGAAGATTCTGCTCGCCGAACTCGACGCGTTCTACCGGGCCCGCGTGGGCGGTGCCCCGGTCACGTTGCCTTCCTTGGACATTCAGTACGCCGACTATTCCGAGTGGCAGCGCGGCCGGACCGACCGGGCCGCACTCGACGCGGAGCTGGCGCACTGGCGCGGCCTGTTCCCGCACGGACTCGCCGAGTCGACTGTGCCGACCGACCGGCCACGCTCGACGACGCGCGGCTCGAGCGGGGCACGGCACGAATTCGATCTCGACGCCGCGGTCGCCGATGCCGCGCGCCGGCTCGCCCGCGGCGACGGCGCGACACTGTACATGGTGCTGCTCACGGCGTGGGCCGCGACCGTCTCGCGGGCCAGTGGCGGTTGTGAGAGCATCACCGCCGCAACGCTTCTGGCCAATCGCGACAATCCCCAGATCGTCGATCTCATCGGCCTGTTCGTCAATACGCTGCCGATCCCGGTCGACCTGAGCGGGCAGCCGACCTTCCGCGCTCTGCTGGCCCGCGTGCGCGCGGCGACCATGGACGTATTCGCCCATCAGGACGCGCCCGTCGAGCAGATCGTGCCGGCCCTGCGGCGGACGCGGGACACCGGTGAGGTGACCTTTCCGCTGCTGTTCGCATTGCAGAACTTCGCCGATGCGCGCGTCCGCTTCGCCGACCTGGATGTCGTGCGCATCGACGAGGACGAACGCTCCACCCGGTTCGAGCTGGAACTGCACATCTGGGAGCATCCGGACCGGCTGCACGCGGCCCTCGTCTACAGCACCGACCTGTTCGACGCCGACACGGTCGACCGACTTGCCCGCGCGTTCACCACGATCCTGCGGAGCGGTTGCGCCGCACCGGATCTCGATATCGACCGGCTCGACCTGCCCGCCGAATCCGCGCTGCCGTCCGCATCGGTGAATCGAGAACCGTTGCGGGACTGGCATTTCGGCGCCCGGGCCGACGCTGTGGAGCGATACGAGAGCGTGCTGCACGAGGCGGGAATGCGTCCGGGCGACGTGGTGGCCACAGCCGCCTCGCCACGATCCAGCTACGTCGCGATCGCCGCACTCGCCATCCTGCGCCGCGGCGGAGTGTGGCTCCCGCTGGATCCCCGCGACTCGAATGGCGCTTTGGCACAGGAGATCGCCGCGATCGAGCGCTGGTACCGACCCGGCAACCGGTTCACCATCGGGTTCCAGGCGCCGGGCGCCCAGGCTCTGCCCACACCCGGCGACCATGCCATCGCGACCCCGGACGGACCCCGTCGACCAACCCGGCCGGACGGCGACACCGATCTCGAACCCGGCACCGCCCACGCGCCCGGTAACACCCAGCTCACTCCCGGCAACGCCCTCCGCCCAGCCACACTCGGCGGTGCGCGCCCACCTGCGCTCCACCGCATCGCCCCCACAGTCGGCGGAGCCTCCACCGATGCCCCGGACGGCAGCGAACCGGCCCCCGCGACGATCCGCATCCGCGCACGCGGGAGCACCCGCCCCACACCTGAAGCCACTCACACCCCCGTACCCAACGGCATCGAATCCATCCCGAGCGTCGATCCGACGCCCGACCTGCCCGCGATTCTCGTTGCCACGCCGGACGGCCGGGCGCTGCTGGATCGCGCGACCGTGGACGCTCAGGTCCGGACCATGCGGGCGTGGTTCCGCACCGGCCCCACCGGGTCCGTCTGGTTGAGCGATGCCGCACATGCCACTGATATCCTCTGGGCCGCAAGCTGTTTCGACCGAATCGAGGACACGCCGGCACCGGGCGACGCGGACGTGGCGCTGGGCACCGGCGCGGAGCTGGCCGGCTTCGGGGGCATCGCCGTCGTCATCGGCGAGTCGGTGGCCGCACCCGTCCACACGCATACCGTCTACGGCGACGAGACCCGCGGCTGGTACCTGCGGGTCGACGCGGATGCGAGCGCCCGCAGCCCCGGCGAGGTGACCGTGCGGGACCGCTCGGGCACGGTGGTACCGCACGGCTTCCGGGGCGCGATTCACCTCGACGGTGTGCCGACCGGGTTGCGCGGCAGCCTCGTCGGCGCTCGGCTGCGTATCGACACCGACCGCGACGACACCGCCGTCTGGACCGGGCGCGCGCCGGTGCTCGCCGCCCTCGTGCGCGCTGCCCTGCTCACCCTGCCGCAGTTGCGCGAGGCCGCCGTGCTGGACCGCACCACTGCCGCCGGTCTGCGCGAAACCGTCGCCTACGTCTCGCGGAACACGGCCATCGATGGGCGCGCGGTACTGCGCCTGCTCCACGAGCGCGTGCCGCGCGCGCTGATCCCGAACGCTGTGGTCACCCTGCCCGGCGCGCTACCGCTCGACGCTCGTGGTCGCGTCGATATCGCTGTGCTGCAACGTATTCCAGTCATAGACACGGCGGAAACCGAACGCATCGCCGCCGCGGCCGCGGCAGCCGGAGCCGCCACCGCGACCACCGGAAAACCGCCCGCACCGCCCCTGCGCCGCTTGGCGGTACCGGCCGCGGCACCGGCGCCGACCGGCGAGGGCGTGCCCGGAACCGGCCCGGCGCTGTCGGACGGCGGACCCCAGCCCGAACCGCGCTGGACGGCCCTGGGCCCGGCGCTGGCAGCCGCGGCCGGTGGTACGGGCAGCATCCGCCATCTGCGCGCGACGGGCCCCGATACCGTGTCGAGCTACGGCGAATTGCTCTCGCGGGCAACGGCTCTGGCGACGGCCCTGCTCGACGGCGGCAGCCGGACCGGCGACCCGCTGGTCCTGCAGTCCCGCGACACCGAGGATTTCCTGGTCGGCGTGTGGGCGTGCCTGCTGGCGGGCCTGGTCGCCGCACCCGTCGCCGCACCCGTCGACTACGCCGTGCCGAGTCCGGCGCGCGATCGGTTCCTGCGGATCTGGGAAAGCCTGGAAAGGCCGATCGTGCTGGCCGGACGCGACGAGTACGACGCGTTGCGCACCTGGCGCACTCCTGACGGAGAGTCGTTGCGGCCGATCGGCATCGCGGCTTTCTCGCGCGGCCCCGCCGAGCCGGTCACCCACGCGTCGCGACCGCTGCCCGGCCTGGGCCCCGATGACGTGGCCCTGCTGATGTTCACTTCCGGCAGCACCGGCGCGCCCAAGGGCGTGGAACTGACGCACGGCAATATCCTCCGGCGCGGCGAATCCCTGCGCACGGTGGAGGATTTCAGCGGCGCCTACGTCTCGTTCAACTGGATGCCGCTGGATCACGTCGGCGGCGTGGTGATGTGGCACCTGCGCGATGTCTACCACGGCGTCGATCAGATCCATGCCCCGACGGACTGGATCCTCGCCGATCCGCTGCGCTGGCTGGACTGCGTGGACCGCTACCGGGTGACGAGCACCTGGGCGCCGAATTTCGCCTTCGGCCTGGTCAGCGAGGCCGTCGCCGCGGCCGGTGAACGCAGCTGGGATCTTTCCGCCCTGCGCATGACACTGAACGCAGGCGAAGCCATCGCACCCGCGGTCGCGGCCGCGTTCCTGGACGCGCTGGCCCCGCACGGTCTTGCCGCCGACACCATGGTCCCGGTCTGGGGTATGTCCGAAACCTGTTCCGGCGTGGTGTATTCGCCGCGGTTCCGCAGCGCCGTCTCCCGTGCGGACACCTTCGTACATCTGGGTGCGCCGATTCCGGGATGCCGGATCCGCATCGTGGACGACGCGGATCGGCTTCTCGCCACCGGGGAAGCCGGGCGGCTACAGGTGTCCGGAGCCACCGTCACTCGCGGCTATCGCGGTCTGCCACAGCAGAATTCGGCGTCCTTCGACGCGGAGGGCTGGTTCGACACCGGCGATCTGGGCCGCATCGACGATACCGGCAGCCTGCAGATCACCGGACGGGCGAAGGACGTCGTCATCATCAACGGCGTCAACTACCCGTGCCACGAGATCGAGGCCGCGGTCGATCGCCTGGACTGCACCCTGACCTCCTGGTCTGCCGCGTGTGCGGTCCAGCAGGACGAGGGGGAACAGCTGATCGTGTTCTGCCGCCTCGCGGACCGCAGTGACGTGGCGGCGGCGGTGTCGGCGATCCGGGCGGCCGTCGTCGCGACGGTCGGCGTTTCGCCCGCCGTGGTCCTGCCGTTGCCCGAGGGTGTGATCACCAAGACCGAAATCGGCAAGATCCAGCGTTCGACGCTGCGCGAGCGTTACCAGCGTGGCGAATTCGCCGGTCTCACAGCCGATCTCGCCGCTGTGGGCGTCGCGGCCGGGGACTCGGGCACCGTGGCCGACCACTTCTTCGAGCCGGCCTGGGCGCCCAAGCGTGTCGAAACCGATGCGCCGCCGGACTCCGGCACGGTGATCACAGTCGGCATCATCGAGGGCGCCCCGACCGCGGCGGTCACGATCAATGACACCGGCTCGCCCGCAACGGTATTGGCAGCCCTGGCCGCCGCGTTGGCCGATTGCCCTTCCGGCGCCGGGGTAACCGTGGTGACCGAATCGGCCTTCGCCGTCGACACGGCCGCCGATCCCCTGCACGCCGCCTGCGCCGCGCTGGTGGAGACGGCCCGTGCCGAGCTGGAACAGCTGCGCATCCGGCACATCGACACCGCCGCATCGGTCGGCTCGGAGCGGCTCGCCCGCGAGATCCGCAGCGGCACCGGCGATCCGGTGGTAGCTCTGCGCGATGCGCGCTACGTGCCACGCCTGCGCCGCGACACCGCCCCGCTCGATGCCGAACCGCCCGCACCGGGCGATTTCTACCTGGTCAGCGGTGGTCGCGGCGGTGTCGGCGCGCTGGTCACCGCACATCTGCGACGCCGCTACGGATTACGCCTGCTGGTTGTCGGCCGCTCCGAAGCCCCCGCCGATTCGGACGGGATCCGCCACGCCGTTCTCGATCCCGCCGATGGCGCGGCCCTGCGACGATGCGTCGAGGCCGCGGAGGCCGGGTTCGGCCGGCGCCTGGACGGCATCGTCCATCTGGCGGGACATTTCGCCGAACATCCACTGGCGGAGTCGACCGCCGAGGATTTCGACGCCGCACTCGAGGCCAAGGCCACAGTCGCCGAATCCCTGATGCGCCTTTGCGATTCGCGGCCCGCGCTGCGATGGATCGGATTCTCCTCGGTCAACGCGGTATTCGGGGCGGCGCACGCCGCGGCGTACGCGGCGGCCAATGCCTATCTCGACGCCCTCACCGGGCAATTCCGCGCGAAAGGTCATCGCGCGCAATCCATCGCCTGGTCCACCTGGCACGGCGTCGGCCTGAACCGCACCAGCACGCTGAGCGATCTTGGCCGCGCCAACGGCTATCGCGCCCTGGGTCCGGCCGAGGCGCTGGCCTCGCTGGATCTGTGCCTGCGACGCGACACACCGTATCCCCTGGTCGGACTGGATCCCCGCGGGGCGCGGGTCGCCGGATTGCTCTGCACTCCCGACACGGCCACAACCGATCTGGTGCTGCACCTCGACCCGGCCTCACGCGACCGGGTGATCGGCGCACTGGGCACGGTGCGCGACCGCTTCGGCGTGCCGGTCCGGATCGAGGCGGCCACCACCGACGCGCGCGGGCACGTCGACGCGGCCTCGGACACCGGTGGGCTGGACGCCACGATCGCCGCGGTGTTCGCGGCGGCGCTGCGCGTCGGCGAATTCGGGATTCACGACAGTTTCTTCGATCTGGGCGGCACGTCGATCAGTGCGATCCGCGCGCACGCGCTGCTGGAAGACCGGCTGGGACAACAGGTCTCACTCGCCGAGCTGTATCGGAGCCCCACGCCGTACCGGCTGGCGCACACACTGCGACCCGCCCGGGTGGTCACCGCCGCGCAGCGAGTCGCCGGCCGCGCACAGCGCCGCCGCGCCGCCCGAGCCGCTCCGCGATGATCGGCGGCCCGGGTTTCCGATTCCGTGATCACTTACCCGACCACCGAGCATTTTGTTATGGTTAGCCTAACCTTAGATAACCGCGTTGATCGATCCCGGATCGGCTCCGGCGGTGGGTTTTCGGACGTATGGCAGTTAGTTCTCGAAGAGTTGGGAGATCCTGTGGCTGCGGTTCCAACGCAGGCGAACGCCGAGGCCGTGGTCGTCGAAGGCGTCGAAAAACGATTCGGCTCCGTGCACGCCCTCCATGGGGTCAGCTTCACCGCTCCGGTGGGCAGCGTCCTGGGCGTGCTCGGACCGAACGGGGCGGGTAAGACGACGACGGTTTCGGTCCTTTCCACCCTGGTCCGCCCGGATGCGGGGCGCGCGACGGTCGCGGGGTTCGATGTGGTGCGCGATGCCGCGTCGGTTCGCGCATCGATCATGCTCACCGGCCAGTACGCGGCGCTGGACGACCTGCTGACCGGCCGGGAGAACCTCGTACTGTTCGGCCGTCTGCTGGGGATGGGTACCAAGGCGAGCAAGCAGCGCGCGGCGGAACTGCTGACCCAGTTCGATCTGGAAGAGGCCGCGGACCGGCGCGTCGGGCAGTACTCGGGCGGTATGCGCCGACGCATCGATATCGCGTGCGGTCTGGTCCGGCTGCCGAAGGTGGTCTTCCTGGACGAGCCGACCACTGGACTGGATCCGGTGAGCCGCCAGGCGGTCTGGTCGCTGGTGCGCGACCTGCGGCACGAGGGCGTCACGGTGTTGCTGACCACCCAGTACCTGGAAGAGGCGGATGTGCTGAGCGACAACATCATCGTCATCGACAAGGGCCGGGTCATCGCCGAGGGCACGGCCAACGATTGGAAGGGGCGCTGGGGTCCCAGCTGTTGTGAGGTTGTCCCGGTGGAGTCCGGGGACGTCCCGGTGTTGCCCACCGCCCTGGCCGGTCTGGGCGATGTCACCATCGCCGACGCCGGGGACCGCGTCTCGGTGCCCGCTCCGGCCGGCGCGGCGACGTTGACCGCTGCGCTGGAACGCATTTCGGCCGCCGGAATCGGGTTGGTGGACATCGCGCTTCGCCGTCCGTCCCTGGACGAGGTATTCGTCAAACTCACCAGATCCGATGCCGTGACCGCGGATTCCGCCGCGGACACCGACGCCCGAGCGGTGCGGGCATGAGCGGGCCGGGCGCGGTCGGCGAACCGGCTTCCGTCGTACTGCCGCCGACCGGCCTGCAGTGGCGCGCGCTGAGCGGACGTACCGTGCGCGCCGCGATCCGCGAGGGCGATCTGGGTTTCGGCTTCCTCGCGCCGATGATCTTCTTCATGTGTTTCTGTGTGCCGCTGCGACATTCGATGGAGCGATCCGGGATGAGCTACGCGCAGTATCTGCTGCCGGTGATCATCCTGCAGGGCATGTTCTTCACGGCCATGTCGGCCGCCGACCGGGCGGCCCTGGACACCGCGAGCGGAATGGGCACCAGGTTGCGCTCGATGCCGGTGCGGCCCTGGGTGCCCATGGCGGCGCGGATGTCGGCCAACGCGTCGCGGGCGATCGTGGCGATCGCCGGTGCGCTGGTGATCGGTTCGATCTTCGGATTCCGATTCCACGATGTCGGCAGTGCGTTGCTCTTCGTGGTGCTGGCGTTGCTGTTCGCGGTCGGCGTCGTGATCGGCGCCGATGTGGTCGGCACCGCGACCGGTAATCCCGAGATCGGCGCGCAGATCCTGTTGCTGCCACAGCTTCTGCTGATCATGGCGTCGACCGGATTCGTTCCGGTGGAAGGCTTTCCGGGCTGGATTCAGCCGATCGTACGGTGGCAGCCGGTATCGGTGTGCAGCGATGCGCTGCGCGCGTTGTCCGCGGGGCGGTACGACTCGGTGGGCGGGGCGCTGGCGTGGTCGGTCGCTTTGATCGTGGTGTTCGCCGCGGTGTCGGCACGAATCGGAAGGCGGGCGCGATGACCACGCTGACACGGCAGAACGCCAACGCGACCACGCACGCGTCACTGGTCGGGCAGAGCCTGATCCACGCGGGCCGGCTGGTGCGCCGCTGGACGCGCGAACCCGAGATCATGATCCAGTCCCTGATCTTCCCCACCGCACTGCTGCTGATGTACCAGCTGGTGCTGAGCAGATTTCTGTCCGCGTCATCGGGCCGGGCGAGTATCGAGGGCTTCGTCCCGCTGGTCGCGGTGACGGCCACGATGTTCGGCGCGATGGCCACGGGCACTTCCCTGCACGCGGAGGCCGAGAACGGTCTGCTCGATCGCTGGCGGGCGCTGCCGGGCTACCGGGCGGCCATTCCGGCGGGCAGATTGCTCGCCGAATGTGCGCGCACCCTGGGCGCGACGGTACTGCTGCTCCTGGTCGGGGCGGCGCTCGGACTGCGCTGGCATACCGGCGTTCTGTCCGCGATCGGCGCGCTGTGCGTCCCCATCCTGCTCGTGGTGGGATTCGCGACGATGGTGATGGCGCTGGCGATGAGCCGTGCGGGCGCCAAGATCGTGGAGCTGTGCTCCATCCTGATCCTGCTCGGCATGTTCTTCAATTCGGGATTCGTTCCCGTGGACCAGTATCCGGGCTTCTTGCAGCCCGTGGTGCGCGCGCAACCGATGAGCGTGGCGATCGACGCCATGCGCGGCCTCATCTCCGGCGGTCCCGTGGCCGTGCCGGTGCTGTACACCGCCCTGTGGTCGGTGGGCCTGACCCTGATATTCGGCGGCCGGATCATCCGCGGCTTCCGCAAGTAGACCGCGCCCCAGCCGAAAAGGCCCTGGTGGCAACGGATTCGATTCCGTCACCACCGGGGCCGGGTGCCACGGCCATACCCGGGTCGCCGCCTACTTCTCGGGTCGCCGTGCGCGAAAACGGAAGCTGGACAATCGCTTGTCGACCTCGATATCGGTGAATCCGACACGGACGAGACGATCGGCGATCGTCTCCGGCGGAACCGGCACGCAGGTGTCGCCGACATGCATCAAACGGAACGGCAACCGATCCAGACCGTCGCTACCGGCGAACACGCCGCCGGGCCGCAGCACCCGCAGCGCCTCCGCGAACAGTTCGTCCTGCCGCGTCGGCGACGGCACGTGATGCAGCATCGTGAAGCAGACCACCGAGCTGAAAGCGTTGTCCGGCAACGGCATTGCCGCGCCGTCGCCCTCGACCACCCGCAGTCGCCGCCCGTGTTTCGCGCGCAGGCCGGCGGCCAGCTCCGGATCGATCTCGACGCCGGTGAGCGTCGCCGCGCGATCGCCCAGCGCGGGAATGTTCGCGCCGTATCCCGGACCGATCTCCAGCGCCGAATCGCCCAGGTCCAGGCCCGCCAGCGCCCACGGCACGATCTTCCGCGCGCTGGTGCGCTCCCACATTGCCGAGCGGCACAGCACTCGATGGAGGTAGTTCATCGCCATGCCTCGACGGTAGGACGACGTCGCGATGGCAACCAGACACTACAGTGACAGACTGTGTCGCAAAACGGCCATGCTCAGCTGCTCACCGCACCGCCGGGGGCCACCACGATGATCTTCGGCGCGGGCGACCTGCCGTCCGGCCACTGGTTCGATGTGCACGAACATCCACAACACCAGATCGCCTGGGCGGCACGGGGAGTCCTCGCCGTCCAGATCGGCGCCGGGCGCTGGGTGCTGCCGCCCACCAGGGCGCTGTGGATCCCCGGCGGCACCGCGCACCGCACCGGCACGTCCCAGGGTGCGGCGATGCGCGGCATCTTCGTGGAGCCGCACCACGCCCCGGTCGCCTTCCCGACGCCGACCCTGTTGCGAGTCGGACGGCTGCTGCACGAGCTGTTCGACCACCTCGCCCGCGACGACGCCCGCGGCGTGCAGGACTGCGCGGACACTCCGCGCGACCACGACGACGCCGGTCCCCGCAGACGAGCGGAGGCGGTGGTGTTCGACCTGCTCGAACCCGTGCAGGTGGTACCGGTCGGAGCGCCGCTGCCGGCCGATCCGCGCGCCCGGACGGTGGCCCGTGCGCTGGTGCGGGATCCGGCCGACGACCGCTCCCTGCCCCAGCTCGCCGCCGCGGCCGCCGTGAGCCCGCGCACCCTGGCCCGGCTGTTCCGGGCCGAGACCGGAATGACGTTCGGGCAGTGGCGAACTCAGATCCGGCTGGCGGCCTCGCTGCCGCTGCTCGCCGGTGGGCTGCCGGTCGCCCGCATCGCCGAACGGGTCGGCTACGGCACCCCGAGCGCCTATGTGGCCGCCTTCCACCGCACGGTCGGCATCTCGCCGGGCCGATATTTCGCGCGGTGACGGACGCGCATCGTCGTGCCGATAGTCTTCTCACCGATGAGACGCAGGCAGAAGCCGCCGCTGCCGAAGCGGCACGGACTGGACCCGGCGCGGCTGCGGCTGCCGGACGAGGGCTCCTGGGCGACCATCCGCGATCACCTCGTGGAGCGGTTGCCCCGGGTCGCGCCCGCGCGCATCGATGAACTGCTCGCCGAGGGCGGCATCGTCGATATGGACGGTCCGATCGCGCCGAACGCCCCCTACGTCCCGGGCGGGGCGGTGTGGTTCCACCGGGATCTGCCGCACGAGACCGAGGTGCCGTTCCCGATCACGATCGTGCACCGCGACGATCATCTGCTCGTCATCGATAAACCGCACTTCCTGTCCACCATCCCGCGCGGCCGGCACATCCTGGAGACCGCGCTGGTGCGGCTGCGCCGGGAACTGGACCTACCGGACCTCGTTCCGGCGCATCGCCTGGACCGGGCCACCGCCGGGCTGGTGCTGTTCGTGATCACCCCGGCCCAGCGCGGCGCGTACCAGAAATTGTTCGGGGAGCGTCGCGTGCGCAAGGAGTACGAGGCGATCGCGCCCCACGCTCCGGAGCTGTCGCTGCCGAGAACGATACGAAGCCGGATCATCAAGGAGCGCAATATCATTCGCGCTTTCGAGGTGCCGGGCGAGCCGAACGCCGAGACCCACGTCGAGTTGCTCGGTCACCGCGGCGGACTGGGCCGCTACCGCCTGCGTCCGCGCACCGGCCGCACCCATCAACTCCGCGTGCACATGAACGGCCTCGGCATCCCGATCCTCGGCGACGATTTCTTTCCCGAACTGACCGAACGCCCCATCGATGACTTCACCCGCCCGCTGCAATTACTCGCGGCCACACTGGAATTCACCGATCCGATCACCGGGGCAGCCCGCCGCTTCGACACCGCCCGAACCTTGCAGGCATGGTCCGATCCCGTCGGCTGGTCGGCCGGGCTGCCCCCGAAAGCACACCGCGACAACTGATCCCGCGACTTCAGATATCGAGATATTCGATGCGCGGCTGTTCGACAACGGCGGCCACGCGGCGATGCAGTTTCGGTGAGAGCACCCCGCGCAGATCCTCCAGCGTGTCCACGACCTCGACCTCGTAATCGCCCCAGGTCGGTTCGGCATCGGTATCCACGCCGAAACCGCTGCCGCCCAACATGCTCAGCCAGTTCTTCCAGCTGCCGTGGAAGTTGGCCCGGGAGGCCATCTCCGCCCAGTCGAAACGTTGCCGCTGCACCACGAATCTGCCCGAGCGCCCTTGATAGACCTTGGTCACCTCAACCTCGCGCTTGCCGAATTCGCGGCCTTGGACCACGAACCGCCCCTCGAAACGCTTCGTGCGCGCTCCGGCCGGGCCGTCGGCGAGCTCGACGGTCGCGAACTCGTCCTCGCGCTCGGTCGATCCCGGCGCGTCGGCCGTGACGGACTGCTGCTGCGAATCAATGGCCATGGTTCCACCCTTCATTCGAAGATGCACAGATGCGCATCCTTTGATTTCTTCGAGGCACAGCGGATCGGGTGATCGCAACTCGGCGCAACTCGGGGCAACCGGCGCGACACGGAAGGCCACCCACCACCGGGCCGCCATCTCGCCTCGCCACCGCTATACGTAGACGTATACATATAGCGCAAGAGTCGATCGAGTCGGTGATCGATGAGATATGGCGAACCTTCAGCTAACAAACGTAGACTGGTATAGATGTCTCGAAACGATAACGACGGCACGCCGGTCGCGAGCAGTTCCGGAGCGACCGCCCTCCTCGAGCCGCCCACCGCCGGGCCGGTTCGGCGGGTCCATGCCTACGTCGACGTGGCCGTCGTCGTTCTCACCCTCGCGGGTACGAATCTGATCGCCCACTTCACTTCGGCGTGGGCCAATGTCCTGACCGTCCCGATCGCCGCGGTGGTTCTGGTGCTGCTGATGCGCCGGCGCGGCCTCGGCTGGGCCGAACTCGGCCTGTCCCCCCGGCACTGGCGGCGCGGCACGCTGTACGCACTGGGCGCGGTCGGGATCGTGCTCGCCGCGGTGGTGATCGGGGCGGCGCTGCCGATCACCCGGCCGTTCTTCCTCGCCAACCGCTACGCGACCATCTCCGGCGCGCTGATCGCCTCGATGATCGTGATTCCGCTGCAAACCGTCATTCCCGAGGAACTCGCCTTTCGCGGCGTCCTGCACGGCGCACTCGACCGCGCCTACGGCGTGCGCGGCGTATTCGCCGCGGGCTCACTGCTTTTCGGACTCTGGCATATCGCCTCCTCGCTCGGCCTCACCAGCGGCAATCGCGGACTGAGCGGAATTCTCGGCCACGGAGCGGCGGCTCAGGTCGCGGGCATCGCGCTGGCGGTCCTGGCAACCGGTGCGGCGGGTGCGGTCTTCACCTGGCTGCGGCGGCGCAGCGGCAGCCTGCTCGCTCCGATCGCGCTGCACTGGTCGCTCAACGGGGCCGGAGCGCTCGCCGCGGCCCTGGTCTGGCACACCGCACTGCACTGATACCGAAAAAGGGGCCCCGGGATGTGTCGTCCGACGAATTCCCGAGGCCCTCAATGCTTCCCGCAGGGACAGCCGTGCGGATCACACCTCTAGATCCTCTAGATCTTCCTCGATGCGGTGCCAGGCCAGCGCCAGCCGAGATGCAGTTCACCCGAGGGGGTGAAGCCGGTGATACGCCGGGACATGCGCTTGTGCCTTTCGTGATGAGGCCGCCCGGCCGGGCCACCGTCGCCTCACGCGGACGAGAACGGCCGCCCGGTTCGGCGGCCGTGCTGATCCTGCGCATACGGAAGTGCGGCCGCCCTTCAGGGCCGCCACCATCCGAGGTGCGCACAGTTCCGCATGCGGCGAGGTTCGCCCGCACCCGATCCGTGACCTGGTAGAGGAACAGTCCTTGGGATTTGCGGCCGGTCATCGGCCGGATGATGCGACACCGGCCGGACAGGGTGATGCGGATGTCCTCGATGCCGTCGGTCAGCCCGAGCTGCACCATGGTGCGCGGCTTGGCACGCACGACCTCGGTGTTCCCCGGTAACCGCGGCCCGGCCTGCCTGTCGTGCGCGATCTCGAGCAGACCAGGCGGTACACAACGGACTCGGCGAATGTACAGAAAACACTGGAAATGTCAGCAGAAGACACATTTGCCCTGATGGAACCCCTCGCCGCACCCGAAGGGCGCACAAGCCACCCGAACGGATGTTCGGTGGAAGCATTGACCTCGAATGGGCCGGGCATTACTCTCACTGCGGTCACACATACGTTCGAGTAATCGGTTCGGCAACTGCCGCAACCACATCCGCTCCCGGGAAGGCGCGCCATGCTCGACAACCGGTCGACCGGCAATTCCGAACCCTCCGATCCAGCCACGGCGGCCTCGTCCCCGGCGGCGGAGCAGGCCACCGCGACATCTCCGTCGGCCGCCGAGGCCGCGATCGCCGCCTTGGCGGATCGGGTCGCCACCGCCCGCGGAAAGCTGCCGCTGCAATCGGACCCGGCGCTGTTCGCCGAACTGTCCGAGAACGAGATCGCCGCCGAACGCGAACTCGCGGAGTGGATGCGCAAGCAGCGGCGGCAGCAACGCCGCCGGGCCGTGAGCGCCGAACTGGCCGCGGAGAAGCGAGACCGCCGCGTCGCGCTGTCGGTGCGCCGCGCCGACGACGCCGATGCGCGCTGGCACCGGCGCGCCCTGGCCGCGCGGCGGCGGGTGTCCAATCCCGATGCGCGCCTGGCCCAGTTGTATCGCCGCGCCGAATGGTCCTCGCGAGCGCTGATCGGCGTCGTCGTGCTCGGCATGCTGTGGGCCGGGGTGAACGTCCAGCACAATCTGGTCCCCAGCGGTGACATGTCCGATCCGCTGTACTGGCTCAGTTACGGTTTCGAGGCGATGATCTCGATCCCGATCATCACGATCATGGTCGTGGCGACCACCGCCGCCCGCTGGGGTCGCGAAATCGCCCGCGGCAAGGTCGTTTTCCTGGAAGCGGCCCTACTGGGCGTGACCATCGCCCTCAACGCGGGCCCGCATCTGGTGGCGGGCGCGCTGGCCCGCGCCGCCGAATCCGCGGTGGCACCGGTCATGGTCGGCGTGGTGATCTGGTTGCACGCCTGGGTTTCCGCCCGCTACGCCCAGCTGATCGATGCCATTCCCGTCGAGAACGACGCCAGTCCCGACCAGCCACCGCCCCGATTCGGCCACACCACGGTCGAATTCGGCGAGCCGCGTCGCGCCACGTTTGCCGAATTCACCACCGAGCCAACCGATTCGGTAGCCCTGCCGATGGGCCACACCGCCCGCCCCGCCGACGGCACGGCCACCTTCGGCGCCCGATTCGACCCGGCCGCAGGCTTTTTCGCCACGCCCGCCGCGAATGCCGAACATGCCCGGCGAAACGTCACGTCACACATCGCGCCCGATCGGCCGACGATCGAGCACGATCCACGCACCACCACCGCGCGCACCACCACCACGCGGTCGAACGACATCACGGCCGCCGCACCGGCATCCCGCCGGAGTGCCGAACCGAACCCCCACGGCGACACCAGCGCCGACGCGCACCAACCGTCTCCGCAGTATTCCGCCACTGCCTCCACGACCGAACCGCAGCCGCCGAACCCGGTCACGCCCGAGGGCAGCGGCATTCCCGTCGCGGATTCCGCCGATGTCCGGCTCGCCGAGACCGGGCGCCCCGCCGAACCGTCCGCCGAAGTTGCGCCCGCGAGCACAACCCAGCAGTCCCCCGTCGAGTCGGCGACCCGCCCCGCGCCGCCCTCCGCCGACCTCGATTCCGCCGCATTCACTCGGAACGTGACCGGCGAGCCCGCCCCCAGCGCGCCCGCCGCGACTGCCACGCCACCGCAGCCGGCCGCGCACACCCGCCCGGCGAATGCACCCGCCCAGCATCCCGCTCAGCGCGCGGCCGCGATGAGCGAGCCGGTCGAGTCCCCCCGCCCGGCCGCGAGCGCTCAGCGAGGCACTCAGCTCGCTCTCGACGAGCAGGCGGTCGCCGAGGCGGCGCCGCGACGGCCACGCCCGAGGATCGTGCCGGATCCGGAACCCGCGACCCGCACACCGGCCCGCGACGCATTCGAGGCGCACGATGCCTGGGACGACGGTGACGAGATCGACCCGGACAGCGACGAGACCGGTGTCTGGGCGGTCGCGCGCGAGATCTCCGCGCGACGACTGTCCAAACTTCCCGTCGAACAGCTCGCCGAGGTCCTCACCCTCGCGGACGAATCCTGGACCCCGGCCGCGATCGGCGCATCGATCGGCCTGCCCGGCTCGCGTGTGCTCGGCATCCTCGAGGCGGCGCGCCGGCTCGCCCGTCCGTACGCGGTCGGCAGCTGAACGGAATCGGACCATCGCACACACCGCCGACCACAGGATTTGCCCGCGTGGCGTAGTTCACCGGACTCCACAGCTTGACCCACCCTTACAACCTGATAACACTGACTGCGTGAAGCGCGTTTCGAGATTCGGCATTTACGCCACTGTCGTAGCGGCGGCGAGCGTCATCGGACTGGGTACCCAGCACGGTCACGCGGGCGCCACCACCGGCCCCGAAGCAGCGCAGGATCGCCCGACGCTGGCCGTGGTCGGGGCATCGATCAGTGACGGGGTCGGTGCGGGATCCCCGCAGAAGGGCTGGCCCGTACTGCTGGCCCACCAGCTCGGCTGGCGTTCCACGGTGAGCGCAGACCCGGGCGCCGGCTACGTCGCGCCGGGCTATCACAAGCTCGGCCCCATGGAACGCCTTCTCGGCAAGCTGCAGCTCACCTCCGACCACCCGACGGTCGTGATCGTGCAGGCCGGATACAATGACATCGGCACGTCGCCGGCCGAGCTGGCGACGAATGTACGCAAGGTCATCAGCGAAATCCGCACCCAGGCGCCGGACGCGGCCGTGGGTGTGATCACGGTTTTCCCGAAGGGTGAGCCGACACCCGCCGCATGGGCCACCGACAAGATCATCGTGACCGCGGCCAGGTCGGCCTATCAGAACGTGTACGTCTTCGATCCACTGTCCTCACATTGGGTATTCCCCACAGTGGCAGACCGGCTCCATCCCACCGCAGCCGGTCACCAGTGGATCGCCGACCGGCTCGCCTCGGATTTCCGGCATTACGGTCTGACCCACTGACATCGGGCCGAGGGCCCGTGCCGCCGGCACAGCCGATTCGGAGGAATCGATCAGTCGGCTCACAGGCTCGGTGGGAACGATGGTTTTGACGGTCGGACCGAGGGAAGTGTATGAGGCAGTTCGAAGCAGGGGTAGTCGAGACGGAGGTGGCGACAGTGCTCACCCGGGTTGCGGTGGCCTGATGAGTATCAGCATCGCACCCCGCACCGTAGCCACGCAGTCCGAGGCGCCGGCCCCGCGACGCAAACGGCCGCATCTCCATCAGATCGACCTGTTCCGGATTCTCACCTTCGCCTGTGTCATCGGCGCGCACGTAGTCGGCAACTCGATCGACGCGAGCAATACCGCGGCCAACGGCGTGGTCATGCCCCTGCACTTCACCCGGGACGCGTTCTTCGCTCTCACCGGCTTCGTGCTGATCTACCAGTACCGCGGTAAGTCGCTGGACACCCGGGCCTTCTGGCGCAAACGTTTCCCGCTGGTCGGCATCCCGTACCTCGCCTGGTCGGTTATCTACTGGGGTTATTCGGTCCTGGCCGGACTGCATCCTGGAGAACCGGTCCGCAGCGCGCTGTGGCGGCTGGTGTTCGAGACGGCCACCGGCGGGGCCTGGTATCAGCTCTACTTCCTGCTGGTGACGATGCAGGCGTACCTGCTGTTCCCCTTGATCATGCGACTGCTGCGCGCCACCGAGGGCAATCACCGGTGGGTGCTCGCGGCGAGCGCGACGCTACAACTGGGCGTGCTGTGGTGGCTGGTGCACCCGCCGACGCTGACCGGACGACCACTCGGCATCTGGAACCACCTGTATGCCACAGCGATCCCGTACCAGTTCTACATCCTGCTCGGCGCGATCGCGGCCTGGCACATCGACGCGGTCACCCGCACGGTGCGCCGGCTCGGCCCGTTGTTCGTCGCGGGCGCGACCGTGGGGCTGGCGCTGGCCGAGCTGTACTTCCTGTGGCAGACGCGGCAGATGCCCGCCTGGCAGGCCAACAACGTCTTCATGCCGCACCTGCTGTTCTGCTACGTCCTGATCATCTCCGCCGTGTACACGGTGAGCAGTTGGTGGGCCGCGCACCGACGCGAACACGACCTGTTCTCCCGGGCCGTACGCTTCGGCTCGGACCGATCGTTCGGCATCTTCCTGTCGCACCCGATCGCGCTGCAGGTGCTCGCACCGGTCATCCCGGCGCTACAGAATCACCTCGGGCTCTTCTGGGGCACAGTGCTGCTGTATCTGACCGTCGTCGCGATGGCGATCGGCATCACGGAGGTGGCGCGCCGGATTCCGGGCAGCCTGTGGCTGACCGGGCGGCCGATGCTGCACACCGATCCGCTCGGCATCGCCGGGCATCTGCGTCGCGCACAGCCGTCCGGGTCGGCGCCCGCCGCCGAGGATCTGCCGCTCACGCCGACCCGCTGAAACGCTCAGCGAGCTTCCGATTGGGTGCCGTCGGCCAGTTCCGCCGCAGCAGCCATGCGCAATCGTTCGGCGACCTCGTTGAAGATATAGAAGTTCGGAATGGATTCGATGGGCGGCAACGTGACCCAGCGACTACCCGACTTGAATCGGATCAGGCCACCCTGGGCATCGATCGTATCGACCTGTTCCCAAGGGTAACTCGCGCCCGCGAACGCCAATTCGGCCCGATCCACGACGATTTCGCCGAACTGCACGCGCTCCCCGGCATCGATCGCGGCCACCGCGCGCGGGAGTTGTGTTGCGGTCACGGCGGATTGAATGGCCGGACCCCACTCGTGCGCGCAGTCGAATTGGCGTTCGTCGAAGGATTCGTGCGAACCGTCCGGTCCGTCCAGGGTCAGTGAGTACTCGGCGGGCGCGCCCGGCGACGGGATGACCGACTGCCGCACTTCGGCGGTGTCCCAACGGAATGCGGTGATCTCCTGCCCCGATCGATACACCGTCAGACCGTGCTCGAACAGGTCTATCCGGGCCGTACGGACCGCACCGGTGAGGCTGCCGCGCAACCAGGCCGCCGCCAACGGAATCAGCGCCAGAATGACGAATACGATCGTGCCGGTCCACCAGGACGCGGTCGCGCAGATCCCCGCGACGATGGCCAGCCCGCCCGCGATCAGCGCGCACCCGCGCACGAATATGTCGTCACTCATGGACGCGGGCAGAAACGTCTGGCGATGCGCGCCCAGCTTCTGATATTCGGCCATCAGGTGAACCAGCTTCGTCATGCGCACCGGCGGCCGTTCGCCAGTTGCCCCGGCCTCCTGCCGGACCGTGCTCGGGGTGGTCACATCATCCCTCCATACGCGGGTTCTCCGCGCGAAGCGTATTCCACTCGCCCCAATCTTTCTACCAGTGGGCACGATAACGCCCGGTTCGGGCGCGCAGAAGTAATTCGCTCACCGGATATTTCGTTCGCTATCGGCATACCGCCGGTTATCGCGACCGACACCGCGCCGCCGAATACGCCGCAGGCCCGCTTTCCGGGAAGGAAAGCGGGCCTGCGGTTTTCGACTCTCAGCGGTGGAGGGGACTTACTTGGCCCGCTCCAGCACCTCGACCAGACGCCAGCGCTTGGTGGCCGACAGCGGACGGGTCTCCATCAGCTGAACGCGGTCGCCGACACCGGCGGTCTCGTTCTCGTCGTGCGCCTTCACCTTGGAGGTGGTGCGAATGATCTTGCCGTAGAGCGGGTGCCGCGCGCGGTCCTCCAGCTCGACGACGATCGTCTTGTTCATCTTGTCCGAGACGACGTAGCCGACGCGAACCTTGCGGCTGCCACGCTCCGTCTCCTTGGCCGGCGTCTTGGCCGGGCCCTTCTTTTCACTCACACTGCTGTCACTCATGCGGCGTCTCCCTCAGTCTTGGGACCGGTGGCCAGACCGAGCTCGCGCTCGCGCATGACCGTGTAGATGCGCGCGATCTCGTGCCGGACCACACGCAGCCGACGGTTGTTCGTCAACTGACCCGTCGCCATCTGGAAGCGCAGGTTGAACAGCTCTTCCTTCGCCTCCCGCAGGGCGGCGACGAGCTCGTCCTGATCCTTGTCCCGCAGCTCTGCGGCCGGTGTTCCGCTCATCAGAACTGCTCCTCCCTCGTCACGATCCTGCACTTCATCGGGAGCTTGTGCATCGCGCGGCGCAGGGCCTCGCGAGCGGTCTCCTCGTTCGGGTAACTCATCTCGAACATCACCCGGCCGGGCTTGACGTTCGCGACCCACCACTCGGGCGAACCCTTACCGGAACCCATGCGGGTCTCGGCGGGCTTCTTGGTCAGCGGACGATCCGGGTAGATGTTGATCCAGATCTTGCCGCCACGCTTGATGTGGCGGGTCATCGCGATACGCGCCGACTCGATCTGCCGGTTGGTGACGTAGGCGGGCTCCAGAGCCTGGATGCCGTACTCGCCGAACGCCACCGAGGTGCCACCCTTGGCCATGCCGGAGCGGCCCGGGTGGTGCTGCTTGCGGTGCTTGACCTTGCGAGGCATCAGCATGGGTCAGCCCTCCTGAGGTGTCTGCGCCGGAGTCTCCGCCACAGCGGTGGCGGCACGCCCGGCCTCGGTGCTGGTCGCGGTGGTACCGGACGAACCGGACCGCCGCGGACGGTTCGGCCGCTCCCGACGCTCGCGGCGCTCACCCGCCGGCGCGGCGCTGGCCGTGACCTCGCGCTTGCCGCCGACGATGTCGCCCTTGTAGATCCAGACCTTCACGCCGATGCGGCCGAAGGTGGTCCGAGCCTCGTACAGGCCGTAGTCGACGTCCGCGCGCAGCGTGTGCAGCGGAACGCGACCCTCGCGGTAGAACTCCGAACGCGACATTTCCGCGCCGCCGAGGCGACCCGAGCACTGCACCCGGATGCCCTTGACGTTCGGCGAACGCATGGCCGACTGGATGGCCTTGCGCATCGCGCGACGGAACGCCACACGGTTGGAGAGCTGCTCGGCGACACCCTGAGCGACCAGCTGCGCATCCGACTCGGGGTTCTTGACCTCGAGGATGTTCAGCTGGACCTGCTTCTTGGTGAGCTTCTCCAGCTCGGCGCGGATGCGGTCGGCCTCCGCGCCACGACGGCCGATCACGATGCCCGGACGCGCGGTGTGGATGTCCACCCGGACGCGATCACGAGTGCGCTCGATCTCGACCTTCGAGATGCCGGCCCGCTCCATGCCCGTGGCGAGCAGCTTGCGGATCGCGACGTCTTCCTTCACGTAGTCCGCGTACTGCTTGTCCGCGTACCAACGCGACTTCCAGTCGGTGGTGATACCGAGTCGGAAGCCATGGGGATTGATCTTCTGTCCCATTTACTTGGCCCCTCCCTTCCGGCGGCTACGAGCCGGGGCGGCAGTGGGCACGCTCTCGACCTCGATGGTGATGTGGCTGGTGCGCTTACGGATCCGGAACGCACGGCCCTGTGCCCGCGGCTGGAAGCGCTTCATGGTCGCGCCCTCGTCGACGTACGCGGTCGAGATGACCAGCGTCGCCGGGTTCAGGCCCAGGTTGTTCTCGGCGTTGGCCGCGGCCGAGGCCACGACCTTGGCGACCGGTTCGCTCGCTGCCTGCGGCGCGAACTTCAGGATGTTCAGCGCGTCCTCGACCCGCTGGCCGCGAACCATGTCCACGACGCGACGCGCCTTCATCGGCGTCACGCGAACGTGCTTGGCGGTGGCGCGTGCGGTCGGATTCTGAGTTTCAGTGCTCATCGCCGCTTGCTCTTCCGATCTTCCTTGACGTGGCTCCGGAACGTGCGGGTCGGTGCGAACTCACCGAGCTTGTGCCCGACCATGTTCTCCGACACGAACACCGGCACGTGCTTGCGGCCGTCGTGGACCGAGAACGTGTGGCCGATGAAATCGGGGATGATGGTCGAACGCCGCGACCAGGTCTTGATGACCTGTTTGGTGTTCTTCTCGTTCTGGACGTCCACCTTCTTGAGGAGGTGTTCGTCGACGAACGGGCCCTTCTTCAGGCTGCGTGGCATGTCTTAACCTCCTCTTAGCGCTTCTTGCCGCGACGGCGGACGATGAGCTTGTCGCTCGGACGGTTGGGTTTACGAGTACGGCCTTCCGGCTGACCCCAGGGCGAGACCGGGTGGCGACCACCGGAGGTCTTGCCCTCACCACCACCGTGCGGGTGGTCGATCGGGTTCATCGCCACACCGCGGACGGTCGGGCGCTTGCCCTTCCACCGCATGCGGCCGGCCTTGCCCCAGTTGATGTT
>CBJNFW010000051.1:0-36025 GCA_966435935.1 uncultured Nocardia sp.
TCGCTTCGCGGGCGACTCCCAGCCGGACGGAGACGCTTCGCCGCTGGGCGCGTTGGTTATCGCCTCGCTTCGCATCGGTTGGTTTTCGGTGGCCGGAGGGAAACGTTGCGCCGTCGGGACTCGGCCTTCGGCCACGCGCTTCGAGGGCTGAACGACGAGCCCGCGCCGAAAACCCTTGGAGTTGGTGTTGTTGAGTCTTTCGCTTCGCGGGCGAGTTTCAGCGGGACGCCAGGCGCTTCGCCGCTGGGCACGTTGACCTTTCGCCTCGCTTCGCATCGGGGGAGTTCCGATGGGTGGGGCGTCGGGAGTCGATTTCAGTTCGCGCGGCTTGCTGTCGGGCGAACTCCCACCGGGAACCTACGATGCCGTAACCTTGCTCGAAAGATGCGTTCCGCAGGGGTGCGATGATGCGGCGCGCGGGGCGCATCATCACCACGATCACAGGGAAATGAGCATTCGCACGATGGTCTCGAAATCGGTACAGGGCGTTCGGGCATGGCTGGAGGCCCCGGTCGCCGAGGCGAAGATGGCCGGTCGCACCCGGCTCAACGCGTTGCGCGGCATGGCCGCCCGGGTCACCACGCCGCTGCTGCCGGACGACTATCTGCATCTGATCAACCCGCTGTGGTCGGCGCGCGAGCTGCGCGGCCGGATCGTGGACGTGCGCAAGGAGACCGCGGATTCGGTCACGCTGGTGATCAAGCCGGGCTGGGGCTTCGACTTCAAATTCACCCCGGGCCAGTACATCGGCATCGGTGTCCTGGTCGATGGCCGCTGGCACTGGCGGTCCTACTCGCTGACCTGCCCGCCCGATTGGAGCGACGCCCCCGCCGACGGCCGCGCGGGCTCCCGGCAGCGGCTGATCTCGATCGCCGTCAAGGCGATGCCCGAGGGATTCCTGTCCAGCCATCTGGTCAACGGCGTTCCCGAGGGCACGATCGTGCGGCTGGCCGCGCCGCAGGGCGGCTTCGTACTGCCCGAGCCGGTTCCGCCGAAGGTGTTGTTCCTCACCGCGGGCAGTGGCATCACCCCGGTCATGGCGATGTTGCGCACGATGGACCGGCGCGGCGCCGTGCCCGACGTCGTGCACATCCATTCCGCGCGCACCGCCGAGGACGTGATGTTCGCCGAGGAATTGCGCCGGATGCACGAGCAGCACCCGGGTTTCACCTCACATGTGAACCTCACCGGTGAAAAAGGCAAATTCGACCTGGCCACCCTGGACGAGCTGTACCCGGACTGGCGCGAGCGGCAGACCTGGGCGTGCGGGCCGTTGCAGATGCTCAACGACATCGAAAACCATTGGGCGGCAGCGAAGGTCGGCGACAATCTGCACGTCGAGCGGTTCGAGGTGGAACGGTCGGCGGTCGGCGAGGGCGGCACGGTCACCTTCGCGCGCACCGGTCGCACCGTCGCGGTCGACGGGGCCACCACCCTGATGCAAGCCGGCGAGGACGCGGGCGTGCAGATGCCGTTCGGCTGCCGGATGGGCATCTGCCAGACCTGTGTGGTCACCCTCACCGACGGCCACGCACGCGATCTGCGCAACGGCGCCGAGCGCCAGGCCGGGGAGAAGATTCAAACCTGTATTTCCGCGGCGGCGGGTGACTGCTCACTCGACGTGTAAACGCTATTCACCGAAACCCGATACCCTCGGTGGCGGCATCCGGTGCAGCGCGTCCCGCGATCACCCCCATCCACGACGCGCCCAGCGAAGCGAGGCAACTCAGCACAGTGGCAATCACCGACATCAAGGCGTTCGCCCATCTGACGGAGACGGATATCGAGGCCCTGGGCCAGGAACTCGACACCATCCGGCGCACCGTCGAATCATCGCTGGGCGAGAACGACGCGAAATACATCCGGCGGTCCATTCGCGCGCAGCGCTTCCTGGAGACCGCGGGACGGGTCACGCTGTTCGCCGGCAGGCGGCGCACGGCGTGGCTGGCCGGTACGGCCATGCTGGCGATTGCCAAGATCATCGAGAACATGGAGCTCGGGCACAACATCAGCCACGGGCAGTGGGATTGGATGAACGACCCGGAGATCCACTCCACCACCTGGGAGTGGGATATGACGGGCACCTCCGGGCAGTGGAAACGGGCGCACAACTATTCCCACCACACCTACACCAATGTGCTGGGCCGCGACGACGATCTGGGTTTCGGCATCCTGCGGATGACCCGGGACGAGCAGTGGCGTCCGATCCACCTCATCCAGCCGCTGGCGAATCTGCTGCTGGCCGCCAGTTTCGAATGGGGTATCGCCCTGCACGATCTGAAGGCCGAGAAATTGCAGCTCGGGGTACCGCGCGCGGAACTGCTGTCCGAGCCGAACAAGGCATTTCTCCGCAAGGCCGGGCGGCAGGTGGCCAAGGATTTCGTGATCCACCCCGCGCTGACCGGCCCCGGGTGGAAGCGCACCATGCAGGCCAATGCGACCGCGAATCTGATTCGCAACCTGTGGGCGTACGCGGTGATCTTCTGCGGTCACTTCCCCGACGGCGCGGAGAAATTCACCGAGGAGCAGTTCGCAGGCGAAACCCGCGGCGAATGGTATCTGCGGCAGATGCTGGGCAGCGCGAATTTCACCGCGGGCCCGGCGATGGCGTTCATGAGCGGCAACCTGTGCTACCAGATCGAACATCACCTGTTCCCGGACATTCCCAGCAGCCGCTATCCGGAGATCTCGGTCCAGGTGCGCGAGCTCTGCGACAAATACGATCTGCCCTATACGACCGGCTCGCTGGGCAAACAGTATCTGCTGGCCTTCCGGACCATTCACAAGCTGGCCCTGCCGGACAGATATCTGCGGCGCACCGCCGACGACGCACCGGAAACCTCGTCCGAACGCAAATTCGCCGCGCTGTCCCTGCACTGGCCGAGCGCCGAAACCGTCGTCGATCCGGATACCGGCGTACGTCGCGGTCTGCGATCGGCGCTGGCCGAGGCGAAGGAGGCCTTGCGGGAGCGGGCCCGCCAGGAGAAAGCGGCCCTGCGCGAGGCCAAACTGGCTCTGCAGGAAAAGGCTCGCCAGGAACAGCAGGCGTTGCGCGAGGCCACCCAGGCGCTACAGGACAAGGCGCGCGAGGAACGGCGGCAACTGCGGCGACGAGCGTTGCGGGAGCGGGCACTGTGGCGGGTGCGTCGTCGGCAGCGCACGCGACAGGGCCGCTAAGCATATGCTGGTTACATTCACAATGCGGCGTACGCCACAGTTGTGAATCGATCCGGAGATAACCTACGGAGCCGTAACCTACGGTAGTGTAACCCCCATGGCGATCTCGGATGTCAAGGAATACGCGCACCTCACCCCTGAGGACGTAGAAGCGATCGGTGTCGAGCTGGATACCATCCGGCGGGAAATCGAAGCCTCCCGTGGACAGCGCGATGCCCGTTACATCCGCAATGTGATTCGGCTCCAGCGCGCGCTCGAGATCAGCGGGCGCGCGGTACTGTTCGCAAGTTTCCTGCCGCCCGCGTGGCTGGCCGGCGTCGCTCTGCTGAGCACGGCCAAGATCATCGAGAACATGGAAATCGGGCACAACGTCATGCACGGCCAGTGGGACTGGATGAACGATCCGGAAATCCACTCCGCGTCCTGGGAATGGGACAACGTCGGCCCGTCCGAGCACTGGAAGATCACGCACAATTTCCTGCACCACAAGTACACCAACGTCCTGGGCATGGACGACGACATCGGCTACGGCCTGCTGCGCGTCACGCGCGACCAGCGCTGGTCGCCGTTCTATCTCGGCCAGCCGGTGTACAACCTGCTGCTGCAGATGTTCTTCGAATACGGCGTGGCGATTCAGCACCTGGAACTGGGCAAGGTCGCCAAGAAGAAATGGACCCCGGACAGCCCCGAGCGCAAGCAGTTCGAAGAGGACCGCCGCCTGGTGTTGAAGAAGGTCGGCAAGCAGGTCGCCAAGGATTACGCGATCTTCCCGCTGCTGACCGGACCGGCGTTCCTCACCACGCTTTCGGCCAATATCGCGGCCAACATCATCCGCAATGTGTGGACGAATGCGGTGATCTTCTGCGGCCACTTCCCCGACGGCGCCGAGAAATTCACCAAGGCCGATATCGACGGTGAGACCCAGGGCGAGTGGTACCTGCGCCAGATGCTGGGCAGCGCCAACATCTCCGGCGGCCGCGTGCTGCATTTCATGACCGGCAACCTCTCGCACCAGATCGAGCACCACCTGTTCCCGGATCTGCCGAGCAACCGGCTCGCATCGATCGCGGTGCGAGTGCGCGCGCTGTGCGACAAATACGATCTGCCCTACACCACCGGTTCGCTGCCGGTGCAGTACGGCAAGTCGTGGCGCACCATCATCAAGCTCTCGCTGCCGAACAAATATCTGCGGCGTTCCACCGACGACGCGCCCGAGACCAGATCCGAGCGCGCCTTCGGCGGTGTCTCCGACATCGATCCGGTCACCGGACGCCGCCGCGGCCTGCGCACCGCGCTGAAGCAGGGCCGCAAGCGCATCGCCGAGGCCCGGCGCGCCGTGCCGATCGGCTGACGCCGCTGCGAGGCTCGAACGCACCCCGTCCGACATCGGGCGGGGTGTTTCGTGAACCGGCCCGAGCGTCGCGGACAAGGGTTCGGCGCCGCCTGATTATTTGCCTCTGGTTGACTGGTGCCGACTCGGTCGGATGCGGGCAAGATTGGCGATGGTGTGGTTACTGAGCACGACATTTACGAAGTGATCCGGCGGCGGCGCGATGTGCGCGCCGAATTCACCGGCGAACTCCTCGACGACGCCACCCTGCTGCGGATCCTCGATGCGGCACACCGCGCGCCGAGCGTCGGCAATTCGCAGCCGTGGGATTTCATCGTCGTGCGCGACCCTGCCACGCTGGCCCGCTTCGCCGCGCACGTCGCGGACAAGCGCGTCGAGTTCGGCGAGTCGCTGCCGCCCGACCGGGCTCGGACCTTCGAGCCGATCAAGATCGAGGGCATCACCGAGAGCGGCACCGGCATCGTGGTGACCCACGACGACAGCCGTGGCGGCCCGCACATCCTGGGCCGGGCCACCGTGCCCGAAACCGGGCTCTACTCGACCATTCTCGCGATCCAGAACATGTGGCTGGCCGCGACCGCCGAAGGGGTGGGCGTCGGCTGGGTCAGCTTCTACGACGCCCCCTTCCTGACCGACCTGATGCATCTGCCGCCCGGCATCCGCCCGGTCGCCTGGTTGTGCGTCGGCCCGGTACATGAATTCCAGGAGACGCCGGACCTCGAGCGGTTCGGCTGGCGGGACCGCCGACCGCTGAGCGAGGCCGTGCACTGGGAGCGATTCCCCAGCTGACCCGCCGGCCCGCCTACACCCGCGCGCTCTCCCGGGCAATATTCGGTGTCACAGAAGATCCGCCGACGGACATGCCGAGGGGCCGACGACTCGACGTCGTCGGCCCCGGAGTGGCGCGAAGCTGCTATGCCAGTCTGATCAGGCCGTAGTCGAAGGCGTGTCGGCGGTACACCACCGAGGGACGGTCGGACTCGCGGTCGTGGAAGAGGAAGAAATCGTGGCCGACGAGTTCCATCTGATAGAGCGCGTCATCCACGGACATCGGGGATGCGGGGTGCACCTTGGTGCGCACGATATGGCCCGGGCCGGCGTAATCGGCCGCATCCACTTCCTGCTCCTGCGACTGAGCGCCGTTCGTGGTGGCACGGCCCAGTGATTCGTCGACGAGGTCCGCGGTCGCCTCGGCCACCGAGACGGGGGTCTTCTCGCCGTAGTGCACCCGGCGACGGTCCTTGCTACGCCGCAGCCGACTCTCCAGCTTGTCCGTCGCCTGTTCCAGGGCGCCGTAGAAGCTGTCCGCACATGCTTCCGCGCGCACGATCGGCCCCTTGCCGCGTGCGGTGATCTCCAAGCGCTGACAGTTCTTGCGCTGTCTGCGATTGCGTTCGTGGAAGAGTTCGACATCGAACAGGTAGATCGACGGGTCGAAACGCTCGAGCCGGGAGAGTCTGTCCGCCACGTGAATTCGGAAATGATCGGGAACCTCGACGTTGCGGCCCTTCACCACGACGTCGGCGCTGGGGACTTTGGGCTGGGTCTCGGGTTCGGCTCGGTCGAAAGCGGTGGAATCAGCTGTCGCGCCGTAGCGGGCCGAGGCGTCTGCTTCTTTCACTGAAGGTCGTGAAGTCGTCACGCGTACCTCCCGGATCTGGCCACACACACGAGTCGTGTGCGGCGGGTTCAACTCGTGTCGAGAGGTGTGTGCGGCAGGCGATCAGCTGACACAGGCGGCGGTCGCGAGACTGGTTGCGCACACCGGAGAAGCTCGACACGAAAGTCGCTCGAGGCGCCACCTCCAACCTCTGGTACGGGGTGTCAGATCGCTCTGATGGCCACGCTATTACGCCAGCGACTAGTCCGCCAGTGTTCACGCAAATTTCGCCCGCTCAGACAGCGCAAGTCACCATGACAGCCCGGACACCGACGCCCGCGGCCGCCAGCACACGCACCGACTCGCCCGCCGTCGCTCCCGTCGTGAGGACGTCATCAACCAGTACTACCTCGGCGTTCACCGCCGACAGGGCAGCATGCAACGGCCCGGCACGAGCCGTGATCCGGCCCCGCAGATTGGCTCTGCGCTCCCTCGGACCCAGACCCACCGAATCCCGTACCGCACGATGCATTCGCAACGCCGGAGCGACCCTGCAATCAGGCAGCAAACCAGCCGCGACCCGGGCGACCCGGGCCACCGGATCGCCCCCTCGACGGCGTGCGGCCGACCGTTTGGTCGGCGCCGGAACAAGGACCAGCGACCGTCGTGGATCCCGAAGTGTAGCCAGCCCTCTGGCCAATGCCAACCCCAACGGCGACGCCAGATCCCGGCGTCCATGCTCCTTGACGGCGATCACCGCCCGGCGCGCCGCCCCGGCGTACCCGCCCAGCGCCCAGCACGGCACACCCGGATCGGTGCGCGGGCGCACCCGCACCGGCGCACCGGACAGACTCCGCGCGCATCCGGCGCACCACACGTCCCCGTGTGCCCCACATCCCCCGCACGTGCGCGGCAGGATCAGATCCAGCAGCATCCGCATCGGCCCAGTGTGCCTGTCGTTTCCGGCGGCGCCAACAGGTTCGGGGTTCGCCCATGTGCAGCGGGTGCGGCAATGGCCGCACGACCGTCCGCGATCAGCCCGGCAGCACCGGCACGGCGTTCGTGCCCAATCCCTGCACCTCGCGCCAGAATCGGTCCGCGGCCGGATCGGTGGACTGCAACTGCATCACCGCACGCGAATCCGCGACGTAGAACGTATCGGCGGCGACGCTCACCAACCGCACCGGCGGGGTCAGGTTCTGACTCGACAACTGGGTCAGGTCCGAACCGTCGATGTAGACCGACTCCACCGGATTCACATCCCCCTCCCGGGCGATGACCAAGGTGTCCGGACTGGACCAGTCGATGGACAACGCGGTCGTGCTCAGATCCACCGCGACCGGCTGCGGCGAGACCAGCGAGTACTTCCCGTCCGGGTGGGCCACAACCACCGCCAGGTACACCTTGCCGCCGGCGATGATCGCCGCACGCGTGCCGTCGCGGGAGATGCGCAGATCGGTGATCGGCAGACGCGGCACCGGATCGGTGCTGTTCGGTTCGCCGACGGTCAGTGTGGAACTGTCGACATCCTGCCGGGACACATTGCCGGTGGCCCGATCGTGCACCACCCGGACGACCTTGTCGCCGTTGATGACCGTCCACACCGCGCCGCCATCGGACGTCCACGACGGCCGGGTGAAACTATCGCCCTGCACCACCGAGAAGGTGGTGGCACCGTCGTAACTGCCGATCACCAGCGTGCGCCTGGGCTTGGGAGCGGGCTCGCCGCTGTCGGCGACCGCGGCGACCAGCTGCCCGTCATCGGACAATCCGACCGACTGCAGATTGTGCGCGGTACCGAAATATCCGGGGGTGGGAGTGATGCGCCCCTTGGCGGTGTCCACCGTGACCAGCGTGCCGTCCCGCAGCGCGTGCAGGCCGGTGCGATCGGCGGTGGGCGTCTTCGGATTCATCGCGTTGACGTCGTCCAGCGACCAGCCGGTATTCGCGTACCGGTCGTCGAGCGGCTTGCCGTCCGCGAGCAGCACGTACGGACCGAGGATGCCCGCACCCGCGAGCGTCAACACCACCTGCGCGGCCAGCAGCTCCTTACCGCGCGCGTCGAGCGCAGAGGCGCCGGCGAAGTCGATCCGCACCCCGCCCAGGCCCACCCCGACCCCGTCACCGGCGCCGTTGGCCTTGGTGATACCCCCGCGCAGGCTGATCGGCGCGGCCAGCACATTCCGCACCGCCGGTGCGAGGGACGGCTGCGCCCCTTCGGACAGCAGCGCCAGCAATCGCTGCGTGAGCTGGTCCTTGCTGGTGGAGACCCAGCGCAGATCCGGAACCATGCTGGTACCGGCGTTGTTCGCGAAATACAGCGAATAGCGGCGATAGGACTTGTAGAACGCGGCGCTTTCCACGACGACGCCCGGTTCCACCTGATTGATCCGCCATTCGTCGCCGACCTTCGTCAGCTCCACCCTGGTCTCATAGGTGTTGTCCTGGGCCCGGAACGACCCGTCCGCGCCCAGCTGACCGAGTTTGCGCGCCCGAATCCGATAGGTGGCGGTATCGCCGGTGAGCGATTCACGCAGCGTATCCGGCGATTCCACGATCGCGGTGCCGGCGCTGTCGTCCCAGTTCAAGGACGCTGTCGGGGACAGGTACTGCCGCGCCTGCTGATGCCGGTCGGCCGGATTCGCGGTCGCGGTCAGGAAGTTGCGTACCAGCAGATCCGGGTCGTGTCCCGCGACCGGCGGCACCGGGCCGACGCTGGTGGGCGCACGACCGATGGTCCCCAATGCCTGCGGCGCCGAGGAATCGGGCAGATTCGCACATCCGCTCAGTGCCAGCGCCGATACCAGTAGCAGACCGATCACCACGCGTAATCGGCTCACCCCGGCCCGCTGCCAGGTGCGAGAACCTCGACTCATTTCGTTCCGTCTCCGGTATCGCTCAGTACGGACTTCTCCCCCGCCCCCGAGCTATCACCGGCCTCCCGCGACGGCCGCTCATCCGGATTCCGGCTCGTCCCAACCACATTCGCCTCGTCATCGGACGATTCGGCCGCAGCGCCCGCGGCCGCGGCCTTCTCCCCGGCCACCGGCGTGATCGCTCCGGAGCCGGAGGCATCGGCCGCGGTGACCTCCGCCCCCGCCGCGGAATCCGCATCGCCCGCAGGCGTATTCGTCCCGGGTGGCGGCGAACCGCCCGCGGACTCGTCCGCAGCCGTGACAGCCGAACCCGCACCGCCCGTGCTCGGCCCCGCCTCGGACATCTCCGCCTCGGCGGCGGACAGTTCCTCCTCGGTCACGGGCGCATCCGCTTCGACCACAACGGAATCCGGCCCGATCACCGGCGTATTCGCCTCGGCCGCAGCCGTATCGGCCGCCACGGCGGTGTCCGCCCGTACCACGGCCTCGGACGAACCAGCCGCGACCTCGTCGGCGGTCGCGTCCTCTCCCCATTCGTCCTGCGGCGAATCCGATGGCGCGGAGGGCAATTCGAGCGGTGCGCCGCGCCGCTTCGGCGGCTCGAGCGACAACGGACTCGGTCCGAGTTTGCGCCCGCGCACCAGCGGCAGGGTCAGCCGGAAGCTGGCGCCGACGCCGAGTTCACCCCATGCCTCGAGTTTGCCGTCGTGCAGATTCGCGTCCTCGACGCTGATCGACAGGCCCAGACCGGTCCCGCCGGAACGCCGCATGCGCGAGGGATCCGAGCGCCAGAAGCGGTTGAACACCAGCTTCTCCTCGCCCGGCCGCAGACCGACGCCCTGATCGCGCACCACGATGCCGACGGCATTGGCATCGACGTCGCCCCGCATCCGGATCAACACCGGTTTGCCCTCGCTGTGGTCGATGGCGTTGGCCAGCAGATTGCGCAGCACCCGTTCCACGCGGCGCGGATCGACCTCGGCGACCAGCGGCTCCTCCGGCAGATCCACGACCAGCTCGACGCTGGACTCCTTGGCCAGATGCCGCACCGTGGAGATCGCCGCCCGCGCGCACATCCGCACATCGAGCGATTCGACCTGCAACTCGGCCACGCCGGCATCGTGACGGCTGATCTCCAGCAGATCGTTGAGCAGACCCTCGAATCGGTCCAGCTCGGTGACCAGCAGCTCGGCGCTTCGAGCCAGTGCCGGATCGAGTTCGTCGCTGGATCCGTGGATCAGATCGGCGGCCATGCGCACGGTCGTCAGCGGCGTGCGCAACTCGTGGCTGACGTCGGAGGTGAAGCGGCGCTGTAGATTACCGAATTCCTCGAGCTGGGTGATCTGGTTCGACAGGCTCTCGGCCATCGCGTTGAACGATATGGCCAGTTTCGCCATATCGTCCTCACCTCGCACGAGCATCCGTTCCCGGAGCCGACCGTCGGCGAACCGGCCCGCGATCCGGGCCGCCGACCGGATCGGCAGCACGACCTGCCTGGTCACCAGTGCGGTGATCGCGGCGAGCAGCACCAGCAGTACGGCGCCGCCGATGAACATCGTCCCGCGCATGAGTCCCAGGCTGCGGTCCTCGTTGGTCAGCGGGAAGATCAGATAGACCTCGAGCGTCGGCACCTGTGTGCTCGGACTGCCGATGACCAGCGCCCGGCCGCGGTATCCGTCCGGATCCGACACCGTGGCGAACTGGTAGCTGACCTGATTCTGCTGTACGAATCGGCGCAGCTCGGCCGGCACCTCCTGCACCGGCCCGACCGAGATGTCCTGCATATTGTCGCCGACCATCTCGAGCGCGGAATTGAAATTGCCCGCCGTGCCGCCGGACTGGCCGCTGTTACCGCTCGACAGCGCGTTACGCGCGGCCTGCAGACTGGTCAGCTGGGTGCCCGAATCATGCGCGCCGGCCAGCTGATTCTCCACCGTCGTCCGGGCGCGACCCATTTCCTCGACGGCCGCGGCGATCTTGCCGTCGAGGAGCCGGTCGGTGATCTGACTGGTCAGTACCACCCCGAGGATGGTGATCACGATCAGCGACAGGGTGAGCGTGGATACGACGACACGCAATTGGAGCGAACGCCGCCACACGTGTCCCAGCGATTCGCCGACGGATTTGAACCACGCCACCATCGCTGCCAGCAACCGCTCGATGCGGTTTCTGGAGCGATCGATCACGGCGGTCCGGCCTTGTAACCCACACCGCGGACGGTCAGCACGATCTCAGGGTTCTCCGGATCCTTCTCGACCTTGGCCCGTAGCCGCTGCACATGCACGTTGACCAGGCGGGTATCGGCCGCGTGCCGGTAACCCCAGACCTGCTCCAGCAGAACCTCGCGAGTGAACACCTGACGCGGCTTGCGGGCCAGCGCCACCAGCAGGTCGAACTCGAGCGGAGTCAGCGAGATCTGCTGCCCGGCCCGGGTGACCTTGTGCGCCGGGACATCGATGACGATGTCGGCGATGGAGAGCAGCTCCGCGGGCTCCTCCTCGGTGCGCCGCAGCCGGGCGCGCACCCGCGCGACGAGCTCCTTCGGCTTGAAGGGTTTGACGATGTAGTCGTCCGCACCGGACTCCAACCCCAGCACGACGTCGACCGTGTCGGTCTTCGCCGTCAGCATGACGATCGGCACGCCGGAATCGGCCCGCAGCACACGGCATACGTCGATGCCGTTCATGCCGGGGAGCATCAGATCCAGCAACACCAGATCCGGGCGTAGCTCCCGGACCGCGGTCAGCGCCTGCGTGCCGTCGCCGACGGTGTGAGGGTCGAAACCCTCGCCGCGCAAGACGATCGTCAGCATCTCCGCGAGCGCCATATCGTCGTCGACGACCAGAATCTTCGGCTTCATAACTACTATGGTGTCATCTCTCCGGCTCGGGACGGGCAACCACGCCAACACTGGTACGTATCCGACGCCCATCCAACCCTATCGGGCAATAATTTTCGACAGACGCGCGGTCAGCGTGGCCGGATCTTCGTGCGGTGCATGACGCCACCACGGACCGTGCCAGTGTGTTTCGGCCATCACACGATAGACCTCACCGGTGCGTTCCTGCAGCCCTTTGTCGCGCTCGTACGCGTCCGGGGCACGGTCGCTGTCGAGTTCACCGCGGCGGCGGGCACGTTCGGCGGCGAGTTCGACCGGCACGGCGAGCAGCACATGTTCGTCGGGCACAGGCAGTTCGAAGCGGCCGAACTCCAATTCGGTGATCCAGGAGGCGATCTCACCGTCCGCGGATTGGCCGGTCCGGGCCGCGCTGTAGGCGATATTCGAGGCGACGTACCGATCGAGCAGCACGATATCGTTGTCCGCCAACAACTTCGACAACTCCTCGCGCGCGTCGGCCCGATCGAGCGCGAACAACAACGCCATCGCGTTCACCGACGCGGCGACATCCCCGTGCCGCCCCCGCAACGCCTCCGCCGCCAGATCCGCGTGCACCGATTTCCCGTACCGCGGAAAGGCCATGGTCCCCACCCGAGCCCCACGCCCGGTCAACTCACCGACCACGGCATCGATGAGCGTGCGTTTCCCGGCCCCGTCCAGCCCCTCCACCGCAACCAGAACACCCATGCGCAGCAGATTACCGCGCGTCCGGGGCGGAAAATCCGCACCCCACCCGAGCGCTCACCGGGTCAGCTCGTCCAGCCGATGCCAGTCGATCTCGATCGAAATGGGCGCGCCGACCACGGTGACCGTGTCGGCCCGATCGTGCTTCTGGTGCGGGCGGTACAGGCTCAGCACATGGTCGAGTACATGAGTCTCGATCGAGGTGACCCGGTTTTCGGAGATCCAGACGATCCAGTACCAGGGAATGCCAGCCTTCGCGTATTCGGCCAGTTTGTCGGTGGTATCGACACGTTCCGAACCCGGGGAGACCACCTCGATCACCAACTTGATCAGCGACGCGGGCAACGGTCGCAAGCCATCGGGGGCGCATGTGAACAGCGCGATATCCGGCCGCCGGATCGTCGCCCTCGGCAGCTCCCACAGCAATACGTCGAAGTCGGTGTCGACATCGAGACAGCCGTCGTTGTAACGGTCCACATGCGCCTCGGCGGCCGCTTCCACCAGATCCGCGATACGTCTCGCGGCCTTCTGGTGCGCCCGACGCGGCGATTCGGCGCGAACCGCCTCTCCATTGACGACCTCGACCAACCGGCAGAACTCTTCCGGCAATTGCCGCCAGGTCTCGAGGGTGATCGGTTCCGGCTGCAGGTTCTCTTCCCGCGCCCAATCGAGCAGTACGGACAACGTGCGCTCCCGGCGATAGGCGGATTACGGGTCGATACTATCCGGGAAACGACCTCGTCCCGCGGGATCGCCGATCCGGCGGGACGATTCAGTTCTCAGTAGCGGTAGTGGTCGGGCTTGTAGGGGCCCTCGACGTCGACGCCGATGTATTCGGCCTGGTCCTTGGTGAGCTTGGTCAGCTGACCGCCCAGGGCCTCGACGTGGATGCGGGCCACCTTCTCGTCCAGGTGCTTGGGCAGGCGGTAGACCTCGTTGTCGTACTGCTCGGGCTTGGTCCACAGCTCGATCTGGGCGATGACCTGGTTGGAGAAGCTGTTCGACATGACGAACGAGGGGTGGCCGGTGGCGTTGCCCAGGTTCAGCAGGCGGCCCTCGGACAGCACGATGATGGACTTGCCCGAATCGCCGAACGTCCACTGATCGACCTGCGGCTTGATGTTCAGGCGAGTCGCGCCCGAACGCTCCAGGGCGGCCATATCGATCTCGTTGTCGAAGTGGCCGATATTGCCCAGAATGGCCTGGTCCTTCATGGCCTTCATGTGGTCGAGCGAGATGATGTCCTTGTTGCCCGTGGCCGTGATGACGATATCGGCCTGGCCGATCGCGTCCTCGACGGTGACCACGTCGAAGCCGTCCATCAGCGCCTGCAGGGCGTTGATCGGGTCGATCTCGGTGACTTGCACGCGCGCGCCCTGGCCGGCCAGCGACTCCGCGCAGCCCTTGCCGACGTCGCCGTAACCGCAGATCAGCACCTTCTTGCCGCCGATGAGCACATCGGTGCCGCGGTTGATGCCGTCGATCAGCGAGTGGCGGGTGCCGTACTTGTTGTCGAACTTGGACTTGGTGACCGAGTCGTTCACGTTGATCGCCGGGAACACCAGCTCACCCGCGACGGCGAACTGGTACAGCCGCAGCACGCCGGTGGTGGTCTCCTCGGTGACGCCGCGCACGCTGTCCGCGATGACGCCCCACTTGTTCTTCTCGCTCTCGAACCGGTCGCGCAGCAGGTTCAGGAACACGGTGAACTCGGCCGAATGCTCCTCGTCGGCCGGTGGCACCACGCCAGCCTTCTCGAACTGCGCGCCGCGCAGCACGAGCATGGTGGCGTCACCACCGTCGTCGAGGATCATGTTCGCCGGTTCACCGGGCCAGGTGAGCATCTGCTCCGCGGCCCACCAGTACTCCTCGAGGCTCTCGCCCTTCCACGCGAACACCGGCACGCCCTGCGGCTCGTCGACGGTGCCGTGCGGACCGACGACCACGGCGGCGGCCGCGTGATCCTGGGTCGAGAAGATGTTGCACGAAGCCCAGCGCACCTGCGCGCCGAGCGATACCAGCGTCTCGATCAGCACCGCGGTCTGCACCGTCATGTGCAGCGACCCGGAGATGCGCGCCCCCTTCAGCGGCTGCACCTCCGCGTATTCGCGACGCAGTGCCATCAGGCCGGGCATCTCGTGCTCGGCGAGTCGAATCTCCTTGCGGCCGAACTCGGCCAGCGACAGGTCCGCGACCTTGTAATCGATCCCGTTGCGGCTGTCGGCAGTCATCATGCTGCTCACTGCGGTCGTCATCTGCCTCTCCTGGTCGGCGTGTACGCAGAAGAGACTAGTACGAATCCTGCGTACACGGTACGCACGGTCGTTCACCAGCGAAATCATTGCCGGCGCGAGCGTCAGGCGGCGGCCGCGCGACCATCGTGAGCGGCCAGGATGCGCTGTCGTTTGCGCGGGGCGATATTGGCCCGGCCGATGTCACCGCCGTAGTGCGCCAACACCTTCGGGTCCATCACGTGCCGCCACAGCGGCGGCACCGCGGCCAGCAGGATCATCCCCGCATAACCCGCGGGCAGCTGCGGGGCCTCCTGGGAGCTGCGCAGCGTCTGATACCGGCGCCCCGGATTGGCGTGGTGGTCGCTGTGCCGCTGCAGGTGGAACAGGAAGATATTGGTGACCAGCCGATCACTGTTCCAGCTGTCGGCGGGCGAACAGCGCGCCCACGTGCCGTTCGGCCGCTTGCCGCGCAGCAGACCGTAGTGCTCGACGTAGTTGACCGTCTCCAGCAGCCCGGCCCCGATCACCGCCTGCAGGAACAGATACGGCAGCATCTTCGGGCCGAACGCCGCGAGCAGGCCGAGATACAGCACCAGCGTCATCGACCATGCCTGCAGGACGTTGTTCCGCGGACTCCACCAGCCCAGCCCCTTGCGCTGCAGACGTTCCCGCTCGATGTGCACGGCCGAGCGGAAACCGCCGAGCACGCTGCGCGGCAGGAATTCCCACAGCGACTCCCCCAGCCGGGCGCTGGCGGGATCCTCCGGAGTGGCGACCCGGGCGTGATGCCCCTTGTTGTGCTCGACGTAGAAGTGGCCGTAACCGGACTGCGCCAGCGCCAGCTTCGCCAGCCACCGCTCCGAACGCTCGACCCGATGTCCCAGCTCGTGCGCGGCATTGATGCCGATCCCGCTGACCAACCCCAGGGTGGTTGCCAGCCCGATCTTGTCCAGGACGCTCAGCTCGTCGCGAGACCACAGATATGCCGCGATTCCGAGCCCGAACAGCTGGATCGGCAGGAACATATAGGTGCACCAGCGGTAGTAGCGGTCCTGGGACAGGACCTCGTAATCCTCGTCGCGCGGATTGCTGCCGTCCTCGCCGACGACCCAGTCCAGCACCGGAATGGCGATCAGCACGATGATCGGCCCGACCCACCAGAAGACCCGCAATCCGGTGTGCAGCACCAACTGTGACGGCAACAGGGCACAGCCGGGCGCGATCAGCCCGAGCACCCACAGGTATCGCTTGGGGTCGGGCCGACCCGAGCGATTGCCAACCGATTGCACGTTTGCCCCGCTAATTGATTCTCTCGGACTATTGCCAGTAGATAGGTACAGACATTAGGACCGTTACACACAGTTTCCGGGCCCGTAAGTGGCGACCGTTACATACGTTCCGGTCCGTTATCGATCCATCCTTCACGTCCCGGCGATGACCGCATCCGGCGGGCAACATCGGCGCCACCCTTGCACGGTGCGTCATCCTCTCGTTCGAGCCTTGCATATCGTCAGCTTCGACCCGATGGCACACGCCGGGCGAGTCGACGCAATCGTTATACAACACAACACAATTCGGATAAATCCGGGACGATGGTAACGAACCGGCCGCCCGAACGCCGCACGATCGTGACCACTGCCCGTCGCCAGAAATATCACATTCGACGCCGTACCGCCGGACGCACCCGTAGCCGATCTCGCCCGGTGGAGAGCCGCGGCACAGCATGAGGTCGCGGCGAATGATCAGCCCGTCCCCGGCAGCCTATCCGGCAACCTCCGGCATCGCGGCAGGCGCCCGACGTTCCCGCCCTCATCGCCGCCAGACGTACCTCACCTGGGGGCGTCCGGCGCGGCCGTAGTCGGTCCGCCGCTCGACCGCGCCCGCCTCGGCCAATTGCTCGAGATAACGCCAGGCCGTCACCCGTGAAACGCCGACCTCGCGTCCGGCGTCCGTCGCCGAGAGCCCCTGGGGCGCGGCACGGATCGCCCGCGATATCTGCTCGAGCGTCGGCGGGGAGATGCCTTTCGGCACCGCTGCCTTCGGGTCCGGGGTGCGCAGCGCGCCCAGCGCACGATCGATGTCGTGCTGGGTCAGTGCCGACTCCTCGGCGGACAGTGCCGCCCGGAATTCCAGATAGCGCTCGAGCTTGTCCCGGAGGGCCGCGAACGGAAACGGTTTGAGGAGGTACAGCGCCACGCCGTGGGAGACGGCGGCGCGCACCATCGCCAGATCCCGGGCCGAGGTGATGGCGATGACGTCCGGGCGCGGACTCAGCCGGGACAGCGCCGCGGTCACCTCGAGGCCGCCGATATCGGGTAGCCCGATGTCCAGCAACACCAGGTCGATCGGCTCCTCCTCGGCCACGGCCCGGGTCGCCGCGCGAATCGCGTCCTGGCCGGTGTGGGCGATGCCGACCGGCGTGAAACCGGGTACCCGCTGGACATAGGAGTGGTGCGCCTGGGCGATGCGCGCATCGTCCTCCACGATCAGCACCCGGATCATCGCGGAATCCTCACCACCACAGCCGATTCGGGCGTCCGTTCCGCGCTCAGTACGCCGCCGTACCGGGTCACCAGCCGCCACACCAGTGCGAGCCCGAGCCCGTGGTGCTCGGACTTGGTCGAATATCCGCGTTCCACGGCGCTCGCGAACGCCTCCTGCGACATCCCGGGACCGCTGTCGGCGACCCGCACGAACAGTTCCGCTTCCCGTGCGCGCACGGTGACCTCGACCCAGGCGTCGGCGTCCCGGGCGACCGCGTCCAGCGCGTTGTCGATGAGGTTGCCGACCAGGGTGATCATGTCGTGCGCGCTCAGCGGCGCGGTGGAATCGAGCGCGGTGTCCTGTGCGACGGTGAGCTCCACGCCGCGTTCCATCGCCTGATCCACCTTGCCCAGCAACAGCGCCGCCAGCGCGGGCTCGCGCACCGCCTCGGTCAGCCGGTCGATCAGGGCCTGGGACAGGCGCAGTTCCGCGGTCGCGAATTCCACGGCCTCCCCGAAATGCCCCAGCTCCACCATGGTGATCACCGCGTGCAGCCGGTTGGCGGATTCGTGCGCCTGCGCGCGCAACGCGGCGGCCAATCCGCGGGCGGAATCCAATTCGCCCATGATGTCCCGTAATTCGGTGTGATCGCGGATCGTGAGCACGGTACCGAGACTGCGGCCCGACCAGGTGACCAGGTCCTGATTCACCACCAGCACCCGTCCGGCGGTCACGTGCATCTCGTCGCGCACCACGCCGGTGCCGAGGCGGCGCAACGATACCGGCAGATCGGAGCGGCGCACCGGCCCGGCCGGTAGCTCGAGCAGCCGCCGGGCCTGGTCGTTCACCACCGCGGCCTGCTCGGCGTCCCGATCGAACACCACCAGGCCCTCGTGAACCGAATGCAGCACCGCGTCATGATGTTCGTAGAGGGTACGCAGTTCGCCCGGGCCCAGGCCGTGCGTCTGCCGCAGCAGGCGCCGGCGCAGCAACAGGGCCCCGAGCACGGCGAGCAGCAGTCCGGCCGCCGCCGCGCCCAGAATCAACGGCAGCTGCGCGGCCACCTGATCACCGATGCGGGACCGGGTCACGCCCGCCGAGAACAGCGCGATCACCCGGCCGCCGTCGTCCTGGACCGGAGTCACCGAGCGGATGGACGGCCCCAGCGACCCGGTGTAGATCTCGGTGAACGTCTCACCGTGTAGCGCACGAGTGATGTTGCCGCTGAACGGTTTTCCGATCATCGCGGGATCGGTGTGGGTGTACCGGGTGCGGTCGGGAGCCATCACGACGATGAAATCGACCCCGGTCCGCCGCCTGATGCGCTCGGTTACCGGCTGTAGCTCCCGCGTCGGGTCGGGGGTACGAACCGCGGCCACCGTCGCGGGAGACTGCGCGATCGATACGGCGATGCCGGTCACCCGTTGCCGCGTCGCATCGTCCTGTTCGCGGCGCACCTGCCAGACCGCCAGCGCGGAACCGACCGCGATCACCGCGATCAGCACGACCAGTTGCACGACGAAGACCTGACCGGCCAGGGTCGTTCCCCGGCCCCGCCGGAACCCGGCCCAGCCGCTCGCCCGCACGACACCTCCCGTGAACCGCGCCTCGTGAACGAAATGTACGCAATGGTGACCGCCGTCACCGTAGCCGCCAGGATTGGCTGCACGAACGCGTGGCCCAGCTCACGCCGGACCGGAGGCAACGATCGCCATGACCAATTCGACCGCGTCGCACCGTCGCGACCGCACCCACTGGCTCTACCTCGCCGTCATCGCGGCGGTCGTGGCCGGAGTCCTGACCGGATGGCTCGCACCGGAATTCGGGAAATCGGTGGGAAACCTGGGCACCATATTCGTCGACCTGATCAAGATGATGATCTCGCCGGTCATCTTCTGCACGATCGTGCTGGGTATCGGCTCGGTGCGCGCGGCCGCGCGAGTCGGCCGGATCGGCGGCCTGGCCGTCGTCTACTTCCTGATCACCTCGACCGTGGCGCTCGCGATCGGACTGGCGGTGGGCAATCTGCTGCATCCGGGCAGCGGGCTGAACATCCACGCGCACGCCGCCGATGCCGCGATCTACACCAAACAGGCCGAAGGCGCGGGCGGCACCTGGCATTTCCTGGAGAACATCGTCCCGACCTCGCTGCTGTCCGCGTTGACCGCCGGCAGTGTGCTGCAGACGCTGTTCGTCGCGCTGCTGGTGGGATTCGCGATCCAGGCGATGGGCGGCTCGGGTGAACCGATCCTGCGCGGTGTGTCGCTGGTGCAGAAACTGGTGTTCCGGATCTTGTCCATGATTCTGTGGCTCGCCCCGATCGGCGCGTTCGGCGCGATCGCCAACGTGGTCGCCGATACCGGGCTAGGCGCGGTGAAACAGCTTGCGGTACTGATGTTCGCGTTCTATCTGACCTGCCTGATCTTCGTCTTCGGCGTGCTGGGTGCGACGATGCGCTTCACCGCCGGGGTGTCGATCTTCCGCCTGGTCCGTTACCTCGCCCGCGAATACCTGCTGATCTTCTCCACATCCTCCTCGGAGTCGGCGCTGCCGCGGCTGATCGCCAAGATGGAACATCTGGGTGTGGAACGGTCCACCGTGGGCATCGTCGTACCGACCGGATATTCGTTCAACCTGGACGGCACCGCGATCTACTTGACGATGTCGTCGCTGTTCATCGCCGACGCGACGGGTAAGCCGATGTCACTGGGTGCGCAGATCGGCTTGCTGGCCTTCATGGTCGTCGCCTCCAAGGGCGCGGCCGGAGTGACCGGCGCGGGACTGGCCACGCTCGCGGGCGGCCTGCAGAGCCATCGTCCCGATCTGCTCGGCGGCGTCGGGCTGATCGTGGGCATCGACCGTTTCATGTCCGAGGCCCGCGCGATCACCAACTTCTCCGGCAACGCCGTCGCGACGGTCCTGATCGCCACCTGGACCCGCACCATCGATCCGGAACGCGCTCGCTCGGTACTGAATCGGGAGCTGCCCTTCGACGAGTCGGCACTGGCCGACGAACAGCCGGCCGAGTCGCCGGCAGCAGTCCCCGCCGAGAAGGATCTGGTATCCGCCTGAGGCCTCGAAGGCGTGTCGTCGACGCACCCGCTCCCCGAGCGTGGTGCGTCGACGCATAGTCAGCGCAACAGCAGATCGGAATCCTCCGGCAGAGCGTCCACCGGCCACCAGCGCAGATCGGTGGATTCCGGACTGCGAACCGGGACAGCGTCTTTCGGCGCCCGAACCTTGAACACCAGGTCCAGGTGACGGGTGGGTCGGCCGAGTGAGCAGGTGATGGGGTGGGCCTGCGCGCCGTAGAGCCCCGGTTCGATCGTCAGGCCGGGGATGCCCGATTCCTCGACGGCCTCGCGCAGGGCTGCGGACCGCACGGTGTCGTCGGATTCCTCGCAGTGGCCGCCGAGCTGGATCCAGCGGCCGACGCGCGGATGCAGGGTCAGCAGCACCGCACGGTCGTCGTGGGAGAACACCATCGCCGAGGCGGTGATGTGCCCGGCGGCGTGCTCGCGCAGGCACCCGCGCGGAGCCGAGCCCAGGAACGCGAGCATGGCCTGGCGCAGGGACTGCTCCGGACCCGTTGCCGGAGACCAGGTTTCGAGCAGTTCGGTCGCCGATTCGTGCAGCGAGCTCGCGCTCATGGACGCCTTTCCTCGTAGAGATCCCGTGACTACAACTCGACCAGGCCGGTACCCGGGTCGCGCGGCTCGCGGGGGGTGAGCTCCTCGTCCGGGTATCCGATCGCGATGGCGCCCAGGGGATTCCACTCCGCGCTCAATCCGAGCACCTCGCGGGTGGCCTCCGGGGCGAAGATCGTCGACCCGATCCAGCAGCTGCCCACCCCCTCGGTGGCCAGGGCGACCAGCAGTCCCTGCACCGCCGCGCCGACGGCCACGGTGAACATGGTGGCCTCGGCGGCCCGCCGACGCTCGTCCGGATAGTCGTGCGCACCGTCGGGCAGGCAGAACGGAATGATCACCTCGGGCGCGTCGAACAGGATCCGCCCGCGCGCAACCCGCCGCTCGACACTGTCGGCACCGCGACCGTCACCGGTCAGGTCTTCGCGCCAGCGATCGGCCATCGCCTCGAGCAGCCGCGCCCGCAACGCGCGATCGCGCACCCAGACGAACCGCACCGGGCGAGTGTGATGCGGCGCGGGTGCGGTCAACGCCACCGAGACCGCGGTCCGGATCAGTTCCGGTTCGACCGGAGTGTCGGCGAATCGGCGCACCGACCGGCGCAACAGCAACGCCTCGTGCCGCCCTCTGTCGATCGCCTCGGCGGTGCCGAGCCAGAACAGATCGTCCTCGCCGCCGCGCAGCAGATCCGCGGCGCGCGAGCCGTCGTCGTGCGGGTCCAGGCCGCGCACCACCGCGACCGGAACGCCGCCGAGTTTGCCCTTGGCCAGATCCGCGGCGGCGGCCAGCTCGTCGGCGACCGCGACCTGGGTGACCTGCAGTTCGTTCCCCTGCCCGTCGACCGCGCCCGCGTAGTCGTGCAATACGCGCAGCCCGGCCGCGCCGATCGCCGCATCGGTCTGGCCGTTGCGCCAGGCGCGGCCCATCGTGTCGGTGACGACCACCGCGACGTCCACGCCGAGCCGCTGGGCCAGCGCGCTGCGCAGAGCCGCCGCGCTGGCGTCCGGATCGCTGGGCAGCAATACCAATTCGCCCTGTTCGACATTGGAACCGTCCACGCCGGAGGCGGCCTGCACGATGCCGAGCTTGTTCTCGGTGATCAGGGTTCGCCCCTTCTGGGCCAGCACCCGCACCGCCTCCGAACGCACCAGCTCCCGGCGCACGGCATCGCGCTCCTCGGGATCCTGTGGCGCGGTGACGATCCGGCCCTCCACCTTCGCGACGATCTTGCTGGTGACCACCAGCACATCGCCGTCGGCCAGCCAAGGCGCCTGTGCCGCAAGATGTTCGGCGAGGTCGTCGCCGGGACGGAATTCCGGCAGGCCGGGGACCGGGATGATGCGCAGCTCACCGCCGGGAGCGTGATCGCCGGCGTCGGAATGTACCGGCGCGCGCTGTGTGGATTCGATCACGGTTTCACCCCCGCGATATCCAAGGCCTCGCGGGCCATTTCGGCGGTCGCGGCCGGATCGGTCATCAGCAGCGGCACACTGCGCACCTCCACGCCCGGAACGTCCGCGGTGTCGGTGGAGTGCACCAGCCAGCCATCCAAGATGCCGGTGTCCGAGCGGGCCCCGAAATGTCTGCCGATGGCCTCGGCGGTGGTCTCCACGCCCAGCACCGCGAGGCATTCGTCGGCCATGCCACGCAACGGCTTTCCGTCGATCACCGGCGACAGGCCGACGACCTTGGCCGTCGTGGTGCGCAGCGCGCCGCGAATTCCGGGAACCGCGAGGATCGCGCCGATGCTCACCACGGGGTTCGAAGGGGCCAGCAGAACCGCATCGGCCCGTTCTATGATCTCCGTCACACCTGGTGCCGGAGTTGCTTGATCCGCCCCGATTGTGACGAATCCATGGGTCTCCACGTCGGCTCGATAGCGTACCCACCACTCCTGAAAATGAATCGCGCGACGTTCGCCAGCGTTGTCCGGCTCACTGATCACGACGTGGGTTTCGCATCGGTCGTCGGTCGCGGGAAGAAGTTTCACACCGGGTTGCCATCGGTTGCACAACGCCTCGGTGACCGCGGAGAGCGGGTATCCGGCGCGCAGCATTTCACTGCGCACCAGATGCGTCGCGATATCGCGATCTCCGAGTCCGAACCAATCGGGCTGGGCGTGATATTTCGCCAACTCCTCCTTGGCGTGCCAGGTTTCCCCGACCCGGCCCCAGCCGCGTTCGGTATCGATGCCGCCACCGAGCGTGTACATGCAGGTGTCCAGGTCCGGGCAGATGCGCAGACCGTGCATCCAGACGTCGTCGCCGACGTTCACGATGGCCGAGATATCGGCATCGGGCAGTAGTTCGCGCACGCCTTGCAGGAACCGTGCGCCGCCGACTCCGCCGACCAGAACGGCAACACTGGTTCGCGCACCGGCATGCTCGGCAGCGGGCGCGATGTCCGCTTGTTCTCCAGTCACATCCGCATAGCCTATGCGTTGTCTCCGACGCTCCGTCGAGTAGCATATTTGCTGCTCATTTGCTACCAGACGGTCACCGAATGACCTCGAACCGGGTCGCGGATAGTAACGGAATTGTGTCGGCAGCTTGACCATCGCGCCGTCCGGCGTGTCTAATCACAGGCATGTCATTCCGGGCATGCGCGAGAGCTCAAGGCGCAGACCGCATTTCGAACGAATGTTCGAACGGGAATGACGAGCTCGGGGATGTCCGCGGGACAACGTCGCGGTGTTGGGCCGTCGGTGGGCAAATCGGGTCCGACGGATAAATCATTCTGCGCTAACACACAGTGAGGAGGCGGAGCGATGGCCGAGGAGCTGGCCCCGTCGGGCATTCCGGGTGGTGTATCGCAAACCGATTCCACAGCAGGCGCAGTTCCAGGCGTCTGCACCGACCGCTGGATCGACGAACGAGAGGGGGGAAGCATGGTGACCGGAATCGATTCCGACACACCGGCACAGCCGGACGGTCACCCGCAGCAGGGCGGCCAGTGGGCGCGCGCACAGCGCAAGCCCGAGCCGCCGCAGCTGAGCCTCATCGTCACCGACTTCGATGCGATGTTCGACACCATCGAGGAGCAGTGGCAGGAACGAGCCCTGTGCGCCCAGACCGATCCGGAGGCGTTCTTCCCCGAGAAGGGCGGCTCGACGCGCGAGGCGAAGCGGATCTGCATGGGCTGCGAGGTCCGGGACGAGTGCCTGGAATACGCACTCGCCCACGACGAGCGTTTCGGCATCTGGGGTGGACTGTCCGAACGCGAACGCCGCCGTCTCAAGCGCGGCATCGGTTAGGAGGCAGGGGGCGTCAGCCCTCCGCCTCCGCACGATTTCATTCCTCCGGATCGATGACGTCCGGATCCACGCCCAGATAGGTCGCGATCTGCTGGACCAGAACCTCCCGTAGGAGGTCGACCAGATCGTCCGGATCGTTGGCGCGCAATTCCAGGGGCTTGCGGAACAGCACGACGCGGGCGCGGGTGGCCGCGCCGCGCGAATCGACCCCCGCGGGAACCAGCCGGGACAGCGGCACCGCGCCGTCGGCCACGACCTCGTCCGGCCAGGTCACCGAATCCGGGTGCAGCGCACGAATTTTGGGCACGTCGTCCACCGCGATATCCAATTTGGTGAGCCGGTCGTGCCAGCGGCTGTCCAGTGGCGCGAACGCCTCGAGCACCAATCGGTCGAACTGCTGCCCGCGCGTGCGCCAGGCCGGGACCGTCGGCGGCAGCATCGGCCCGCGAATCCCCCGCCCGCGACGGATCACCGACCGTGCCGTCGGCGGCCGCCGCTTCCGTGAACGCGTCATAACCACGAGATTAGTCACCCCGCCGGACACCTGGGCGGGGAGGTGAAGGCGACAAACTGGTAGGCGGCATTCGCGCGTGTCTGTCGGCGCGACAGGCCCCGGAGGGTTACTCTCCTTTGCGTGATTCCCATGCGTCGTTGCTGCCGACCAGGCTGCAAGAACCCGGCCGTCGCGACGCTGACCTACGTCTACTCCGATTCGACGGCCGTCGTCGGCCCGCTGGCCACCGTCGCCGAACCGCATTCCTGGGACCTGTGCGAGACGCACGCCTCCCGGATCACCGCGCCCAAGGGCTGGGACATGGTCCGGCACGAGGGCGCGTTCTCCTCCAGCACTCCCGACGACGACGACCTGACCGCACTGGCCGAGGCCGTGCGCGAGGCCGGGATGCGCCGGCGGCCGCCGAGCGAGCCCGAACAGCGCGGCTACTCCGCCGACTATCAGCCGGCCCCGCAGCGACCGGCCCGTCCGGCGCGTACCGGCCGGCGCGGGCACCTGCGCGTACTGCCCGACCCGCCCAACTGAGTGGGCGGATCCGGGACGGAATATGTTCCCGCGCGGGGGGCCTATTAGGGTGTCATTCATGTCAGCATCGCGCAGCGATTCGATCAGGGGTGGCGGTCGGGCGACGGGTGGGCCAGTCGCTCGGTCTGCCGAATCGATAGAAGCAGTTGTCAAGGCTTATGACGTGCGGGGTGTGGTCGGAGAGCAGATCGACGAGGATTTCGTGCGCGACGTCGGCGCGGCCTTCGCTCGCCTGATGCGCGCGGAGCAGGCGACCCGGGTCGTCATCGGCCACGATATGCGCGACTCCTCCCCCGCGCTGTCCGCCGCCTTCGCCGCGGGAGTTCTGGCACAGGGTCTGGACGTGGTGCGGATCGGGCTGGCCTCCACCGACGAGTTGTATTTCGCCTCCGGACATCTGGGCTGTCCCGGCGCGATGTTCACCGCCAGTCACAATCCCGCCCGCTACAACGGCATCAAGCTGTGCCGCGCCAACGCCCTGCCCGTCGGGCAGGACACCGGGCTGGCCACGATCGCGGGCGAACTCGTCGAGGGAGTCCCGGCGTACGACGGCGCACCAGGTACCGCCACCGAGGAGAGCCTGCTCGACGCCTACGCCGAATTCCTGCGCGGGCTGGTCGATCTCGGCGGCATCCGCCCTCTGAAGGTCGCGGTGGACGCCGGGAACGGCATGGGCGGCTACACCGTGCCCGCGGTGCTGGGACCGGTCGAGGCGCTGACCGTCGATCCGCTCTATTTCGAACTCGACGGCACGTTCCCCAATCACGAGGCCAATCCGCTGGATCCGAAGAACCTGGTCGATCTGCAGCGGCTGGTCCGCAGTTCGGGCGCCGATATCGGACTGGCCTTCGACGGCGACGCCGACCGCTGTTTCGTGGTGGACGAGCGGGGCGAGCCGGTCTCACCGTCGGCGATCACCGCACTGGTGGCCGAGCGCGAACTGGCCAAGGAGCCCGGCGCGACCGTCATCCACAACCTGATCACCTCGCAGTCGGTGCCCAAGCTGGTCACCGAACTGGGCGGTACCGCGGTGCGCACCCGGGTCGGTCACTCGTTCATCAAGCAGCAGATGGCCGCCACCGGAGCGATCTTCGGCGGCGAGCATTCCGCGCACTACTATTTCCGCGACTTCTGGGGCGCCGATTCGGGCATGCTCGCCGCGCTGCACGTGCTGGCCGCCCTCGGCGGCGGTGACCGTCCGATGTCGGAGCTGGCGTCGTCCTACGCGACGTTCGCGGCATCGGGCGAGATCAATTCGACGGTGGCCGACGCGAAGGAGCGGACGATGGCCGTACTCACGGCATTCCAGGACCGGGCCGTCGCGGTGGATCGGCTGGACGGAGTGACCGTGCAGCTGCCCGACGAGGCCTGGTTCAATCTGCGCGCCTCCAACACCGAACCGCTGCTGCGGCTGAACGTCGAGGCACGTTCGACCGAGGAAGTAGACGCACTCGTGACCGAGATCCTGAGCATCGTGCGCGGCTGACTGGAATAGTGGAATCACAGGGCGCGTATTCGCCCCCGGCTTATCACTCCGTACGGACAGGTTCTCCCGGCCTGGTGACTCGATGAGGGGAGGTGGCAACGCCCGATGATCGCAGGGACACCGGTTCTCGACCTCGATGACGTCGCCTCACTGGAGGCCGCCGATTCCGGGGGGACATTGCGTTCGGCCGCTTCCGGCGGCGCACAGGTGCGCGCCACCGCGGCGGCCGTCGGCGAAGGCGTGCTGACGCGATTGGGCGATATGCGCCCGCGCAGCCTCGTGATCGTCACCGGCGCGGGTCGCGCCGCGCGGGCGGCAGGCCTGCTGACGGCCTGCCTGGGCGATCGGGCCGCACTGCCGATCGTGCCCGTCACGACGATCCCGCAGTGGGTGGGCCCGCTGGACGTGGTGCTCGTCGCCGGCGACGACGCGGGCGATCCGCGAGTGATCGGCGCGATCGACCGCGCGCTGCACCGTGGCGCCGAGGTCGTCGTGGCCGCACCCGACGAGGGCCCGCTGCGCACCGCCGCCGCCGGACGCGCGGCCATGCTGCCGCCGCGCGTGCCCGTACTGGACCACAATCGGCTGCTGCGTTATCTGGCCATCGGCATCGCGGTGCTGCAAGCCATCGATCCGATGCATATCGGCCCGCTCACACCGGATCTCGAGGCCTTGGCCGACGCGCTGGACGCCGAGGCCCTGCGCGACGGCCCCACCAACGAGGTCTTCCACAATCCGGCGAAGACCCTGGCCTCGCGGATGCAGCAGCGCAGCGTCCTGCTGTCCGGTGATTCCCCGGCCGCCACGCAGGTGGCCGCGCACACCTGCGAGGTGCTGCTGTCCGCCGCCGGGCAGATCGCCGCCGCCGCCGACCTGGCGCAGGTGGCGGCCGCGCACAACCTGATCTCCGCGGCCGCGGGTGCGGCCGCGCCGGGATTCGATCCGCTGTTCCACGACGAGCAGCTGGACGGCCCCGCTCCCGTGCAGCGCGTGGGCCTGTTCGTGGTCAGCGCCGACGCCGATCAACTCGCCGCGCATCGTCGCCTGACCATCTTCGGTGCCGGATCCGGCCTGATCGACGCCGAGTTGGTGAATGTCGACGCCGAGCTGATCGCCGGACAACCCGGTGAGCAGAACCCGCGAGCCGTGCGGCCCGGCAGCGAGCTCGAACAGCTCGCGGTGCTGGTCCTGCGGCTGGAGACGGCCGCGGCCTATCTGCGCCTGCTCGCCGGCCCCGCGACACCGGCCGACCGCTCTGCCCACTACGACGGGGGCCATTTCTAGTGCACGAACTCGTTGGTGCGTTGCGTTCCTATGCCTGGGGCTCACGCACCGTTCTGGCAGAGCTGTGTGGACGCCCGGTGCCCTCGGCGCATCCCGAGGCCGAACTGTGGTTCGGTACGCACCCGGCCGATCCGGCGCAGGTGCACATCGACGGACGCACCGAATCGCTGCTCGAACTCGTCGCGGCCGATCCGCAACGTCAATTGGGCTCGGTCGCACCGGAATTCGGCGGGCGTCTGCCGTTTCTGCTGAAGATTCTGGCGGCCGAGGAGCCGCTGTCGCTGCAGGCGCATCCCAGCGCCGATCAGGCCCGCGCCGGATTCGAGCGGGAGAATCTGCAACGGGTGCCGCTGGATTCGCCCATGCGCAACTACCGCGACGACAGCCACAAACCCGAATTGGTGGTGGCGCTGAACCGATTCGAGGCGCTGGCCGGGTTCCGCGATCCGCACCGCACGGTCGCGCTGCTGACCGCACTGGCCGTCCCGGAGCTGACACAGTACATCGAACTGCTTGCCGCGCAACCGGATTCGTCGGGCCTGCGGACGGTGTTCACCACCTGGATCACCCTGCCGCAGGCCATGCTGGACACGCTGCTGCCCAAGGTGCTCGACGGCTGCGTGACCTATCTGGCCGACGGCAACGACGAATTCACCCCCGAGGTGCGCACGGTTCTCGAACTCGCCGAGGCGTATCCCGGCGATGCCGGTGTGCTGGCCGCGCTGCTGATCAACCGGATCACCCTGGAGCCCGGACAGGGCCTGTTCCTGGCGGCCGGCAATCTGCATGCCTATCTGAACGGGGTCGGCGTGGAGATCATGGCCAACTCCGACAACGTGCTGCGCGGCGGCCTGACCCCCAAGCACGTCGACGTGCCCGAACTGCTGCGGGTGCTCGATTTCGAGCCGCTCGCGCTGCCCATCGTGACACCGGAACCGGTGGATGAGAATTCGTTCCGATACCGCACGCCCGCACCGGAATTCGCGCTGCGCCGGTTCGAGCTGGCGGCCGGGGCCGACCCGACCCCGATTCCGCGCACCGGACCGGGCATCATCCTGTGCACGGCCGGGGCGGTGCGGTTGCTGCAGGGCGTCGACGATCTGGTGATCACTCCCGGCGGGGCGGCCTGGATCTCGGCCGCCGACACCAACATTCGCGCACAGGCGGTCGACGGGCCGGCACAGCTGTTCTGCGCCTGCGTCGGGGGCGAGTAGTGCTCCCGACCGGATGTCGGACCGTTCCGGTAGGGTTTGCGGACAAATCGGACACACAGCGAGCTGGTCGACGAAAGGGCAAGGGCGACAGGTATGTCTGCGAGTGGCGGTAAGAAGGCGATCTTCGCTGCACTCAGCGCGAACGCGGGCATCGCAGTCGCCAAATTCGTCGGCGCGCTGATCACCGGCTCCGGATCGATGCTTGCCGAGGGCGTGCACTCGCTGGCCGACACCGGAAATCAGGGATTGCTGCTGCTCGGTCAGAAGCGGGCCGAGCAGGAGGCCGACGAACTGCATCCGTTCGGCTACGGACGCAACCGCTACTTCTACTCCTTCGTCGTGGCGCTGGTGCTGTTCACGCTCGGCTCGATGTACGCGATCTGGGAGGGCATCCACAAGATCCAGCATCCGGAGGAGCTGAGTTCACCGATCGTGGCGGTCGTGATCCTGGCCATCGCGGCGGTGCTGGAGGGCTACAGCTTCGCCACCGCGATGCGGGAATCGGCGACGTTGCGGGGCAACACCGGATGGTGGCGGTTCATCCGCAACTCCCGCAATCCGGAACTGCCGGTGGTGATGCTCGAGGACAGCGGTGCGCTCATCGGCCTGCTGATCGCCCTGATCGCCGTGCTCCTGACCATGATCACCGACGATCCCATCTGGGACGGCATCGGCACCCTCGGCATCGGCGTCCTGCTGGGCTTCATCGCCGTCGTGCTGATCGTGGAGATGAAGAGTCTGCTCATCGGCGAGGGCGCGACCCCGGATCAGGTCCGCGCGATTCGCGAGAACCTCGTCGACGGCACCCGCATCGATCGCGTCATCCATCTGCGCACCGAATACCTCGGTCCCGAGGAGCTTCTGGTCGCGGCCAAGGTCGCGATCGTGCCGGGCCTGGAGATCGGCGATATCGCCACCGCCATCGACGCCGCCGAGGAACGTGTCCGCGCCGCGGTACCGATCGCCCGCCTCATGTACATCGAACCCGATCTCTACCGCACCCAGCCCGCTTAGGGAGCGTCGCGACAACGCAGCATTCCGGGCTCCGCGCCGAATGCCCTGATCAGCGGCGTTCCCGTACCTTCGCCGACTCGATCGCGCGGTGGACGAGCGCTCGCACCGCGCCTGGCGTTCACCCGGTACGCGGAGCCGAGTTCGGCGACCGGATCAGTACTATCCAGCGGTACGCCGCAGGCTCGGCATGAGGCCGTCCGCGGTGTACTGAGATCAGCATCAGGAATGACCATCGAAGCGCTACACGCGCACATGCGCGACCTGAGGAGCTGAGAACCATGGCCGATCCGACCTACCCGGCATGTGGGTCCAGTTGAGCGAAGACTGGCGCTAGCGAGCGCCGGTGACGAAACCCGTTGCTATGGCGGTTGATTCGCAGGATCGGTGGATGCCGGCGAGCGTGTGGTGGTTGCATGTCGTTTTGTGGGTGATGAGCGACCCTATCGGCGGGAAGCCAGCGCAGGCCAACCTTCAGGAAGGCCGCCTCGATATGGGCCGCACCGTGTTCCACGGCCGCAAGGGCGAACTCACCCGCGCCTACCTCGACGGCATGGAAAACCAGGGCTACCCGGCCCGTGACGAGGACGCCGCCCGACTCTCGCCGTTCACCCGCCGCCATATCCGCCTCGACGGCCACTACAGCTTCCACCTGCCCGACCTGGGCCGTAGCCACCGGCCGTTGCGCGATCCGGACGCCCCGGACGAAGACGATCGAATCGGCTGAGGATCTACCGCAGCAGTATCCAGCGACCGCCATGTCAGCGGACTGGAGCGGCCCGACGCCGAAGGTGCTGCTGAAGTGTTCGTTGAGCAGGTAAGCGGTAATGAGGCCGAGCGCGGCACCCGGGCCGGCATTCCTGGGTGGTTGACGATGTTATGCACCGCATCGCCGAGGTACGCACTGCATGTCTACTGGTCGAAAGAGTTCTTCGGATTAATAATATCGCCTATAGTCGGACCGCCGGTCGAACCACTGCCTTTGGAATCGTTTGTGCTATTTTCTGGTGAGCTGGGCTCGCCGATGGCATTTCCGGCCTCCGGAGGGCGCCCGGCATGGGGGGTGCCGTAATATTCGTTCGGGTCGGCTGTCATCCCAGACTTGGAATCGGTCCCCCTAACACCGAAGTCACGGTCGGCGGCCTTCTCGGCGCCCATGGTCGCGTCCTGAGCGGACGACAGCGCGGTGAGCCGCGGCTTCCGCGTCCCATGAAAAGGTGTATTCTGCAAGAGTTCCCGGCCGATTGGCATGCCCCGGGAATCTTTCATCGCGTAAATCGCCTGGGCCGACCGGACACCTGCGGGTGAGCCTTCCAACTCTGTCAACAACCCGGACAGCAATTTGTGGTCACTGGGCGCAAGTGGCTGCTCCAGCATCCTTCGAACATGGTCGGCCATAGTCGCTATATGTGTGGGGAAAGCCTCATGGCCTCTGTCCCAGTCGTATCCGACGCCCACCCATGGACGACCGCCGTTCGGTAGCTGTCCATAGACATGGATACTGTCGACTTGGGAAAGCCGGGGGTCGTCCAGCACTCGATCGAAAGCCTTCAAGAACCCCTTTCCTTGATACTCTTTGTCCTCGTAGTGATCGTATAGTTTGACCTCCCTCACCTGGGCCTCGATTTTTCCGCGCTTCATGACAAATGCCGTGTACGTATGCCCGATTTTCCTGCGGCCGTCGAACACCCAGCCTTCGACCGTGATATCTTTCCTGTCCCGAAAGCTACTGGACGTCCGCCTTGCGTCCTGCAATTTCCAGCGGAATGGAAGGCCAGGAGTCTCCTCCATCCAGCGGAAAGCCTCCTTCAAGTTCGCAGATTCACCAGACAGCAGGTCGCGGAGGTGATGAGGCGTTTCGGCTCGATCGACATCAGGTGCGCGCCTGCTGATGTTAGCTACCGGCCGATCAGAACGATCGACGGCGTGAAGATCGGGAGGGGACTCCCACCGGTGTTCGGATGTTCTCAGCCCCTGACCTGCTTTCTCGATCTCGAGCTGGCCGCGCTCGTCGGCGTTGCCGAGTCTCTGCCTTCGCACGCGGACTTCCTCGGCCAGGTCACCCAAGGTGTCGTGCAGGTGGGGACCGGTCCGGCGGCTGAGCAGTTCGACCATGTCGTCCGCCATCCGCTTCAACTGCTGTAGTACCTCCTCCCCAGGCACACCCGTCATCGCCAGCCGCCGCCACCGCGCACGCCGGAGTTGAGCGCGGATCTCATCTGCCAATCACCAGGCCGCTCGCCGACGAGCCGCCGGGTCGCTGTCGGCCTGATACTGCCGTAGCCCGGCATCGGAGACTCGCGCGTATTCGGCGAGGCTGCGCACCGAGGTATGACCCGACAGTTTCATCAGCACCGGTGTCGACGCGCCCTGTTCGGCGGCGTGGGTCAGTCGAGAGTGTCGCAACTGGTGCAGCGTGTACGGGCCGCCGTCGAAACGTTCGGTGTGGGTCTCGAACAACTCCGCCGCACGCCGATACGACAAGCGGCCCCGCCCGGTCGAGGGATCGATATCGTTGCGGGCCACCGAGGATCGCGCTCTGCGGTCGGTGAGGAACACCGGACCGGATTTACGTCCAGCGAGCATCCGCGGCAGCAACCGCGCGGTACCGGTCTGCCACGCGATGAGCTCGCGCGCCCCGCCCTTGCGGGTCACCACCGCGCACCGGTTGGCCGTGTCGAGGTCGGGCACATCGAGCATCAGTACCTCCTCGGCGCGTGCGGAGGATTCGTAGAGCAGGTGCCACGGCACCCGTTCCCGCAGCGGCGCATCCGATTCCAGGATCCCGGTGACCCGCTCCCGGCTCAACGCTTTGCTGCTGTCCGGCGCCGCGAACCCGCCCCATCGACGACCTCCGACCAGTACCGCAGACAGTTTCCCGAGTCACCCCCGCTCGAACGGTACATCGCGACAGGACGACTCCGACACTACCGCACACAGTGTGCGGCTATCTGCGGTAGGTGCTCAACGCCAGTTTTCGTTCTGCTGGACCCCACACGCCTACCCGACCCGGAACCCGCGCTGCTGTTCGTCGACCCCTACAACGATTTTCTCTCCGAGGGCGGCAGGATCTGGCCCCGGGTTCAGGCCGTCGCGGAAGGCAGCGGCCTGCTGGACAATCTTCGTACGATCACCACGGCGGTGCGTGCGGCGGGTATTCGCGTGTTCATCGCGCCCCATCGCCGCTGGGAACCCGGCGACTACGAGGACTGGGCCTACCCCAATCCGACCCAGCGCGACATCATGGGCCGGCACTCCTTCGCCCGCGGCGAATGGGGTGGAGAATGGCACCCCGATTTCGCACCACGCCCCGGAGACGGTGTCGATTGCGTCTGTTCGGCCGAAGCTCCACGCCACGGTGGCAAACCGCGGACGGTGCGGGATCGACGGAAGCCGCTCAGCCGGAGACCTGAGCGGTCCCGGCGGCGAGGGTGAGTGGGTCGGTGCGGATGCCGAAGCGGGTGCGCAGAGCGTGCGACGCGGCGTGCAGTCCGGACATGCCGTGGACGCCCGGACCGGGCGGAGTGGAGGCCGAGCAGATGTAGACGCCGGGGAGCGGGGTGGAATACGGGTTCCAGCGGGGAGTCGGGCGCAGCACGATCTGGCGTGCGCTCATCGCACCCGCCGAGATGTCGCCGCCGATGTAGTTCGCGTTGTAGGACGGCATCTGCGCGGCGGTGCGGACGTGCTGGGCCAGGATCAGATCGCGGAAACCCGGTGCGAAGCGCTCGATCTGGGCGATCACCTCGGCGCTGACGTCACGCGGGGAGCCGTTGGGTACGTGCGCGTAGGCGTACAGCGTGTGATTGCCCCGCGGCGCGCGGGAATCGTCGACGACACCGGGCTGGACGAGCAGTACGTACGGTCGATCGGCATGACGTCCGGCGGCGACCTCCCGCTCGACCGCCAGCGCCTCGGCTCGGGTGCCGACCAGATGCAGTGTCCCTGCCAGCGCACAGTCCGGCGACTGCCACGGCACCGGGCCCGACAGCGCGAAATCCACCTTGCACGCCGCGCCGCCGTAGCGCACCCGCGACAGCTGGGCGGCGTAGCGGGCGGGCAGGCGGTCGCCGCCGATCCGCAACAGCTCCGCGGGCGCGGTATCGAGCAGAATCGCTCGCGCATCCCGCAATTCGTCGAGCGAGTCGACGCGGTGACCGGTGGCGATGCTGCCGCCCGACGCTTCGAGATCCGCTGCCAGCGCATCGACGATGGCTCGACTGCCGCCGCGCGGAATCGCCCACCCGACGACGTGCGCGAGAGTGCCGAGCAACAGCGCGACCCCCGCGGCGGAGAACGCACGCGGCGGAACGATCGCGTGCGCCGCCACCCCGGTGAAGAGCGCGGCGGCGGCATCCTCTCGAAAACGCAAGTCCCACAACGGCGAAGCCTGCTCCAGAACCCGTCTGCCGAAGCGCACACCGGTGACCGCGTCCAGCGGCGGATGACGAGTGTCGGACATCGCCAACGCCACCACTTCACGCCAATCGCGCACCAGCGGACCGAACAGCCTCCCCCACGCCGCACCGTCACGTCCTAGATCGGCTACCGTGCGATCCAGGTCGAGCCAGGCCAGACCGGCCTTGCCGCCATCGAGCGGGTGGGCGTAGGAAATCTCGGGAGTGAGCAGTTCCACCCCGTGCGCGGCCAGATCGAAAGCGCGGAAGAACGGTGAGGCCACCGCCATCGGATGCGCACCCGCGCATTCGTCGTGGTGGTAGCCCAAGAGCGTCGTCTCGGCGGTGCGACAGCCGCCGCCGAGTGTGTCCGCGGCCTCGAACACCCGCACATTCAATCCGGCGTGGGCGCAGATCACCGCGGCGGCAAGACCATTCGGCCCGGATCCGACAACGGCGACGTCCATGATCACCATCGTAGGCGCGCGAGACTCAGTGATGTGTCCAGTCGGCGACCAGGAGGGCGAGACGCTGGTCACGGAACTCCGGCCGCAGTCTGCCGTGCTGCTCGAGCGTCGCCAGGCCGTGCAACGAGGCCCAACCGACCTCGGTGAAGGTCTCCACGTCGTGTTCGCCCGCGAAGGGCGCGAATACGGCCGCCAGTTCGGCGAACGCGTCCTGCAGCGCCTGCGGCGCACCCTCGCCGAAGGTCAGATCCACCTTCTGCACGAACATCGCGTCGTACAGGGCGGGACTGTCCCGGGCGAAGTCGAGATAGCCGTTCGCGACGGCGGTCAGCGCCTCTTCCGGGGTCCGCGCGGCGGTCCGCAACGCTCTGGACCGAACGGCCATCTCGGCACAACCCTGTTCGGCGACCGCGGCCACGATCGCATCGCGACCGCTGAAATGGCTGTACAAGACGGGCTGGCTGTATTCGATCGCCTCGGCCAACCGTCGTACGGTCACCGCGTCCCAGCCGTTGGTCTCGGCGATCTCCCGAGCGGTGTCGACGATCAGCTGATGCCGTTCGGCTCGTTGCCGTTCGCGGCGCGTCTGGGTACTCATAGCCAAATCCTAGCATTGCTAGACAATATAGCCAGACACAATCTAGCAGCGCCACCTCACTTAGCAATGCTAGATTTCGGAGCGGCCGCCGGGGGCGCACTGCTCATGCGCGAGAGCAGGACCACGCCAACCCGGGCCGGGCGGCGTAGCGGTCGCCCGCGACGATCGACGGGCGAGATCGGCTGCGGCCCTCGGCCGATGACCGGCCACACGGGAACGACGCGACGTCGAGCGGCGCGGGAAAGGGGGGGAACGAGGCGGTTTGTCCCCCCCCCAGCCAGTGCTGTGAGCTCCCTCGCGGCAGTGGGGGACTGGATCCCCCCC
>CBJNFW010000052.1:0-35521 GCA_966435935.1 uncultured Nocardia sp.
AGCACCGACTATGTGGTGCGGCTGGAACAGGGTCGCGGCCTGCGTCCCTCGGCCGAGGTGCTCGAGGCGCTGGCCCGTGCATTGCGGTTGGCGCCCGACGAACGCGCCTATCTGTTCGACCTGGCCCAGCAGCGCGCACCGGTGATCGACAAGCCCGCGACCACCGCCGACCCGGCGCTGATCCGTTTGGTCGCGGACCTCGCGCCGCTGCCGGCCATGCTGGTCAACCACCGCTACGACATTCTGGCGTGGAATCACGAAATGTCCCGGGTGCTGGTCGATTTCGAGAAGCTGCCGCCGGGGCAGCGCAACTCGATGTGGATGTGCCTGATGCATCCCCGGATCCGGGACGGGTTCTACGTCGACCGGGAAACCATTCTGCGCGAAGGGATCGCGGATCTGCGCGCGGCCTGGGCCGCCCATCCCGAGGACCAGGTGCTGGCCGATCTGATCGCCGAATTCATCGCTGCGGATACCGAATTCGCGACCCTGTGGGAGCAGCGCGACGTGCGGGTGAACGGGCGCGGCATCAAGGTGCTGCGGCATCCGGAGGTCGGCCGGATGGCCGTGCAATTCGAGGTGCTGATGCCGCTGCAGGATCCGGATCAGCGGCTGGTGATCTACCGGGCGGTCGACCAGGAAAGTCAGTCGGCGTTGGACCGCCTGTGCGCGGAATGAGGAGCGCATCATGACCAGCGTCAACACCTTCATCTGGTTCGACAGCGAGGCCGAGCAGGCCGCCGAGTTCTACACCGCGGCCGTTCCGGGCTCGCGTACCACCGGCATCACCCGGCACGAGGACGGTTCGGCCTTCGTCGTGACGCTCGAGCTGGCCGGTCACGCGGTCACGCTGATGAACGGCGGTCCCGGGCACCCGCACACCGACGCGGTGTCCATCCAGGTCATCGTGGACGGCCAGGAGGAGGTCGACCGGCTGTGGGCGGCCCTGACCGAGGGCGGCAAGCCGGGCCCCTGCGGGTGGCTCACCGATCGGTACGGACTGTCGTGGCAGGTCGTCCCGTCCGAATTGCCGGTCCTGCTGGGCGGTGCGAATGCCGCCGCGGTGGGCGCAGCCCTGAACGGTATGTCCAAGATCGACCTGCACGGCCTGCGGGCGGCGAACGAGCGCGGCTGAGCAGGCGCGCAGCGGAATTCGGCCCGGCCGCATCCGGTACGCCGGATGCGGCCGTCGCTGTCCCGGAAACGAACGACCCGCTCGGATCGCTCGCGCGGACCGGGACGAATGCCGTAGGTTTGCCCGAAATCGTCCAAGGCATCCGGACAGGAGGACGACGAGTGCGGTCAGCCGGTATCGGCAGCGGTGAATTTCCGTTGTCGGCCGCCCAATTACGCTGGTGGGTGGCTCAGCAGTTGTATCCGGACGTGCCCAATACCGTTGCGATGTACCTGGATCTGACCGGGCCGCTCGATCTCGGGGTGCTGCGCACGGCCATAGCTCGTGCCGCCTGGGAATTGCAGTCCCCGCATGTGCGATTCGTTGCGGGGCCCGGCGGGCCGCGGCAGATTCTGGACCCCGACGCGTTCGGCGCCGTGGCCGTGCACGACCTGGTCGATCATCGTGATCCGGTCGGTGAGGCTCGCGCGGCGATGGAGCAGGACCACTGCGCTCCGGTCGATCTGATCGCGGGGCCGATCACCGTGGCGCAGGTGTTCCGGGTGGGCGCGGGACGGCACCTGCTGTATCTGCGCAGCCATCACATGGTCGTGGACGGCGTCGGGGCCGCGGCGATCCTGCGCCGCACGGCCGAACTGTATGGCGACGGGAAAAGCTCTGCCGCGCAACCTGTCTCGGACCGGCAGCGGCCCTTGACCATACCGGAACTGCTGGCCGACGAACGCGCGTACCAGAACTCCGTGCGAGCCGACGCGGACCGCGAGTACTGGCGTGAACAACTGTCCGGACCGCTGTGCGCGGCCGGGCTGGCGGGACGTTCGGCCGCGGCCGCCCCGCGCCCGCATCGCGTCGACGCGACGCTGCCCGACGCGACCGCGGAACACCTTGCCGCCGTGCGCGAGCGGACCGGCGCGAGTTTCGCCGAACTGGTAGTCACCGCCTTCTCCTGCTATCTGGCAGCTGCTCTCGGCGTCGACGAGGTGATGGTGTCGCTGCCGGTCGCGGCCCGGCCGACCGCGGCGCTGCGCCGGTCGGCGGGATCGGTGTCCAACGTGGTGCCGTTGCGGCTCGACGGGATCGGTGACCTGACGGCGCACGAGATGCTCGGGCAGGTCCGCACCCGGGTGATCGGCGCGCTGCGCCATCAGCGCTACCGGTACGAGGACATGCAGCGCGATCGTGGCGAATCACAGGTGGTCCGAGGCGGTTTCGGCCCGGTGCTCAACATGCTGGGCTTCGTCGAACCGCTGCGCATGAGCGGCGTGACCGGTCGGGTGCGGCTGTTGTCGCTGGGGCCGGTGGAGGATCTGCTCGTCAACGGCTATCAGCTCGGAGCCGGCGAACGCAGCGCCACCATCGGCATGCAGGCCAATCCGGCGCTGTACTCCGAAGCGGCGCTCACCTGGCATCATCACCGATTCCTGGACTATTTCGACCGATTCCTGGCCGCCGGACCGGATCGGGTGGTCCGCACGCTGGACCAGCCGCGGGTGCCGCCGGAGGTTCCGCCGGTCCGCGCGGATCGCGTACTGGCGGATCTGCTGCGCTTCCGCGGAGCGCCGGACCGGATCGCGGTGCAGGCCGGTGCGCGCTCCTGGACCGGCCGCGAATGGGAGCGGCTGTGCGACCGCTGGACGCGCGAGCTGATCGAATTCGGCGCGGGGCCGGGAGTTTTCGTCATGACGGCCGTGCCCCGGTCGTTCGAATCGGTGCTCGCGGTCTGTGCGGTGACCCGCACGGGCGCGGCCTTCGTGCCGGTCGATCCGGCCGACCCGGCCCGGCGGATCGCGGCGATAGCGGCGGATTCCGGTGCGCGCCTCGGCGTTACGGTGCGAGCCGTGCGCGACGAGCTGCCCGCCGAGGTGGACTGGCTGGTGCTGGACGATCCCGCGACCGTGGCGCGCGTCGAGCGACGGGACTGCCATCCGGTCTCCGATGCCGATCGGCGTCGTCCGCTGCGCCCGCGGCATCCGGCCTATCTGATCTACACCTCGGGCACGAGCGGAACGCCGAAGGGCGTCGTCGTCGGCCACGGCGGCCTGGGCGCGCTGACCGACCACGTGGTCGAACACTATGGGGTGAACCGCGATTCGCGTGTTCTGCACGCGCACGCGCCCTCCTTCGACGCGCATCTGCTGGAACTGCTCGCGGCCTTCGCGGCGGGCGCCCGGCTGGTGATCGAACCGCCGGCGGTGATCGCCGGACCGGAACTGGCGGAGCTGCTGAACAGCACGGCGATCACCCATTTCCTCACCACCCCGGCGGTATTGGCGACGCTCGAACCGCATCAGGTACCCCACCTGTGCGTGGCGGTGGTGGGCGGGGAGAGCTGCCCGCCCCAACTCGTGCGCCGCTGGGCTACCCCGTTGCGTCTGTTCAACGGATACGGCCCCACCGAGACCACGGTGATGGCGACCCAGTCCGACCCGCTGCGGGCGAGCGGTCCGGTGACGATCGGGCGGGCGCTGCCGGGCGTGCGGGCGCTGGTGCTCGATCCCGCGCTGCGGCCGGTGCCGCCGGGGACCCGCGGCGAGCTGTATCTCGGCGGCCCGGGTGTCGCGCAGGGATATCTGGGCAGGCCGGGGGCGACGGCCGAGCGGTTCGTCGCCGACCCGTTCCATTCGGGTGAACGTCTCTATCGCACAGGCGATCTCGTCCGCGCGGACGTGGATTCGACGCTGGAATTCATCGGCCGCGCCGACGAACAGCTCAGCGTGCGCGGACGGCGGATCGAACCCGCGGAGGTCGAGGCGGCGCTGACCGCCTCGCCGCAGGTGGCGCAGGCGGCGGTGACCGTCGCCGACGGACCTACGGGATCTCGGCTGATCGGTTATATCGTTGTGCCCCGAGGAGACGACGCCGACACCGCGACGATCATCGCGAACCTGCGTGAGGTGTTGCCACCGGCCATGGTGCCCGCGCAGCTGGTGCGCCTGGACCGGCTCCCGGTCACCGCGCACGGCAAGGTGGACCGTGCCGCGCTCGTGGCGCCCGATCCGGTGAGCCGTCCCTATCGCGCGCCGCACACCGCTCTGCAACAGAAGATCGCGGAGTGCTTCGCCGCCGCGCTGGACGTGGCACATGTCGGCCTGGATGACGATTTCTTCGAATTGGGCGGCAATTCGCTGCTGGGCGTGGCGCTTTCGGCCGACCTGGCCGGGGCGACGGGTGCGCCGGTGACCGTGCGGTGGTTGTACACCTGCCCGTCCGTGGCCGAGCTGGCCGAGCGGATCGACGGTCATGGCGGCGGCCCGGAGACCGAGGACGGGCTCGACGCGGTCCTCGAGCTGCGCCGCGGCGGCGCTGCGCCGCCGTTGTTCTGTATCCATTCCGCGGTGCCGCTGGCTTGGTGTTATGCCGGGCTGGCGCGATACGTCACCGATCGTCCGGTCTTCGGTATCCAAGGCCTGCCCCCGGAGGGGGATCCGGCCGCGGCCGTCACGATCGACGATCTCGCCGAACGATATGTGGCGCACATCCTCCGGATTCAACCGCGGGGCCCGTACCATCTGCTCGGTTGGTCACTCGGTGGCCAGATCGCCCATGCCGTCGCCGTGCGATTGCGTGAACGCGGCTGTGCCGTAGCGGTTCTGGCCATGTTGGACAGCATCGTCCTGCCGGCGGGCACGCCACCTCCGCCGACGCCCCGGATGCGTGATCTGCTCACGCATCTGCTCGGTGACGAGCCCGAGGACGGTGCTGCGCTCCCCGATCTCACCGCCGCTGAGGCCGCGGCCGAATTGTTCTGCGCCGGATCGAGTTTCGGCGCGGGCCTGACCGCGGCGCAACTGACCCGGCTGCATCGCGGCTACGTCGAATGCGTGCGTCTGTCCCACGGCTACCGTCCGGACGTATACGACGGCGACCTGCTGTACTTCTCGGCCACCCGCGGGGTGACCGCATCGCTCGGTGCGGAGCTGTGGCGGCCGTATGTGACCGGCACGCTGACCGAGCACCCCGTACCGGCCGTGCACGCCCAGCTCACCAATTCCGATGTGGTGCCGATCATCGGCCCGCTACTGGCCGCGCAGCTGTCCGGGACGCGCCCGTGAGCGCGGCCGAAGAGCCTGCGGCGCAGCGGAATTCCAGTCGGCAAGCGCCGGAGGAAGGTCCGGGCCGGGCGGTGCGGACCGGGAGCCGCACCGGCGTGCGGTGGCGACAGGTGTATCGGGACCGGGCGGATTGGGAGCGATCGGACCCCGACGCTGCGGCCTTCACCCGGTGGGTGGACGAACATCTGATGCGACCGCATCCCGACCTCGGCCGCGAGGGGCCGGTCTGCCCGTTCGTGCGTGCGGGCGTCGCGCACGACCTGTTCTGGGCGGGTCTTGCCACGGGCGGCGATCGGCTGGACCCGGCGGATCTGCGGTGCGTCGTGGGCGATGCGCTCGACGTGTATCGCGGCCTGCGCGCGGAAGATCCGGACGGAGCAAAGCAGCTCACGCTGGTCACCCTCTTTCCGGGACTGACCCGCTACGAGCGCATCGACGCGGCGCACGAGGCGTGCAAATCCGATGCGGTCCGGCAGGGCTTCATGCTGGGCCAGTTCTATCCCGGATGCGACGTTCCGGGGCTGTGGAATCGGGACTTCCGCCCGCTGGACTCCCCGGTGCCGATGCTGGTGCTGCGTCCGATGATGAGCACCGACTTCCCGTTTCTCGCCGGGCGCGCGGAATGGCTGTACGCCTATTTCACCCATCTCGCACCCGATCTGCCCAGGCGGCTGCGCTGGGCGATAGCCCAACGGATGCTGGTCGAGGGCGCGGCGGTGGCGGACATCACCGCGCTGCGGATGCACTCCGACGATGAACATACTCGCTGATATGCCCGAAGAGTCGCCCGCTCGAGGCATACTCCAATGATGCACCGGCTTCTGCGTTGCCTCTTCGTCCTGTTTGCCGTGTTCGCCACGTTCGTTCCGATCAGCGCGGCGGCCGATACCGGCAGGGAGCCCGGCATCCTGGACGTGCGGCCGCTGGGCGGCCAGCAGTACCAGGTGGTCGTGTACTCCGTGGCGATGAATCGGCCGATCACCCTGTGGGTGTCGCACCCGGATCGGCCGGCGCCCACGCTGTACCTGCTCAATGCCGTCGACGGGGGCGAGGACGGCGGGCCCTGGAACGTGCGCACCGATGCCGCGCGGTTCTTCGCCGACAAGCCGGTCAACGTGGTCGTGCCGATCGGCGGCCGGGCCAGCTACTACACCGATTGGGTCTCGAACGATCCCGTGCTGGGCCGTAACGAATGGTCCACCTTCCTGATTCGCGAACTGCCGCCGCTGCTGAACGCGCGTTTCCACACCACCGGCCGCAATGCCGTTGCGGGAGTATCGATGTCGGGGACATCGGCACTGGATCTGGCGATCGAGGCGCCCGGGCTGTACCAGGCCGCCGGTATTTACAGCGGATGCCCCAGTACGAGCGATCCGGCCTCGCGTGCGCTGGTGTACTCGCAGCTGGCGACATTCGGCGCCAACGCCGCGAACATGTGGGGCGGGCCGACGAGTGCCGCCTGGCCGGCGCACGACCCGGTGGTGAATGCCGCGCGGTTGCGCGGGGTGTCGCTGTACATCTCCTCCGGCAACGGCAGTGCGGGTGTGCACGACACCCTGGCCGACCCGTCCGTCGGCGGCAATCCGCTCACCCTCGCCAACCGCCTCTCGATCGGCGGCGCGATGGAGAACGTGGTGAACGGCTGTACCCGCGCCCTCACCGGACGTCTTGCGGCACTGCGTATTCCGGCCACCGAGGTATTCCACCCCGGAACCCACGCCTGGCCGTACTGGCAGGATGATCTGCACAATTCCTGGCCGGTGTTCGCCGCCGCCCTGGGGGTGTGAGCGTTCGGTAGAGTGCGGCGGTGACCTTCCGCAAGCTGGTGGTCGTCGGCGGCGTGGAAGCGGTGCTGGACGCGCCGCATCGCGCGATCCTGGAAGAACTGGCCGACACCCTCGTCACCGTTCCTCGCGGGACCGATCCGGGCCCGGAACTCGCCGATGCCGACGCGGCCGTGCTCGCGTTCGCGATTCCCTTCGGCCGCAACGCCGTCGATGCCGCGCCACGGCTGCGGTATCTGCAGGTCGCCGCGACCGCATTCGATGCCGTGGACGTGGACTACGCGCGTGCGCGCGGTATCGCCGTGGCCACCCTGCCGGAATACATGACCGAGCCGGTGGCCCAGTTCGTCATCGCGGTCCTGCTCGAGCAGGCCAGCGGTCTGTCGGCGGGCCGTGCGTTCCGGCGGGAGGGAAACCTGTTTCCGCTCGCGTTCCCCGCCAAGCAGTTTCGCGGCAGCCGGGTCGCGGTGGTCGGGCTCGGCGCCATCGGCCGCCGGGTGGCCGAGCTGGCCGCGGGACTCGGCGCGGAGGTTCGGTACTGGTCACGACATCGCAAGGAGGACAGCGGTTTTCGATACCAGGATCTCGACGCGCTGTTGCGCGAGGCCGATTTCGTCTCGGTCAACCTGGCGCTGACCGACCGAACCCGCGGTGTGATCGACGCTGCCCGGATCGCCTCACTCGCCCCCGGCACAGTGCTCGTCTGCACCGCGCCCCTGGAACTGATCGACCTTCCGGCGCTGCGCGCCCGCACCGAGACCGCCGAGGTCCGCGCGGTGCTCAATCACGCCCTGCCCGAGACGATCGCCTATTTCGAGGGGTGCCCCGGCTTCGTCGATCCACCCCTGGTCTACCTGACCGACCAGTCCCGCGCGCTCATGCAGTCGGCCCTGGTCACCCGGCTGCGGGAGTGGGCCGCCCGGCCCTGAGCGCCTTCCCGGAATCCGTCGGTGGCCGGTGCCACAATGCGGTATGGCGTACGACGAGGAGTTGGCCGACCGGATTCGGGACCTGCTCGGTCCCGCGCTGCCCGAGGCGACCGAGAAGAAGATGTTCGGCGGTCTGGCCTTCCTGATCGGCGGCAATATGGTGGTCGCGGCCAGTGGTCAGGGCGGGCTGATGGTGCGGGTCGATCCGGATCGGGCGGCTTCGCTCATCGGTGCGGGCGTGGCTCCCATGGTCATGGGCGGCCGGGAGATGAAGAACTGGCTGCGGGTGGACACGAATATCGTCCACGACGATGCCGAACTGCAGCGATGGATCGATCGCGGCGTCGAGTACGCCCGCACGCTCCCGGCGAAATAGCGCCGCCCGGCTCGCCGTCGGGGCCGCGTGGCGTGCCGGTGGTCCGTTCGCCGGGCTGTCCCGCTCAGCGGGAAGCCTGCCTCGGGTCGCGCGGCAGCGACGCCCGTGAGTGTTAGCGTGTGCCTCACCTCACGCATGGCCGAGCGGGAGGACGAGTTGGACACGATGAACTGCCCTGTGCGGTGAACGGAGCCGGATGATGCGTGCGCTGCAACTGACCGGGCCGGGCACACTGGAACTGCGGGATATCCCGATCCCCGAGATCGGTCCGGGCGAGCTGCTGCTGCGCGTCGGCGCGGCCGGTATCTGCCATTCGGATTCGTATGTGCTGAGCCTGCCGTTCGCGCTGCGCGAGGACCCGCTGACCATGGGACACGAGATCGCGGGCACCATCGAGGCGATCGGTTCCGAGGTCGACGGGCGAGCCGTCGGCGATCGGGGAATCGTCTACCTGTGCTGGTCCTGCGGGGTATGCCGGGAATGCGCGCGGGGCAGGGAGAATGTCTGCCTGGCCGCGGGCCGCACCGCGATGCCGCCTTGCCCGGGGCTGGGGCCGGCCGGGGGAATGGCGGAATATGTTGCGATACCGGCGAATTCGTTCGTTCCGATCGGCGACGGGCTGGATTTCGCCGAGGCCGCACCGCTCGCCGACGCCGCGCTGACCCCGTATCACGCGATCCGCGGCGCGATGGATCAACTGCAGCCCGGTTCCACCGCCGTGGCGATCGGTATCGGCGGGCTCGGGCATGTGGCCGTGCAGATCCTCACGGCGATCACCGCGACCCGTGTCATCGCCGTCGACATCGCCCCGGAGAAACTGGCTCTGGCCGCGGATTGCGGTGCCGAGCTGGGCATTGCGGCCGGCGAGAACGCCGCCGCGCAGATCCTCGAACACACCGCCGGCCGCGGCGCCGAGGCGGTGTTCGACTTCGTCGGCACCGATGCGACCGCGGCGCTGGCCGTGCAGGTGGTGGCCCCGGACGGCGCGTACCGGATGGTGGGTCTGGGCGGCGGGGTACCCGGCATCGACGCAGGCCCCGCCGGAGGGCCGGGTCTGCCCTGGGGTGCGACGGTGCGAAAGTCCTACGCGGGCACCAGGAGTGACCTGTACGCCTCGGTCGCGCTGGCGCAGCAGGGCAAGATCCGGGTCGAGGTGGAGCGCTTCGCGCTGGAGGCGGGCCGCACCGCGTTCGAGCGGCTCGATCGCGGCGACATTCGCGGCCGTGCCGTGCTGATTCCGTGACAGGCCGTGCCGATTCCGTAACAGACAGGGAGCCCATGACCGCATCCGCCGACCCCCGCGCCGCCGCCGCGCAGATCACCGCCACCCTCACCGGGCCGGGCGGCCCCTTCGAGACGACCGTCGAGGAGGTGCTCGGCGCCCCCCTGACGGTGCTGCGCAATCGCCGCGGCTCACTGTCCGAACTGCTCGACGCCTCGGCGGCCTGGGGTGATCGCGACTATCTGGTGACCCCGGACCGGCGACTGTCCTTCGCCGAACATGCCGCTGCCGCAGGCGCTCTGGCCGCCGCGCTGGCGCAGCGGTACGGCGTGGGCAAGGGCGATCGGGTCGCGATCCTGGCCGCGAACACCCCGGAGTGGGTCGTGACCTTCTGGGCGGCGCAGTGTCTCGGGGCGATCGCGGTCGGTTACAACGCCTGGTGGGCGCCGCGCGAGATCGCCTACGGACTCGAGCACACCGCGCCCAAGGTCGTCGTGGCGGATGCGAAAAGAGCAGCCCTGCTGGGTGATTCGGGCTTCGGCGGGCCGGTGCTGACGATGGAGCGCGAGGTGCCCGCTCTGATCGAGGCGCACCGGGGAGCCGAGCCCCGAACGCCGGTCGCCGAGGACGATCCGGCGGTGGTGCTGTACACCAGCGGCACCAGCGGACGGCCCAAGGGCGTGCTGCATTCGCATCGAAACCTGTTGGCGGTCACCGACTATCACCGCTTCACCGACGCCATGGTGGCCGAGATGCGCGGACAGGAGTGCATCGAGCCCAGCGATAAGCGCTTCCTGCTCACCTCACCGCTGTTCCATATCGCCAGCCTGCACAATCTGGTCGTTCCGCGACTGGCGACCGGCGCGGCCGTGGTGATGCATCAGGGCTCGTTCGAGGTGGAGCGGGTGCTGCGGTTGATCGAACGCGAACGGGTCAGCAACTGGGGCGCGGTGCCGACCATGGCAGCGCGCATCCTCGAACACGATCTGAGCGGTTTCGATCTGTCCTCGCTCGCGGCCTTCTCGCTCAATGCCGCGCCCTCCTCGCCGGCGTTCCATCAGCGGCTGCGTGAACGCCTCCCGGTCGCGGAGGTCGCCTTGACCACCAGTTACGGGCTCACCGAAAGCGGCACGGCCGCAACGGTTGCCACGCCGGCCGAGCTGGCCGCGTATCCGGAGACGGTGGGGCGGCCGATCCTCGGCGTCGAGCTGGAGATCCGGGATCCCGCGGGCAGGGCCGTTCCCGACGGCGAGGAAGGCGAGATCTGCGTGCGCAGCCCGTACGTGATGCTCGGCTATTGGCACGACGAGACCGCCACCGCCGCGGCGATCGATGAGCAACGATGGTTGCGCACCGGAGATTTCGGCGTACTTGCCGAGGGGCGGCTGCATCTGTCGGGCCGGCGCGGCGATCTCATCCTGCGCGGCGGGGAGAACGTCTACCCGGTCGAGATCGAGAACGCCCTGGACGAGCATCCGGCAGTGGTCGAGTCGGCGGTGCTCGGCGTCCCGCACGAGGATCTCGGACAGGAGGTGGCCGCGGTGGTGGTCGTCGCCGAGACCGATGCGGTGACCCGGGAGCAGTTGCGTGCCTTCGTCGCCGAGCGCCTGGCCTATTTCAAGGTGCCGTCCCGCTGGGTGATCACCACGGAACCGTTGCCGCGCAACGCCACCGGCAAGGTTGTTCGCCGCGAGATCCGGCTCTGACTCAGCCCCGCCGCAGGTGCGCCGCCCAGGCCAGTGCGCCCAGCGCGCCGGTGTTGGCCAGGGCGCGCAGGATGTTCAATCGCACCCACGGCGTCTCGAATTGCGCTCGCAGCGTTGCGAAGTCGCCGGTGTGCACGTCGGCCAGGCGATTGTTCAGCGGGATGTTGCCGCCGGAGGTGATCAGGAAGCTCAGGACGTTCAGCGCCACCGCGCCCAGGATCCACCACAGCACGGTGCGCTGGTCGCCGCGCAGATGCCCGAGCGCGGCCAGGGCGGTGAAGGCCACCGAGCCGAGAAAGCTCAGCATGAACACCGGATTGACGATGACCGTGTTGATCCGGTTCATCACATCCACGAACGTGCGGTCGTCGAGTTGGTGCAGCGCGAGCATCACCGAGCAGGCGTACGCGTAGAACACTCCGGCCAGCAGGCCGGTCGTAATAGTCGCCGCCGCAAGGGAAATCGCGCCGAAGGTCGATGATGTGGCAGGTGCTGTCGTCGTCATGGAACCAGTACAGCGGCCCGGGGCGCGCGTGCCCATGGCCCGGACACGCACAAACATATGCGAGCGTCTACGCGGGGACGGTCAGTTCTGCCGCGGCAGCAGCTCGGCCGCGAAACGATCGATGAACTCGTCGTAGGGACGATCGCCGGTCGTGCTGATGACGAATTTGCTCAATCCCGCCGCCAGATATCCGTCGATCAGGCGGTGCAGACCGGACCAGCCGTTCGCGATCAGTTCGCCCGGATCGATATCGGGGCGGCGGCTGCGGATCAGCGCGGCTCGTTCCGGGGCGATGCCGTCCTCGGCGAGGAACAGGGTGATGCCGTAGTGGTCGTCCTCGATCTCGCGTCCGGCCTGCGCGGCGGCGGTGCGGATGGTGTCTCGGGCGCGCCCGGCCTCGGCCGGGGTCAGGAAGCTGCCGAGCCAGCCGTCGGCCAGGCGGCCAACCCGGCGCAATCCGGCAGGCGCCGAACCGCCGAGCCAGATGTCCAGCGGCCGGTCCGGGCGCGTCTCGAGCCCCGCGCCGTCGACTGTGAAGTACTCGCCCGCGAAGTCCACCCGCTCCTTGTCCAGCACCTCGCGCAGCAGCCGCAGCGACTCGTCGAATACCGCCGCCCGCTTGCCCTGCGGCACCGGGAACAGCTCGTGTTCCGCGGGTTGCGCCGGGCGCAGGCCGAAGACCGGCAACACCCGTTTGGGTGCGAGCGCCGCCAGCGTGGCGAGCTGTTTGGCCACCAGGACCGGATGCCGCCCGGGCAGGATCGCCACCGAGGTCCCCACCTTCAGCCGAGTCGTCCGGGAGAGCGCGAACGCCATCCCCACCGTGGGATCCACGGCTTTCGAGTACACGAGTTCGGGCAGCCACAGCGAATCCACCCCGGCCTGCTCCAACCGGTCCACGAACCCGGCGAACCGTGCCGGATCGCTTCCCACACCCGCGGCCACCCCGAACCGGACCTTCATTCGCGCCTCCTGACGAGTTCACTCGGTGCCAACCCGAAACCGGCCCCTGTCCATTCCCCATGGCAGCGCCCGGATCCGCGGATCGTGCTGCTCGAGGTCACGCCGGCAGGGGGAGGAATTCGACCGGGGTGCCGTTCTCGGCGTGGGCGGGGACTATCACCAGGCCGTCGCGGTCGAGCAGACCCGCCAGGTGGGCGGTGCGGACGCCCCGATCGCCGATCCAGCCGCCCTCGGGGGCGGCGCGGGCGGGCACGATGCGCGGGACGGGGCCGGAGATGTCGGCGGCGTTGTGCAGCGGTCCGAGGATCGCGCGACGGGCCGGGCGTCCGGTCAGGCCCTCGACGATGGCGGGGGCCAGCGCGAGCAGCGTCGCGACTGCCGCGAACGGATTTCCGGGAAGTCCCAGAACTGCTGTTCCGCTTCGGGTTTCGGCCACGACGGTGGATCCGCCCGGACGTAGTCGCAAGCGGTGCACGGGCAGTTGGGCTCCGGTGCGATCCAGCGAGGCGCGCAACTGATCGGCCGCGCCGCCACCGGTCGCGCCGACGATCACCAGCAGTTCGCAGTCGACGGCCTGGGCCAGCACCTCGTCGAAACCGTTCGCGGTGTCGCGCAGGTGAACTCGGTCCAGAGGTTGAATTCCGCACCAGGCCAACAATTCCGGCAGCACGGGACCGATCGAGTCGCGGGTCTGTCCGGTGTGCAGCGGGCCTTCGCTGCGAATCTCGTCGCCGGTCATGACGATTCGCGCGGTTACGGGTCCGTGCACCAGCCCCTCGGGCACCTCGGCCGCCGCGGCCACCGACAGCAGTGCCGCCGATATCGGTGTGCCCGCGGGAGCCAGGGTGTCGCCGGGGTGCCAGTCCTCGCCGCGGCGGCGGATATCGTCGCGAATCGGCGTGTCCGGCAAGCGATGCAAGCCGTCGGCATCGGATCGGACGAATTCGTCCCGCACCACCGCCTCGGTGCCCTCGGGAATGTGCGCGCCGGTGGCGATGCGGACCGCCTCCCCGGCGCGCAGCCCCGCGGGACGTTCCCCGCCGGCGAATCCGATATCGCGCCGCACCCGCCACGGCCCGGGTCCGCACACCGCGTAGCCGTCCATCGCCGAGACATCGAATCGAGGTAGCGCCTCGGCCGCGGTCAACGGCTCGGCCAGCACCGCGCCCGGGGCCCGGCGCAGCGTCACCTGTCGGGCTGGAAGCCGGGATAGCTTGTGGCGCACGGTATTTCGCGCCTGATCGAGCGAGAGCGGCGCGGCCTGTGCGCGGGCTCGGGCGATATCGTCCGGGGTGTCGCAGTCGGCGATATCGGTCAGCGACACCAGCAGGGAGCGTTCGGGAATCAACGCCTTCATCGGCTGATTGACCGGTGCGTCGAGCCGCTCGATTCCGGTTCGCAGCGCGATGCGCCGCCACACCCCGACCAGATATTGCGGGCGTCCGGACTCGTCCGCGGCGAATACCGCATCGGCCCCGGATTCGACGGCGCGGGAAATCAGCGTATCGATGGCCGCGGCGGTCAGGAACGGCATATCCGCGGCCAGCACCACCACCAGATCGGCGGGAAAGTCGCAGTCCGCCAACGCTTTCAGCCCCGCCGAGATCGCGGCCACCGGACCCGCCCCGGCCGGTACCTCCTGCACCTGTCGGATGCCCGGCCCCAGATCGGGCCGATGCGGCCCCACCACCACGGTGCGCACACACGCGGCCACCGCACCGATGGCGGCCTCCAGCATCGACTGCCCGCCTACGACGATCGCCGGTTTGTCCACCCCGCCCAACCGACTGGCCCGGCCCCCGGCCAGCACGATCGCGTCCACCGTGGTCACGATCGTTCACCCGCGCGGTAGCTCATGCGCCGATCGTAGTTCGTCCGGCCGAGACGACTACGTCGCAGCGACGCTCACTCGTCGGGAGCAAGGCCGCGCGTGGCCGCTGTGTGCGCGTTCCGAACGGTGTCCGCCCTGATGGCCGGCGCTCGGTCCGGAGGACACAGGGGTGGAATCCTCGAGTTTGCGAGCGCCAAGGTTCGGCGGGCTGTGCGGGGTCCGCGGTGCGTGCGCTGGGCGGGTGGGTGGTGTCCTGGCAACCGACGTTCAATCCCGGTGCGGACGCAGAAGGCGGAACTCGTAGGTTTCCGGATCGGCCAGTGTGATCGGCGGGGCGGGGGAGTCGGCGGGGCGGGACGTGCGCGCTCCGGCGGCGCACAGTCGCTCGATCTCGTGCGCGGGGTCGTCGGCGGGGAAGGGGATCAGGTCCAGGTGCAGACGGCCCGGATCCTTCGGAATATCTTGTGTCCGAAGGAATTCCAGCCATGGGCCCTGCGCGGTCGCCGAGCGGATCCCCGTGTAGCGGTTGCGCTCGTGGGCGATCGGCCAACCGGAGGCGGTCGACCAGAATGCCGCCAACCGCGACGGATCCGTGGTGTCGACGACGATGGCCGCGACCGCGCCGGTGTCGACATATTCCTCGCGCGGTTCCAGCACGCAGAATTCGTTGTCCTCCGGATCGGCCAGGACCACCCACGGCACCGCGCCCTGTCCGATGTCGACCCGCCGCGCGCCCAGGGACAACGCCCGATCCACCTGTACGCCTTGATGATCCAGCGACCGGCTGGCCAGGTCGAGGTGAATGCGGTTCTTCCCGGACTTGTGCGTCCGGGCGGGCAGGAAGCTCAGCGCGATATCGAGAGCGTCCGGATCGGATGCCGCGACGTCGACCTGCTCGGGCCGGTCCAGGGTGACCTCCCACCCGAGCAGCTCGGCCCAGAACCGGGCGATCCGACGCGGTCGCGCCGCGTCGAACACCACGCACGCCAAACGGGTGGACATGACTCCACGGTAACCGCCGCGCCACGCCGCACGGGTGGATTCGTCCGGTCCGCGCGGTGTCCGGGCGCGTCGTTCAGTCCTGAAATCGATGTCGCGCGGACGTCAGATCCACCCGATCCCCGCGGATCGGGCAGCCTTCCAGGGCCAGCCGGGCCAGTTGCCGATGCGCCAGATGCGGTGCGGGTGAACCGTCGGCCCGCAGCACCCGGTGCCAGGGCAGGTCGGCGGCGTCGGTGCGCATGATCCATCCGACCGTGCGCGGCGTGGACAGTCCGGCCGCGGCCGCGATATCGCCGTAGGTACTCACCCGGCCCGGCGGAATCGCCGCGACCAGCTCGCGTACCCGCTCGATCTGCGCGTCGGTGGTCGGCATGTCAGCACACCGGCCCGGGTGTCGCGAGCACCGACTCGACCGGGACGGGCATCCGCCGATCGAGGCCGGTGCGATGAGTCTGCGGCAGGATCACGGCCCCATTGTGCCCGGTGGCACCGACGAGCCGGATACCTCGGCGGCACCCTCGCGAAGATCGCCTCGGCGACGTCGCGACGGTGGGACGCGCCGCCCACGCGCACGGTTCACTTCGCCGTGACCGAGCCGCGCGCCGGATGGTTGCTCCCTGCAGCGGGCGTGAATCACGGTTCGACGGCATTGCCGAACATGGGATGCGATCGGTCACCGGTACGTCGAATACCGGAATGCCGGCCGCGCGTGGGACACGTGAACGGGATATGCGCTGGTCTTTCGGGTCTCGGGCGGCGTGCGCGGCGGTCGCGCGAATTCGGGCCGGGCACGGGTTCGCGCGAACTCGCAGGAACGATCACAGGACGGATACACCTGCTTGCGACCTGGCGATTTGCTGTGGCGAAATAATTTCTGTCGGCCTCGTCTGTTGAAATAGCGGTCGTGATGCGATCGGATAGCCCGGTGCGATTGGTGCGCCGCGGCGAGACGGCTCCCCGTCCGCGGGAATGGGGCGCCGACGTCCGGATGCTGTTCGCCCGGGGTGCGGGGGCCGATCCGGGCTGGCGGCCCTGGCAGGTCCTGGGCGGGCCGGGCACGGGTAAGACCTCGCTGCTGATCGATCTCGCCGCCGATCGGATCGCCGCGGGTGCGGACCCGGAATCGATCCTGCTGCTGACCCATTCGAAACAGGCCGCGCTGCGCGTGCGCAACGCCATCACCCGGCAGGTCTCGGCCGCCGCCGACGAGGTCGTCGGCGTTGTGCCGGGTGCGACCCGCGAGCCGTTGGTGCGCACGGTGCACTCCTACGCCTTCGCGGTCGTGCGCATGCAGGCCGAGGCGAACGGCAATCCGCCGCCCCGCCTGCTGACCGGCGTCGAACAGGACGTCGTACTGCGCGAGATGTTGCGCGGTGAACTGGCGGACATCCAGGCCGGGCCCGGCGGCCCGTACGGCGGTGCGATGGATCTGTGGCCGCAGCGGCTGCATCCGGCGCTGGGCACCCTCGGTTTCGCCGAGCAGCTCCGCGATTTGATGTTGCGCGCCACCGAACGCGGCCTGGGCCCCGAGGATCTGATCGATCTGGGCCGCCTGCACGATCGCCCCGAATGGGAGGCCGCCGGACGTTTCGCCGAACGATATGAGCAGGCCATGCTACTGCGCTGGTCGGTCGGCGTCGAGGCCCCCGAGGCGAGCGCACCCGCCCTGGACGCCGCGGAACTGGTCGGCGCGGCCCTGGATGCGCTCGCGATGGAACCCCGGCTGCTCGACGCCGAGCGAGCCCGCATCCGCTGCCTGCTCGTGGACGATGCTCAGCACCTGGATCCGCTTGCGGCGCAATTGATTCGTGTCGTCGGGGGTGGTGGTGCGACGACCGTCGTGGCCGGAGATCCGGATCAGGCCGTCTATACGTTCCGCGGTGCGGACCCGCAGTTCCTCACCGATCTCCCGGCCCGGCCGGAGCGTCGAATCCTGTTGCGGGACAACCACAGGGCCGCCCCGGTCATCGACGCCGCGGTCGCTCGGATCCGCAGCCGCATACCGGGCGCGGCCGCCCGGCGTCCCGATGCGCCCGTCCGAGCGCCGGACGCCGAGAAGCCTTTCGGTACCGCGGAATTCGGGCAGCGGGCCGGGGAGGCGGCTGGTTGCGAGGGCTCGGAGGATGGGCAGGCCGGTGCCCCGGACACCGGGTTCGGCACCGCGCAGCCGGGCCCCGCGGCCGCCGGCCACGACGACGCGAATTTCGCTGTCCGGGTTCTGACGACTCCGGCGAAGGAGGCGGCGCTGATCGCCGACCACCTGCGGCGCGCACATTTGACCGATGGGGTGCCCTGGTCGCGGATGGCGGTCGTGGTGCGGTCGGTGCCGTTGTCGCTGGCTCCGCTGCGGCGTGCGCTACTTGCCGCGGGAGTCCCCGTGCAGCAACCGAAACCGGATGTGCCACTGGCTCGCCGACGTGGGGCCGGATGGATGCTGCTGGCCTTGCGTGCCCTGCTCGCCGAGACCCGGGACCGTTCCGATCTGTTCACCGAGGACGACGCGCTCGATCTGCTCACCGGGCCCCTGGGCGGAGCCGACCAGATCAGCCTGCGCCGCTTGCGCCGCGGCGTGCGCCGCACCATCCTCGAGCGCGCCCGTCGCGACGACCCGTCCGATCCCTGGGCCACCGATCGGCGGCTGGAGCCCGCGGATCCGCAAGCCCCGGGCGAACCGGATTCCGCTGCCGTCGCGGGAGACGGCGATCCGGCCGGGCAATTGGATTCCGACCGTTTCGCGGAGCTGGATCGGTCCTCGGCGCAGGTGCTGCGGGATCTGATCGTCGGGACCGGAGACGCTTCGATCCTGGAGCGACTGACCGAGGTGGAATCCGCGCCACTGCGGCGAGTGCTGGCCGCGGTGCGCCGGGCGGACAAGGCATTGCGGCGCGGCGCGGGGCTCGAGGACGTGCTGTGGGCGCTGTGGACGGCCTCGCGTCTGGAGCGCCGCTGGGTCGGGCAGTCCGAGCGCGGCGGCGCGGGAGCGCTGCAGGCCGATCGTGATCTGGACGCCGCGGTGGGATTGTTCGACGCCGCCGCGGCCTATGTGGATCGGCTGCCCCGCGCGACCGTCGAGGGGTTCGTCGAATACCTCGAGCAGCAGGAGATTCCGCAGGATTCGGCGCCGCTCACCGATCCCGGCGGCGCGGTCGCGATCATCAGCGCGCACGCCGCCGCGGGCCGGGAATGGGATGTGGTCGCCGTCGCCGGTGTGCAGGAGGGGATCTGGCCGAATCTGCGTCCGCGCGGAACCCTGCTCGGCGTCGAGGATCTGGTGGATCTGCTTGCCGGAGTGGGTTTTCCGGGAGAGCAGCTCAGCAGGTCCGCGCCGATCCTGGCCGAGGAGCGGCGGCTGTTGCTGCTCGCGTGCAGCCGGGCGCGTCGCTCGCTGCTGGTGACGGCCGTCGAATCCGTCACTGGCGACCGCGATCTGGTGCCGTCGCGTTTCCTGGCCGAACTCGACGCGGACGCCGCATCCGGTGAGCCGGGCCGCATCCCGCCGCCGGTGGATCCCGGGCGGGCCCTGGTCATGCAGGCGCTGATCGCCGAATTGCGCACGGTGGCCTGCGATCCCGAGGACACCCCGCAGCGTCGCGGCCGTGCCGCGCGTCAGCTCGCCCGGCTGGCCCGCGCCCGGGTTCGCGGCGCACACCCCGACGACTGGTACGGCACCGCCGAACTCAGTTCCCAACTGCCGCTGTGGGGTCAGGACGAGGGCCCGGTCGCGTTGTCCCCGTCCACCGTGGAACTGCTGAAGACCTGCCCGCTGCGCTGGGCACTGGAACGGCACGGCGGCAACGACGGGGAGAATCCCTATGCGGTGAAGGGGAATCTGGTGCACACCCTGGTGCAGGCGCTGGCCGGACAGGTCACCGAGACCGAGGTCAAGGCGGCGCTGGTGCGGGCCTGGAAGGCGGTGGATCCGAGTTCCGGCGAGGACGGCCCGCACAGCTGGCATTCCCGCCTGGATCTGCGCCGCACCGAGAGCATGCTGGACACCTTCCTGGAGTGGTTGCGCAACACCCGCGCCGAGCTCACGCAGCTGGGGGTGGAGGTGCCCGTGGACTGCGTGCTGCCCGCCCGCACCGCCGACGAATATCCGGTGCGCATCCGCGGCCGGGTGGACCGGGTGGAGCGGGACGCGTTGGGGCGCTTCGTGATCGTCGACGTGAAGACCGGTAAGACGCCCATCTCCAAACAGGCCGCACAGGACCATGCCCAGCTGGCGACCTACCAGGTGGCGGCCGCCGCGGGCGCGCTGGACGACTCCGGCGCCGATCCGCAGCCCGGCGGCGCGCGCCTGGTGTACGTCGCCAAACCCAGCGCCAAGGAGGGCGCCGCGCAGCGGCTGCAGACCGCGCTGGACGACGAGTCGATCCAGCAGTGGCGCAACACCATTCACGATGCCGCGGCGGCCACGCGCGGTCCCGGCTATCTGGCCGTCCGCAACGACGGCTGCCGGCACTGCACGGTCGCGGGCAGCTGCCCGGTTCAGGATGCGGGGCGCCAGGTGACCGAGGAGTGAGCGGGCCCGGCGAGCGCACCGGTCGTCGCGGCGTCACGCCGTGGCAGCTGGCCGACGCGCTCGGGCTGCCGCCGCCGACCGACGAGCAGGCTGCGGTGATCTCCGCGCCGCCCGGCCCGACGCTGGTGGTCGCGGGCGCGGGCGCCGGTAAGACCGAGACGATGGCCGCGCGCGTGGTGTGGATGGTCGCCAACGGTCTGGTGGTCCCCGACGCCGTTCTCGGCCTGACCTTCACCCGTAAGGCCGCGCAGCAGTTGACCACGCGCATCCGCACCCGGCTCGCGCGGCTGGCCGGATCGCCGCTGCTGCGCGAGATCGATCCGACCGGACGGCTGCGCGGCCTGCTGACCGGGTCGGAACCGGAGATCAGCACCTATCACTCGTATGCGGGACGCCTGCTGGGCGAGTACGGACTGCTGCTGCCGGTCGAGCCGTCCGCGACATTGCTGACCGAGACTCAGCTGTGGCAGCTGGCCCACCGGGTGGTCACCACCTGGGACGGGGATCTGGAAACGCAGCGCACCCCCGTCTCGGTCACCGAGGCCGTGCTCGCGCTCGCCGGGCAACTGGCCGAACATCTGGTGGAGCCCGAGCAACTCGTGCAGGCGCACACCGAACTGGAGAAGCTGGTCTACACCCTGCCGAAGGGGCCGCGACAGCGCGGCGGGCCGAGCCAGGACCTGCAGAACATCATCGCCGTGCAGACCGAACGCGTGGCCCTGCTGCCGCTGGTGCGACGCCTGGCCGAGGAGTTGCGGCGCAGGGGCGCATTGGATTTCGGTTCCCAGATGTCGCTGGCCGCCCGCCTGGCCGCCGAACATCCGGAGGTCGGCGCGGCCGAACGCGGCCGGCTCGGTGTCGTGCTGCTCGACGAGTACCAGGACACCGGTCACGCGCAGCGCATTCTGCTCGCCGCGCTGTTCGGAGATCCCGACGCGGCCGGTGCGCCGACCGCGTCGGATACGAACACCGTTGGCGCTGAGCATGATTCGGATCAATCGGAGACGAAGCGGCGGCTGGCCGTGACCGCGGTGGGCGATCCGATGCAGTCCATCTACGGCTGGCGTGGCGCGTCGGCGGCGAATCTGCCTCGGTTCGCGACCGATTTCCCCAGTGCGCCAGGCGTTCCCGCGCCGATCCTGCCGCTGCTGACCAGCTGGCGCAATCCGCCCGAGGCGTTGGACCTGGCGAATCTGGTCGCCGAACCGCTCCGGCACACCGAGGGCGGGGTGAACGTCGACGCGTTGCGACCCAGACCCGGCGCGGCCCCTGGTGCGGTGGCCCTCGCGCTCACCGAAACCATTGCCGGCGAACGGGAATGGATCGCCGAGCGGATCGCCGCGGAATGGCAGGCCCACGCCGACGCCGGTGCCGCACCGCCGACCTCGGCGGTGCTGGTGCGCCGCAACGCCGACGCGCCCGGGCTGGCGGAAGCGTTGCGCGAGCGCGGATTGCCGGTGGAGATCGTGGGCCTGGGCGGATTGCTGGCCACGCCCGAGGTCGCCGATGTGGTCGCGACACTCCGGCTGATCGCCGATCCCGCGGCCGGAAGTGCGGCCATGCGCATTCTGACCGGGGCCCGCTGGCGGATCGGAGTCACCGATCTGGCCGCACTGGCACGTCGCGCCCGCGAGCTGTCCATCACCCGCCCGCCGGAACAGGCCGCCGCGATCACCGATTCCGCGGCTCTGGCCGAGGCATTGCACACCGTCGCACCCGAACCCGCCGAACGTGCCGGGCTGGCCGACGCGATCGCCGATCCCGGTGCGCCGGAACATTATTCGGAGTCCGGATACCGGCGGATCGAGGCATTGGGGCAGGAGCTGGCCGCCCTGCGCGAGCGCGGTGGTCAATCGCTGCCCGAACTGGTCGCCGATGTGGAGCGCACGATCGGGGTCGGCGTGGAGACCCAGGCGCGTCGCGCGGCGGCGGGCGGCGGTGCGGGGCGCGAACATCTGGATGCCTTCGCCGAGGTCGTCGCGGGCTATGCCGGCGATCACCGAGCGAACCTCACCGGCCTGCTGACCTTTCTCGCCGCGGCCGAGGAGGTCGAGAACGGTTTGGAGCCCGGCGAAGTCGAGGTCGCCCGCGACCGGGTGCAGGTGCTGACCGTGCACGCGGCCAAGGGGCTGGAGTGGGAGGTGGTGGCCGTTCCGCACGTCGTGCGCTCGGTCTTCCCCTCGGGCGCCGCGGCCGGAACCTGGCTCGGCGCGCTCGCCGAACTGCCCACCTCGCTGCGCGGTGACCGGCAGCGCGAGGACGCCCGCGACGGCGTGCCGGTGCTGGATCTGTCCGGCCTGTACGACCGGGCGGAACTGGAACGCGCCATCAAGGAGCACAAGGACGCGCTGGCTCGCCGCCGGACCGACGAGGAACGCCGGCTGTTCTACGTCGCGCTCACCAGAACCGAACGCGCCCTGTTCGTTTCGGCGCACCACTGGGCCGAGACCGGTTCCACGCCGAAGGGGCCCTCGGACTTCATGCTCGAGCTGAAGCACGCCACCGAGGTTCCCGGCAGCGATCTGGCCACCGCGGTCCGCGTCGACCGCTGGGACCAGGCCCCGCCGCCCGACGCGGCCAACCCGTTCACCGACGACCCACCCAGCGCGACCTGGCCCCGCGACCCCCTCGGCAAACGCCGCCCCGCCCTGGAATCCGGCGCGGCGCTGGTGCGCGCCGCGCTCGCCGACCTGCCACCCGAAAGGGAGTTCACCGCAGCGACGATCGTGGATCACCGCACCGCCGCGGGCCCGCGTGACCTCTCGACCGGCAAGGGCGGCGTTGCCGGATCGCCCGGCGGACGATCGGATTCCGGAGATGTGACGGCTGGTACCCGGATCTCGGCAAGCGCCGACGAGGATGTGCGCGGATCCGGCGCCGGACCTGCAGCGGTCGCGGCCGGTGCCGACGCCGTCCCCGAATCCGGCGGTGCTGCACGGCAATTGGCGCTCTTCGCTGACCCGGATGTCCTTCCGGAGGAACCGGAATCGCCCGAATTCCACACCGGCGATGCGGATTTCGCCGACGCGGACGACCCCGACGAGGACCCCGAAGGCTGGTCCGCCGACGTGGACGCTTTGCTCGCCGAGTATTTCGCCGCCGCCGACCCGATCAGCGAGGTGGAACTGCCCGCACAGCTGCCCGCCACATCGCTGGTCGAGCTGCGTGCCGATCCGGCGAAACTGGCCGCGCGGCTGCGGCGTCCGCTGCCGTATCCGCCCAGCCCGTTCGCGCGCCGGGGCACCGCCTTCCACGCCTGGTTGCAACGATGGTTCGGGGCCGGTCAACTGCTGGACCTGGACGTGCTGTCCGGCGCGGAGGATCCGGACGAGGCCGACGCCGAACTCACCCGGCTACAGGAGGCGTTCCTGTCATCGTCGTGGGCCAACCGCAATCCGGTCGAGGTCGAGGTGGCCTTCGAGACATCGGTTGCGGGAACGCTCATCCGGGGCCGGATGGACGCGGTCTTCTCCGAACCCGGCGGTCGCTGGCTGGTGGTGGACTGGAAGACCGGCGCGGAACCGACTCGCGCGCAGGAGCAGTCGGTGGCGATGCAGCTGGCGGTCTACCGGCTGGCCTGGGCCCGCCTGATGGCGGCCCGCACCGGTGCCACCGAAGCCGAGATGCTCGAAAGAATCAGCGCCGCATTCCATTACGTCCGCACGGGCCGAACCATCGCCCCGCCGGACCTCCCCGGCCCCGACGAACTCGCCGCCCTGATCACCGCCACGCCGCTGGCCGGAACGTTCGACGAGGACGGTACCGTGGATTGACCCGCCCGGGTGCCGTACCCGGCGCGCATTGACCTTGCGCGGCAAGCTGTTCCGCGCTGCATCGACGGATTCGAGTCCGGACGGGTCCGCGGCCGCGTCGCGCCGAAAGTTGCCCGGCGAGGACGGCCGTCCGGAGCGAGCCGACCGCGTCGCCGCGCATGCTCGGCGGCGTGCCCGCTCAGGCGGTGCGGCTGATCTTCAGGGCCGTGGTCACCATCGGAACCTGCATCGGCAGGCGGAGCACCGAGACGATCTTGAGCAGCAGCGGCGCCTTCGGGTTGCCCAGCGAGTCGGCGGTGAACTTGACGTTGGCCGGGAACACCGCGACGAACAACGCGGCCGCGAGCAGCCCGCCCAGGCGGCGGGTGCGCGGCAGGGCCAGGGCCAGACCGACCAGCAGCTCGGCGACACCCGACAGATAGGTGTACGTGCGGGCCTTACCGGGCAGTGCGCCGGGCACGATCGAGTCGAACGGGCCGGGTACGACGAAATGCAGTGTGCCCACACCGAAAAGCAGCGCCGTCAGCAGATACAGGCGGCCGGGCCGCGCCGGGGATTGCTCGTTCATGTGAACCACTGTTCCATCTGTGCGCCGGTCCCGTCGAGCGGGTCTCCGGGCGGTACGCTGCGGTGCGTGTGGCGCGCGCGAGGGGACGGTGAATCAGATGTTCGGTGAGCAGTCCACGCCTGGGTTGCCGCGGCTGAACGACCGGCCCGATTACAAGCTCGTAGGTATTCTGCATATCCCGGAACTGCAGTCCAGCCCCTCGTCCGCGCTGGTGCGGCGGGTGTTGCTGGCGTTGAGTCTGCTGGTGATCGCGACCGCGGTGGTCTATCTCGGCCGTGACGGTTATCACGACAGTCGCGGCACCCGGCTGTCCCTGCTGGACGCGGCGTACTACTCGACGGTGTCGCTGTCGACCACGGGCTACGGCGACATCACGCCCTATACCGCGAACGCGCGGCTGATCAATACGATCGTCATCACGCCGCTGCGCATCCTCTTTCTGATCGTGCTGGTCGGCACCACCCTGCAGGTTCTGACCGAACGATCCCGGCAGGCGTTCAAGATTCAGCGATGGAGGCACAGGGTGCGCAATCACACCGTGGTCGTCGGATATGGGACCAAGGGCCGCACCGCGGTGGACGCGATCCTCGGGGACGGGGTTCCCGCCGGGCAGATCGTGGTCGTCGACGTCGACCCGGCGGCGCTCGAAGCCGCCTCGAACGCGGGGCTGGTAACGGTCGCCGGGTCGGCCACGCGCTCGGATGTGTTGCGGCTGGCCGGAGTTCAGCACGCGTCCGCGGTGGTGGTCGCCGCCAATCGTGACGATACCTCGGTCCTGGTCACGCTCACCGCCCGCGAACTCAACAAGACGGGCAAGATCATCGCCTCGATCCGCGAGTCGGAGAACGCGCACCTGCTGCGGCAGTCCGGCGCGGATTCGGTCGTGGTGTCCTCGGAGACGGCGGGGCGTCTGCTCGGCGTCGCCACGATCACCCCGAGCGTGGTCGACATGATCGAGGATCTGCTGACCCCGGAGGTGGGTTTCACGGTCGCCGAACGCGAGGTCGAGGCGGAAGAGGTCGGCGGTTCACCACGTCATCTGCGGGACACCGTGCTCGGTGTGGTGCGCGAGGATCGGCTCATCCGCGCCGACGAGCCGGAGGTGGACGCGCTCGAGGCCGGCGACAAACTGCTGTACATCCACCGCGCGCACAAGTAGCGGTCGCCGAGCTGTTCGCTGCCGCCTCCGGGCTCGTCATTTCCGGCGGATAGTCTCGACGGGTGGCTGGTTTCGAATTGAATGAAGTTCCGCTGCTGTCCCGTTCCGGGCTCGACCGCGCCGAGGAGCTGCGTTCGGACGAGCAGGCGCTGAAACAGGGCTGGGGCACCGCGCGCCTGCTGCGCATGAACCGGCGCGGACAGGTCCGCGTCGACGGGGCCACGGTGGTGCTGGAACCGGCGACTTCACTGGCGGCCGAACCGGTCCCGGAGGCGGTGTTCCTGGGTGTCGACGGCGACCACATCTGGGCGGTGCGCGACAACGACATCGACGGACAGCTGATGGACCTGCGCGCGGTCGGTATGGGGCCGGTGACACTCGACAACGCCACCCTCGGCGTGCTCACCACTGCCCTGGCGCTGCTGAACTGGCACGACCGTGCCGGTTTCAGTGCGGTCGACGGCACCGCGACCACTCCGGCCAAGGGCGGCTGGTCGCGCTTCACCGAGGCCGGGCACGAGGAGTTCCCGCGGATCGATCCGGCCGTGATCTGCCTCGTTCACGACGGCGGCGACCGGGTGCTGCTGGCTCGGCAGCACACCTGGCCGGACCGGATGTTCTCGATCCTGGCCGGATTCGTGGAGGCGGGGGAGTCGCTGGAACGGTGTGTGCAGCGTGAGCTGCACGAGGAGGTCGGCCTCGACGTCCGCGATATCCGTTATCTGGGCAGCCAGCCGTGGCCGCTGCCGCGTTCGCTGATGCTCGGTTTCGCCGCGATCGGCGATCCGGAGCAGCCGCTGGTCTTCTCCGACGGCGAGATCACCGAGGCGCACTGGTTCACCCGGGACGAGGTGCGGGCCGCGCTGGCCGCGGGAGCCTGGGGATCGGTGACCGGGACGACCGCCGGCGACGCGGAACAGCATCGCCTGCTGCTGCCCGGCTCGATCTCCATCGCCCGCACCATCGTCGAATCCTGGGCTGCCGCAGTCTGATTCGAGAATGGGACCGGCCGGTGCACCGGCCGGTCGCGCGGGGTGATCAGGCGATCGCCGCCAGAGCCTGCTTGACCTGGACCAGGCTGGGGTTGGTGGCGGTGGATCCGTCGCGGTACTTGACGGTCGGCACCACGTGGTTGCCGTTGTTGACGCTGCCGACGAACTCGGCCGCCTCGGGGTCCTGCTCGATATCGACCTTGGTGTAGGTGATGCCCGCCTCGTCGAGTTGCTTCTCGAGCCGGCGGCAGTAGCCGCACCAGGTCGTGGAGTACATGGTCAGATCGGTTCCAGTCACGGCTCATTCAACATCGTGCGGATCGGAGGTGTTCCCGCGGGGTTGCGGGGGAATATAGTAAGCGCGCATACTATATTCATGACGCAAGCGACTCGGGCGGACCGAACACAGTGGCAGCTCACGCCCGATCCGGTGGAAACGACCAGATACTGGCTGGCGGTGGTCTCTCGTGACCACGTCCGCCGGGCCGTGGAACTCCGTGTGGCACAGGCCAATCACGGTAAACGCGCGCCGGTCGAACGGATGCGGCCCGGCGACGGCCTGGTCTACTACTCGCCGCGCACCGGGATGTGCGAAGGCGCGGTGGTCAAGGCCTTCACCGCGCTCGGCGTGATCGACGATCGCCCGGTCTGGCAGGCCGGGGATCAGGACGGTTGCTTCCGGCCGTGGCGGCGCGCGGTGAGTTACGACACCGGCGTCCGGGAGGTGCCGATCGACACGTTGCGCGGGGAACTCGAGTTGACCAGCGCACCCAACTGGGGTGTGGTGCTCCGGCGCGGGCTGGTCCAGCTCAGCGCGCACGACCTCGAGGTGATCTCGCGGGCAATGGCCGCCGCGTGAACGCACTGCACACCGAATTCGCCCGCGCCGACGACAGCCCCGGGCTGCTGCTGTGGCAGGTGACCAATCGCTGGCAGGCCGCCCAGCGCGCGGCGCTGGCCCCCTTCGATCTCACCCATGTGCAGTTCGTGCTGCTCGCGGCGGTCACCTGGCTCGCCGGCGCCGCCGCCGGCGAGCCGGTCACGCAGCGGGAGCTGGCCGATCACGCGGCCGCCGATCCGATGATGACCTCCCAGGTGCTGCGCACCCTCGAACACAAGAAACTGCTCGAGCGCCGCGATCACCCCAGCGACCGCCGCGCCAAGGCACTGATCCCCACCGAGGCGGGCGTGACGCTGGTGAACCGGGCCATCACCGCCGTGGAAGCCTGCGACCGGGAATTCTTCGGCCCGCTCGGGGCCGACGCCGCCGGTTTCGCCCGCGACCTGCGGCGCTTACGCGATCGCTAGCCGTTGGGTCAGCTGTCGCTTGCGCACTTGGACCAGGTGTGGAACGGCCCGCTGACCTTGAAGTTCGTCTGCGCCGAGGAGATGGCCTTGGATTCGGCCTCCGATGCGGTCGCGCCCCAGGACCCCGCCCAGCCGTCGCGCTCGCCGACGGCGATCGCGACGCAGCCGTTCTTCGCCCAGGTCGCCGGTTGGCAGTTGGTTCCGCACTGGGAGTTGGCGCGCGAGCTGGCGTCGTCGGAGCCGACCGAACTCTTGGCCCACGAGACCTGATGGGTGTCGGCGTTGTAGGTAGCGGCGATCCACTCGTCCGCGGGGGCGGGGACGGTCGTCGTGGTCTCGGGCGCGGTGGTGGTCGTCTCGGTCGTCGTCGTCGTCGACTCCGTCGTGGTGGAGGTGCCGGTCGCGACGTTGTTATCGCTGTGATGCGGCCGGAGCAGGAAATACCCGCCGACGCCGACGATGATCAGCGCGATCACGACCGCGGCGATGACCAGCGGAATATTGGTGCCTCCGCCGCCGCCCGAACCGGGCGCGCCGCCGGTGCCGTAGGGCGGGATCTGACCGGGCGGAATCTGCCCCGGCGGATAGCCCTGGGTCGGCGGGTACTGCTGTTCGGGGTTGTACTGCGGATACGCTTGCCCGCTCGGGTACTGGCCCTGCGGGTACCCCTGGCCGCCCGGATACTGAGCCTGCGGATACCCCTGGTCACCCGTATAGGGCTGGGCGGGCGCGCCGTACGGCTGTTCCGGGATATAGGGCTGCGGTTGCGCGGTGTAGGGCGGTTGTTGCTGACCCGCGAACATCTGCGTGGCCTGGTCGGCGGGGTACGGGATGCCCGGTGCGGACTGGCCGGGTTGCTGGGTGGGATTGTCCGGTGCGGACTGGTTGAGCTGCTGGGTCGGATTGTCCGGTGCGGACTGCCCGGCGGGCGGGTACGCCCCTCCCGGCGTCTGATCCGGCGGTCCCGAATAGTGGATGGTCGGTTTGGCCGCCTCGCCGTCCGGCTGGGGTGATTGCGGGGGATAACTCACCGGTCGACCGCCTTGGTGTCATTCGTGGACGAAAGGTGCCGTGCTGCATTCGGAATCACCGCCGCACACCCCCGTCTGTACTCTCGAGCCACATCGGCTCGTCACTGTAGCGCACGCCGGGCTGATGGTCGTCCGCTCCAGGAATTCAGTGTGCCACCGGCGAAATCGGCATGTCACCACATTTTCTACCGAAGATTTCGCCGGGTGCGCGACTTGGGCGACCGGGCCGCCGGGCACCCGGCGAATCTGTCGGACCGCGCTGTCATGATGGAGCCCGTGCCCGCTCCACCCGCCCCGCCCGCAGGCCCGCTCGACGGACTCGACCCCGAGCAGGCCGCCGCCGTCTGGGCGCCCCGCGGGCCGGTATGTGTGCTGGCGGGTGCGGGCACCGGCAAGACCCGAACCATCACCCATCGCATCGCCCATCTGGTCTCGGCCGGTCACGTGCGGGCCGATCAGGTGCTCGCGGTCACCTTCACCGCGCGCGCGGCCGGTGAGCTGCGCGGGCGCTTGCGGTCGCTGGGACTGGGCGGTGCGTCGAATACCGTGCAGGCCCGCACCTTTCACGCCGCGGCCCTGCGTCAGCTGCGCTATTTCTGGCCACAGGTCGTCGGCGAGGTGCCGTGGCGGCTGGTGGACAGCAAGTTCCCGATCGTCGCGCAGGCGGCGAACCGGGCGGGCCTGTCCACCGCGACCGAGAGCGTGCGCGATCTGCTCGGTGAAATCGAGTGGGCCAAAGCATCTTTGATCGCTCCCGAGGACTATGCCGCCGCCGCGGCGCGGCATCGGCGCGAGACGCCGTACGACCCGCAGCGGGTCGCCGAGGTGTACACCGGCTACGAATCGCTCAAGACCGCGCCCGAGGGCATGCTGCTGGACTTCGACGATCTGCTGCTGCACACCGCGGCCGCGCTCGAGGACTACCCGGCCGTTGCCGAGGAGTTCCGCGGACGCTACCGATGTTTCGTCGTCGACGAATATCAGGACGTCACGCCGTTGCAGCAGCGGGTGCTGGATGCCTGGCTGGGCGGCCGCGACGATCTGACCGTCGTCGGCGACGCGAATCAGACCATCTATTCCTTCACCGGCGCCAGTCCGGGATATCTGCTCGATTTCTCCCGCCGCTTCCCGGACGCGACGGTGGTCCGGCTCGAACGCGACTACCGGTCGACCCCGCAGGTCGTGGCGCTGGCGAACCGGGTGATCGGTGCGGCCCACGGCCGGATCGCGGGCACCCGGTTACAGCTGATCGGCCAGCGGCCCGACGGCCCGGAACCGACCTTCGGCGAATACGAGCACGAGGCAGCGGAAGCGATCGGCGTCGCCAAGGCCATCGCGCGACTGCTGGGCAAGGGCGTGCCGGCCGCGGAGATCGCCGTGCTGTACCGGATCAACGCCCAGTCCGAGGCCTATGAGCAGGCCTTGACCGAGGCGGGCATTCCGTATCAGGTGCGCGGGGGCGCGGGCTTCTTCCAGCGTACGGAGGTTCGCCAAGCCGTACAAGCGTTGCGCCAGAACGCATCTCGCGAGGACTTGCCGGACGCGCGCGGGCCGGAACTGGTCACTCTGGTGCGCGCGGCCCTGGCCCGTCTGGGCCTGACCGCCATCGAGCCCAGCGGTGCGCAGGCCCGGGAACGCTGGGCCTCGTTGAACGCGCTGGTCCGCCTCACCGAGGAACTCACCGCGGCCGATCCGGAACTGGCCCTGGCGGGGCTGCTGCGCGAACTCGCCGCTCGCGCCGAGGCCCGCCATCCACCGACCGTGCAGGGCGTCACCCTGGCCTCGCTGCACGCGGCCAAGGGACTGGAATGGGATGCGGTTTTCCTGGTCGGCCTGGCCGATGGCACGTTGCCGATCTCGCACGTGCTGGGCGAGGGCGGCACGGTCGCCGATGAGGCGGCGCTCGAGGAGGAGCGCCGGTTGCTCTACGTGGGCGTCACCCGGGCCCGGGAGTATCTGCGGTTGACCTGGGCGCTGGCCCGCAGCGAGGGCGCGCGCGGCTCCCGGCGGCGCAGCCGCTTCCTGAACGGCCTGGTCCCCGAGGATTCCCCGGCCTCCCTGGTAGCTCGCCGCGCGGATCCCCGTGGCGAGCGCGGCAAGCGGCTGCCGGTCTGCCGAGTATGCGGCCGCTCCCTGCTCGCCTCCCGCGACACGTTGCTCGGACGATGTGCGGGGTGTCCGGGCGAGGTCGATCCGGCGCTGCTGGCCGCGCTCCAGGATTGGCGCCGGGACAAGGCCGAAGAGCTGGAGATCAAGCCGTTCGCGGTGCTCAGCGTCAACATCCTGACCGCGATCGCGGAGCAGTGGCCGACGACCGACGACGCCCTGGCCGCGGTGCCCGGTATGGGGCAACTGCGCCGGGAGCAGTTCGGCCCGGAGTTGCTGGCGATCGTGCGCTCCCGGATGGCAGCGCGGTAACCGCCGACGAAACCACGTTCCGCGCGCCGCTGCAAGCCCCTGAAACTGCAGGTAGAAAATGGGTTGTGCGGGTATGTAACGCGCCCGTAGGGTGGGTTCTACGCAACGGGAGGATACTTCCCGCGCGCACAGTACATCGACGGACAACGAGTTATGGAGGGAGGCAGACGAAATGAACGGAATCGCGAACGACTTCGCCCCGATCGGCATTGCCGTGTCGGTGATTCCCGGTGCGTCCGTCTCCCGGGGGGTCCTCGCCATGCAGGGGACCGGGCATTCCGTTGCAAGCGTTTTCGGTGCCGAATTGCAAGCGCCGCAGCGTGAAATCGAAACGGACAAGCTCGAGCGGAGCTGGCGCCCGGCATTCACCAATGCCGGTGCCTACGCAGTCGATGCCGCACCCGTGGCGGCCTATCTGCTGCAGGCATTCCACCTCCGCCAGGCCCACCCAGCGACCGTGATCAGGAGTCGACACCGAAGTCGACTCAGGTAGGGAAACTCTCCCCAGCCTCCTGGCCACGGATCGCACCGAGCGAAACCGTGGCCATTGTTTTACCGGCCCTCAGCCACGGCCCCGGTTTCGCGGAAGACAACGCAGTTGCTTCCACAACATATGACCGCTGCACGAGCTGAAGGAGCAAGACGTGTCCACCGCGACCGCATTTCGCGTGACATGCCGTACACCCGTGGCCCCGGCTGCCCGCACTCGGGGAGTCTCCCTGAGCCTGCCTTGCCGGGTCGGCAACCCCGATCTCTGGTTCGCCGAGAGCCCCGCGCAACTGGAGGAGGCGAAGGCGCTGTGCGCTTCCTGCCCGATCCGTAAGGGCTGCCTGAGCGCTGCCCTGGATCGTGGTGAGCCCTGGGGGGTCTGGGGCGGCGAGATCTTCGACCAAGGCGTCGTGATCGCCCGCAAGCGGCCCCGTGGCCGCCCGCGCAAGGTCGCTCTGGCGTGAGCCGGACGACTTCCGGGGGACGGCACCGAGCCCCGCATCTCGACCGGAGATGCGGGGCTCGCCCTTATCTGTCCATTGACTGAATTATCAACTGGCGGAACGGTGTTCGACGTAACCGGGCACCCAGTCCTGCATCAGCTTCATGAACGGGATCTCCGCGTCGAGTTGCGCGCAGATGCCGATGGATCCGGCCAGCACCCGGAACACCATCAGATGTTCGGCCGGAAGTTGCAGGGCCATACCGGTTTTCATCTCCGGCCGGTTGATGTCGGTGGCCTTGCCCGCGACGCGCTGCATCCACTTGCGCGTGAAGTGGAACGATTCGGCCTGGATCGGATCGGTGAACGGCCGCAGATAGTCGGCGATCTCCTGGTGAGTCACCGTGCGGCCCGGAATGACCCAGCCGTTGTCGTACATCAGCGCGGTCAGCTCGTCGAAGCGCTCGTCCACCGCCATGGCCACCATCTGCCCCAGCAACGGCGGGAAACCGTTGGGCAGCGGTGCGCACGCGCCGTAGTCGATCACGGACAGCCGGCCGTCCGGCAGCATCATGAAGTTGCCCGGATGCGGATCGGCGTGCAGCAGGCCGACGATCGCGGGGGAGGAGAAATGGAATTCGCCCATCAGCGCGCCGACGGCGTTGCGCTCCGCGACAGTGCCCGCCGGATCCTCGGCGCCGCGCTTGATGATCGCGGAAACCGGTGTGGCATCGAGCCATTCGGTGACGATCACCTTCGGCGCGCTGGCCACCACCTTGGGCACCCGGAAACGCGGGTGGCCGTCGAAGGCCTTGGCGAACTGGCGTTGATTCGCGGCCTCGTGCCGGTAGTCGAGTTCTTCCTCGGTGCGCTCGGTGATTTCGGCGAGGATCGGTTTCACATCCGCGCCGGGGATGACCGAACCCATCATTCCGGCCATCCGGTTGAGCGTTTTCAGATCCGCGCGCAGGGCTTCGTCGGCGCCGGGATACTGCACCTTGACCGCGACGACCCGGCCGTCGGACCAGACCGCCTTGTGCACCTGTCCGATACTCGCCGAGGCCGCCGGAGTGTCGTCGAATTCCTTGAAACGCTGCCGCCATGCGGTGCCGAGTTGCTGGTCGAGCATGCGATGGACGGCATTGGCGGGCATCGGGGGCGCGGCGGCCTGCAGCCGGGTGAGCGCGTCGCGGTAGTGCTCGCCGAACTCCTCGGGCACCGCGGCCTCCATCACCGACAGCGCCTGTCCGAACTTCATTGCCCCGCCCTTGAGTTCGCCCAGGACGGAGAACAGCTGTTCGGCGGCCTTCTGATTCAGCTCCGCGTTGATCTCCTGCTTGTCGCCCCCGGCGAGCTTGCGACCGAATCCCACGGCAGCCCGGCCCGCGATTCCCAGCGGAATCCGGGCCAGCTTGGCATTACGGGACGAGCGGCGGCTCACAATCTCAGACACAACCCCATCATTCCCGACTCGGCACGCGCCGTGCCATGAGAATTGGGTAAAAGGCCTGTACGTGGCATGTGTCACAGTGCTCGGCAAACCGGTGCGGCAACCGTCCCGCGTTCGCGGTAACGGTCCGGTCCGCCGGCCGCGAATCCGCCGTCGACGGGCAGGATCGATCACGTGACGCAGCCGAGTCGCTGCGAGCAGCGGTATTTCGTCGGCGGCAGGTTGGCGGTCCCGGCTGTGCGCGATCACACATCGCGCGAGCATGCGGCCGGATGCCGCCCGGCCGCGCGCGCAGTGCGGGCCGGGCGCCGGATTCGATGCGCTCATCTCGGGCCGCTTCGGTCGTCGCGGGCCCGCGAACAGGCGTCGGCGCGTGGCGGACGCGCCACGGTGCGGCGGTCGGCGAGAGTCCAGTCGCGCGGCATTCGTTCGTCGCCGGCCGCAGGGATTTCGCGGCTGGAGTTGGCGTGGGTATCGGTGCTGCGACCCGAGCCGGTGCTGCGAGGCCGAGGCGGGGGAGGGGCCGGGACAGGGCAGTTCGGTGGCGGGCAGGCCGGTGCGCGGAGCAGGCGGCAGCCGCAGGCCGGGTGGATCGGCCAGTGGCGGCGGGCGATGTGATGGGTGTCGGGGTCCAATTCGAGTGTCGTGTCCAGGGTTCGGGGCGGGCGTTCGGCCGCGCAGTCGACCACCGCCTCCAGATCGCGTAGCACCAGTGCGGTGGTCGCGGTGATGGCGGCGGCCGAACCGTGGCCGATCCGGCCCAGCAATTGGGCTGCCAAATGCGGCCATTCCGGGTCGAGATCGCGCCGAGTGAGGTCCGCGCAACGCAGACAGCTGGTGCCGCCGGGCAGCACTAGCGGGCCGACGATGCCGCGACCGTCGCGCATGCGCACCTGCAGATGTGGAATCCGGTACAGCACAAGGTCGTTCACCAGAATCGGATCGGGGACGAGCGTGTCCGCGAGCACCACGACGTCGGCGGGCCAGCTCGATGCCGCCGTGGCCGTGGGATATTCGCGCGAACGGGTGGGGCGCAGACCCAGGCGACGCACGCCGGTGGCGACGGCCTCGGACAGCGGCCCGCGGCCGTGCACATGGATCCGGTGCACCCGCGCGGGCAGCGATCGCGGGTGCACGAGCAACCCGGCCGCATCGAGTTCGGCCAGCATCCGGAGGGTTTCGTCCGCGCCGATCCCCAAACCGTCGGCCTGCCAGACGATGTGCGGATGACTGCGCAGCCCGTCCAGCAAGCGCAGGAACTCCGCGACGGTATCGGCGGCGACATCCGGCGGCTCGAGCACCACGGCATGCTCCGGATCCCAGCCCAACTGCACCGTCCCCGACGGCCGGCGCAGCACCGTCACTCGCGGATGCAGCATCGGCCCGCGTGGGCGAAAGACGTTCATGCGCACCAGTGTCCCGGCACGGCTCTGCGCCGAGATCGCCGAAACCCCTGGTTATCCACAGAATCGAGCACTGATCCACAGGACATTCACCCAGGACGACCCCGTGTCCCCACCCCGCTCACCCCTGTCCTGTCGCACCTCGGTCACGTGCGATATCCCCAGGACCCCAAACTTTTTCACCACCCCCTTGCGCACCCCGAAATGACGCCTTCGACCGATTCGATTCGCCCCGTCGCGCACCCGATGCCCGATGCGGGAAAACGTGACGCGCGAAAGCCCGTTCGCACTCCGCGTCGGCCAGGTGATCAATTGCGTCTCGCCGCAGCGTCCTGTACCAGCCGATCCCGGCGCATCGCCGGATGATTGATGCGGGAACCCACGCGTGGAGCCGTGTGCACTCGGTGTCGGCCAGGTGATCAATTGCGTCTCGCCGCAGCGTCCTGTACCAGCCGATCCCG